>JADWMG010000039.1 GCA_015767405.1 Actinomycetota bacterium
GAGTTCCGTCACGGATTCCTCGAGGAGATCCCTGTTGAAGACGGATGGGCGGATGTGGTGATCTCGAACGGCGTCATCAATCTCTCCCCTGACAAGGTTCAAGCATTCAACGAAGCATGGCGAGTCCTCCGGTCGGGCGGAATCATGCAGTTTGCCGACATCGCCAACGGGCGCGACGTGCCCGAGGAAGCGCGAAACAACATCGACCTATGGACCGGTTGAATTGCCGGTGGCCTGCCGTGTGCAGGCTGGCAGGACATGCTCGAAGGAACCGGCTTCGTGGATGTCCGCATCGGTGAACCCGTCGACACCTTCGGTGGTGCCGGCGGCGAGGCAAACGCCCGCGCGTTCGACGTGAGTGGTTACTCCTTCTTCGCTCGCAAACCCTGAGCAACCATCTCCAGATCCCCAGCTCAACTCTCTCGAAGGAAACCCAAATGACTACTACTGAGATCAACTCAACCATTTCCGATTCAGAACAATCGAACTTCGCCGACCTGAAATCGGTACTCACCGACCCTGAGTTCGATCGTCAAACTCGACTGCTGCGCCTCCAGGGATGGCGAGGCGACGACCTCGGCGCGGCAGTGCGAGCGGGCAGCTACGCACACCGCATTGCTCCCGGAGTTTGTGCAGCATTGGCATGGGTGGTTGCCTTCACGGGATCACTCCCAATTGCCCTGGTCACGCTTGTGTCCGCGATCATCGGCGTGTTTGCGGCCAATCACCCTCTCGAATCGGCCTACAACGCGATCGCCCGACGACGAAGAGGAAATCCGATTCCCCCAGCCCGCGCCGGTAAGAGGTTGGGGTGCTTCATGGGCACGATCTTTTTCGGCGCAGCGTCCGTGGCGTTCATGCTCGACTACGTGACCGCTGGGCAGATCATTGCCGGAATCATGGCTGCCCTCGCAACCGTGGTCGCCGTGACCAATGTGTGTATTCCATCAATCGTTCTGACGTTGACGTTCGGAAAAGCTGGAGCCGCTCGTCCGCTCCTTCTCACGAACCAGTGAAGTCGGGGCGGCGCTTCTCGAGAAACGCCGTTCGCCCCTCAACGGCATCATCGCTGGACCACGCATCCGCCCGAGCCTCCTCGACATGGTCGACCAAGGGAGGCTCGGGCGCTGCATGTTCAAGAGCCACCTTGTGGCCGGCAATGGTCAGCGGTGCAAGCTCGGCGATTTCATGAGCCCACTCGACCGCATCTTCCAGCGTTCCTAGTCGATGAACTCCACCAAGCACGTGAAGTTGCTCGCCGGTGTAGGTCTCCGCGGCCAACAGCATCGCCCGAGCGACCGAAGGCGAAAACTCAGCGGCAAGGCGACGAACAGTCCAGTGGTCGACCACGAGCCCGAGCTTTGCGGCTGGAATCCCGATGACGCTGGTTGCCGTCGCCACTCTGAGATCGGCAGCGATGGCCAGCTGGGCCCCGGCACCGAGTGCCGGGCCATCGATTGCGGCAATCACCGGCACCGGCAATGCACCGAAACCTCGCAAAACCAGTGACAGGTCAATCGCGAATTGGCCGGCCTCGACTCCGTGCAGATCAGCGCCGGCACTGAACGCAGGCGGTGCGCCGGTAAGGACGACAACTCTGGTGTCGTGCGGGCTTGTTCCTCGAATTTCGGCTTGAACGTGCAGTAGTTGCAGCAGCGTTTCATGATCGACTGCATTACGGCGATTCGGTCGGTCGAGTGTTACGACGGTGACACCACGGTCGCGGTCGGTTCTCACGGTCACAGCGCAACCGTCATGAGGTTGGAAAATCGGCTCGTAGCATGAGGTGACTGTATGTCGAACCCGTTGGACAACTCTGAGCGCACCGTTGATCCGGTGCGTGAACGCCGCGCCCAAGTGGCCAAATGGACGCTGCTCGCCAATCGCATCGGGTACTTGTTCGTCGCACTTGCGATGTCGCTGTTCTTCATCGCATTCGCCTTCAGCTTCACCGCGACCATGGCAACTCTGATCATCGTTTCACTTGTGATCGGCTGCCTGCTCCTCGCCCCCTCGATCATTCTCGGGTACGCCATCAAAGCAGCCGAGCGCGACGACATCGAACGCGGTTTCTGACTTGGCGGCCCGAATAGTTTCAGACGTGGAGCACGGGCTAGAGGCTTGTTACCATGTGGTAACCCATGTCGCCTCGACTCACCGCCAACGCCCGCCGCGAACAGATACTCGACGTCGCATTGGAGGTGTTTGCCACAGCAGGTTTCCACGGCGCCTCGATGAACGAGGTAGCGGAAGCTGTCGGCGTCACCAAACCAGTTCTCTACCAACACTTCGATTCCAAACGCGACCTCTATCAGGCGCTGATCGACGAAGTCGGCAGCCGATTGGTCGCAAGTATTGCCAAGGCCACCGCTGAGGCAACCGACGGCAAGAGCCAGACCGAGTTGGGGTTTCAAGCCTATTTCCGCTGGGTTTCGGAAGACCATGACGCCTTTCGATTTCTGTTCGGCTCAGGCACGCGCCGCGACGACGAATTCAATACCGCAGTTCAACGGATCAATGCCGAGGCAGCCGAGGCAGTCGCGCCGTTGATCGCAGTCGACATCGACGAAGGGCACCGCCGCATGCTCGCCCACGGCATCGTGGGGCTGGCAGAGGGAGCGAGTCGACTGCTCGTCGAACTCGGCGACGACTTCGACGCCGACGAAGTTGCGAGGGAGGTTTCCGCGCTCGCGTGGGCCGGCCTCCGGGCTGTTCAACCCCGCGAATAGCGAAAGTAGGGTCGGCCCTCATGACCGACATCGCCGAGCGTCGAACCAACGACAATCCGTACCTGGCCGGGAACATGGCTCCGGTCGAGCAGGAGGTCACCGCTTTCGACCTCCCCGTAACAGGCGAGATCCCGACTGAGCTCGAGGGACGATGGCTGCGCAACGGTCCCAATCCGATGGGTGAAGTCGATGCCTCGAAGCACCATTGGTTCATGGGCAGCGGAATGGTACACGGAGTCCGTCTGCGAGGCGGCAAGGCCGAGTGGTACCGCAATCGCTATGTCGACCCGAACGAGGGGAAGGGCCCCAACACCAACGTCGGAGGGTTTGCCGGGACCACCAGGGCGATGGTCGAAGCGGGGCAACCTCCAGTGGAACTCGATTACGAGCTGAGCCATCTCGGCGTCAACCGGTTTCACGACACACTGCGCGGCCCGTTCAGCGCCCATCCGAAGTTCCACGACATGTCGCTCACCGACAAGTATGCGATCGTCTATGACCTTCCGGTCACGGTCAACTTCGACCTGATTTCACAAGGGTACGGGTTCCCCTTCGCCTGGGCTCAAGGTCGACCAGCGCGCGTCGGCCTCATTCCTCGCGAGGGAACTGCCGACGACATCATCTGGTGCGACGTAGACCCCTGCTACGTCTTCCATCCTCTCAATGCCTACGACACTCGGGAGGGAACCGTTGTCATTGACCTGTGCCGCTACGAAACGGTCATGACCACCGAGTTCCGAGGCCCCCTTGCAGACGCACCAACGTTGGACCGATGGACAATCGATCCCGTCACCAGGAAGGTCCACGAGACGACAATTGATGATCGTCCGCAGGAGTTCCCGCGCCACAACCCGGAGTTCGGCCTGAAGCGACACCGGTTCGGCTACACAGCAGAGTTCGGGCCCCAACCATGGAATATCCACGCGGCGACACTGAAGGTCGACGTGGAGAACGGCGTTACAGAGGCGCACGAATACGGATTCGGACGTGGCGGCGCCGAGCCGGTCTTCGTACCGAGGCAAGGAGCCACCGAGGAAGACGCCGGGTGGATCTTTTCGCTCGTCTACGACGCGACCACCGATCAGAGCGAACTGTGCATCCTCGACGCTCAAGACATCACCGGGCCAGAAGTCGCTCGGATTCATCTCCCGCAGCGAGTGCCCTTCGGATTCCATGGCAACTGGGTGCCAGACAGCTCCGTACCACCCAACTGATATCTCAAGATTGGGCCCAATCGGCCCGATGAGTAACCGATGTCTCGACTCAGTGCTGTTATTGCGGGTGCCGCGCTTTCGCTCTCGCTCAGCGCTGCCGTCCATGCCTCGCCGACTCAAACTGAGACTCTCGAGCGGGCCGTGCAGACACTCGAAGACGAACTCGTTGAACTCAGCCGTCCTCCCCAACCGGCTGGAGCCGCTAGTGCCGAACCGACTGCCGCGTTCAAGGCCGCTGACGAAGCCGCTTGGGATGCCCTCATCGAGCTTCAGAATGCGGGTGCATACGTTCCGCCACGTGCCTTGATGGTGCTTCAGCTGATGCCCCCTCCCGACTCGACAGCTCAGCGTCCTCAAGCGGAGGATTACCGCTTGGGAATAGATGCCCTTCGCCAGTCAGCGAATCGACCCCCACCGGCCAACTTCGGCGCCAACGCCACGGGTACAGGCAACACCACGTCCGACACCATTGCAGTCTCGGCAGTTGCAGTCGCCCTACTCGGACTTGTGATCGGATGTGGGGCCCTTTGGAGGGGTCGCCGACACGATCAGCTCGCCTCGATCGCATGCACTGATGGGCTCACCGGACTCATGAATCGCCGACAGTTCGACCTCGATGTCGGAACCACATCACAAAGAGCAAAGACATGCACCGCGGCCTTGATGATCGACGTAGATCACTTCAAGTCCTTCAACGACACCTATGGCCACGCATGCGGCGACGACGTGCTGCGTCAAGTGAGCATGACGATCGACCGGAATATCCGACGCGGGGACGTCGCGTACCGATATGGCGGCGAGGAGTTCAGCGTGCTCCTCCCAGGCACGGACAAGGAAGCCGCCGAGATAGTTGCCGAGCGAGTCCGCCATGCGATCGAGATGATTTCACTCGACTACGACGCCCACGTCACAGCATCAATAGGCGTGGCCTCCGCGGCATCGAAGCAACTCGAATCGGTGGTCGTGGCAGCCGACGCGGCGATGTTCAACGCCAAGTCGGCCGGCCGCAATCGCACCATGGTCGACGGCAATGGCGATTTGCCAGCACTTGTCTGACGCACTCGCTGCCCGCTCCTCCCCGCCCCGTTCTCGTGAACTATTGCCGACGTCTCGTCGGTAATAGTTCACGAGAACGTGGTGGAGTCAGCCGCGGTAGATCATGCCGCGGTAGCCATCGGCGAAACCTGCAAGGGTTAGCAGCTCCGCAAATCCCTGGGGCGCGTCAGCAGCATTGAGGCCGACACCATTCACCTTGCGGATCTCGACCGATTTGGCGCGGTCATTCTTGACGAGTGACATCAGCGCTTCAGCCCACGATGTGTCGATGAGGGCGTTGGGGAACGTGACGAGGTGATGCCCGCGGCGATCGAACCAGACCAGCGGTTCGCCAGCACGGAGCACAACCAGTGACGACGCGCTACGCGCGGGTCGACCAGAAGTTTCTGGCCAAGGGAGTGCCGCTCCGTACGGCTGAGCAGGATCGGTGGACGCGAGCACGATTGGATCGGGAACCTTCTCGGGATGAATGATCGGGTCCGGGGTCTCCCGCGCGGAGCGCAGACGATCAACAGCTCCGGGAATCGCGAATTGTGCCGCGCCGAGCCCGTCGACGAAATAGCCGCGGCGCACCTGACCTCGCTCTTCGAGCACCTTCAACACGCCATAGACGCTGGTGAAACCACCAACGGTTCCTTCGGCATTGACGGCTTCACGAGTCACGATGCCGTAGCGTTCGACGAGCTGCAGCGCCTGGGTATGTGCCGCTTCTGTGGGCGACGGCACCGGCTGCAACAGCGGGGCGACAAGGCTCCAGCGGCCCTGGCCCGCCGGTGGGCCAATGCGATCGAGGCGACCCGGCCGCGGCCGACCTCGGCTCCGAGCCGCCCGCCCGCTCGAAGTTGCCTTGACCTTGGCTCCTCCGAGCACTGAACGCAGCGGTGCCAATGAGTCGTTGGTGACCTCTCCGGCCCACACCAGATCCCAAAGGGCGGCAAGGATCTCTTGATCTTGCGCACCGAGCGCGCATGCACGGATCTGACCCCAGAAGCTCGCGCCCTGTTCAGCGAGCAGCTCACGAATCGCATCCTGGATAGCCCCTTCAGGAGGGTCACGCTGCTCCCAACCGGGAGCCAGCAGTGACAGTTGGTCGGCGAAACACAGGCGCACCCGACCATCTCGGGCACCAACGGCACCTGCGCCAACCCAGATGACCTCGCCGGCCGTACACAGCCCGTCGAGCATCCCCGGCCGGTACGCCCTGACGCGCGCTGGAAGTACATCGGTTTCGATGGTCGAGGCAACAAGCGCCGCACCCGAAAGCAGGCCCAACGCCTCGACGAGCGCCTCGCTCCCACGGCGTTCGGCGGAAATGTTGTGCCACGTCGGCAGAAAACGAGCAAAGGCCTGCTGCTCGACGGGTTCGACCTCCCGCCGCAGCGCCGCAAGGGAACGCCGACGCAGCTGGCGGAGGACGTCGACCTCGCAGAATTCGCGGTACACACCATCGGGCCGGAACTCGCCGACAACGAGCCTTTCCTCACCTTCGAGCGCGGCCAGTGCACCTGCAATGCGCTCGGGTGGAGCGCCGAACCTGCGAGCGACATCGGCAGTGAGGAATGGGCCGTGAGTACGGCCGTATCGGCCGACTAGTTCTTCGAGTGGGCGAGCGACAGGCTCGGTGAACGCCATTGGCAGACCAAGCGGCAGCGCGCATCCCAACCCGTCGCGGTAACGCGCCGCATCTTCAGCCGCGGCGTAACGAGCCTCTCCACCGACTGCGAGTTCGATCACTCGTTTCTCGGCGACCAAATCGGACAGCCACCGCTGGGCGCCAGATTCGCCAGCCGAGACGCACCGAAAGTCGATCTCGTCGACCGACAGGTCGCCGACCTTGCGGAAGACGTCGTGCAGTTCATCGGCGGAGCGAGCTTGGCGCCCCTCGGTCAAACACTGCAGCTCGAGTTCGACATCAGCCAGCACATCGGGATCAAGCAGCTCGCGCAGCTCCTCTGCACCGAGCAGATCGCGCAGGAGATCACGATCAAGCGCCAAAGCTGCGGCCCGCCGCTCGGCCAGCGGCGCATCGCCTTCGTACATGTAAGCGGCGATCCAGTTGAAAAGGAGGCTCGAAGCCATGGGGCTCGCCTTCGCCGTATCGACGGCAACGGACCGAATGGCCCGCGACCGCAGCTGCCCGAGCACTTCACGAAGGGCGGGCACGTCGAACACATCTTGCAGACATTCACGCGAAGCTTCGAGCAGTATCGGAAACGTCGGATACTTCGACGCAACCGCCAGCAGGTCGGCTGCCCGCTGACGTTGTTGCCAGAGCGGTGTACGCCGATCGGGCCTGCGACGTGGCAAGAGCAATGCCCGCCCAGCACATTCACGGAATCGTGCCGAAAAGAGCGCCGTTTGCGGGAGCGTAGCGACGACCAACTCGTCGATTTCGTCTGGATCGATCATCAGCGCTTCGAGAGGAAGCTCAACCGCCGACTCGGGAAGACGAATGACGATGCCGTCGTCACCCCACATCGATTCGACCGGGATGTCGTACTCGTCGATCAACCGACGCTCGATCGCCATCGCCCACGGGGCATGCACGGGCGTGCCAAATGGGCTCAAGATGCAGACCCGCCAGTCGCCGATCTCATCTTGGAATCGCTCGACCACGATCGTTCTGTCGTCCGGCACGGCCCCGGTTGCCTCGGCTTGCTCATCGAGATACTGCTGCAGGTTCCCTGCCGCGTACCTGTCGAGCGAATAGTGCGACATCAAACGGTCTATTGCCGACTCAGTATCCAGCTCGCGAATCTCGCGTACAAAACCACCTAGAGCCCGACCGAGTTCGAGGGGTCGCCCGGGCCGATCACCGTGCCAGAACGGCATCTTGCCCGGCTGACCTGGTGCTGGCGACACCGTGACACGTTCGAATGTGATGTCTTCGATCCGCCAAGTAGACGCGCCGAGTACGAACGCCTCCCCCGGTCGACTCTCGTAGACCATCTCCTCGTCGAGCTCGCCGACCCGAGTGCCGTCGGGGAGGAACACGCCAAACAGGCCGCGATCGGGAATGGTGCCGCCCGACGTGACAGCCAGGCGTTTCGCGCCGTCGCGCGCGCGTACGCGGTCGTTCAACCTGTCCCAAACGATGCGAGGTCTGAGTTCGGAGAACTCTTCACTCGGGTAGCGACCAGACAACAGGTCGAGCACATTGTTGAGGAGCTCATCGGAAATCTCAGCGAAGTTCGCGCAACGCCTGACAATGCTGGTGACCTCTTCGATCGAACACTCATCGACCGCAGCAACATGGGCGACGATCTGTTGAGCCAGCACATCGAGGGGATTGCGCAAGAAGCGCGTGGTTTCGATCTGGCCGTCGATCATTCGCCGAGTGACGACGGCGGCCTCGACCAGATCTCCTCGATGCTTGGGGAAGATCGACCCTCTCGACGGTTCACCAACTGAGTGACCGGCGCGCCCGATCCGCTGGAGGCCACGGCTGACTGCGCCAGGGGACTCGACCTGTACGACAAGGTCGACGGCACCCATATCGATGCCCAGCTCGAGTGACGATGTGGCCACGATCGCGCGGAGCTCACCACGCTTGAGCTGATCTTCGATGACCACCCGTTGCTCCCTAGCGAGAGAACCATGGTGTGCCTTGACCAACTCATCGAGGACCTCACCGGTTTCGGGATCGACAATTCCGGGCACCCGCTCTTCGACAGCCAATTCGTTGATTTTGGCTGCTATCCGCTCGGCGGCGCGGCGCGCGTTGCAGAAGATGATCGTCGACTTGTTGGCGAGTATCCGGCTGAGGATTTCGGGGTAGATACTCGGCCAGATGGAGGTGCGTCTTTCGGGCCCACCCTCTGCAGCTCCGCCCGCCAATTCGGGCGCGGTCATGTCTTCGATGGGTATGACAACCTCGACTTCCAGAGGCTTGCTGATTCCGGCGTCGACGATTTGTACAGGCCTCTTGCGCCCTGGTTCGCTGAATCCCCCGAGGAACTCGGCCACCTCTTCCAGCGGACGTTGCGTTGCAGAGAGCCCAATACGTTGCGGCGGTTTCTCGGTTATCTCCTCCAGGCGCTCGAGAGACAACATCAGATGCGCGCCGCGCTTTGTGGTGGCCATCGCGTGGATCTCGTCAATGATCACGGTTTCGACACCGACCAACGTTTCGCGGGCCAAGGACGTCAGCATCAGGTACAGCGATTCGGGTGTTGTGATCAGCATGTCAGGAGGCCTGCGAATCAGCTTCTGACGGTCGTTCGACGGTGTGTCGCCTGTGCGCATCGCCACCGTTGGAGCGACAAACGTTTCATCGAGGCGTTCAGCGGCAAACTCGATGCCCTTCAGAGGCGCGCGCAGGTTCTTCTCGATATCGAATGCCAACGCCCGAAGCGGCGAGATGTAGAGCACTCGCGTGCGATGCGAACGCTCTTCAGGGCGTTCGGTTGTGGTCAGACGGTCGATCGAGGCGAGAAATGCCGTGAGCGTTTTGCCGGAACCTGTGGGCGCGCAAATGAGTGTGTTCTCGCCGGCAACGATGTGCGGCCACCCCTGAACCTGGGCGGGGGTGGGCTCGGGGAACGACGCCGCGAACCAGTCGCGCACGGCCGGCGAGAACGCCTGGAGTACCCGATGATCAGCGATAGGAAGAACCTATCGAGGGGGTGTAGCAAAGATCCTCAGAAGATCAGCTGGGAGATCAGCTCTCCATCTCCTCCATGTCTTCATCGCCCATCTCGCCGTCATCCATCTCACCCATTTCGCCGTCAAGAGCCCTGACTTCGGCGGGCGCAACAACTTCCAGACCCGAATCGAAGATGAAGGTCACGTCGATCGTCCCGACGACCTCGGTGGGCTCGATGCCCATGATCATCACGTGACTCCCACCGGGCTCCAGAACCATCTCGCCACCGACAGGTACGAGGAATCCCTCCGTTCGCTCCTGCATCGACATCGTGCCGTCATCTTCCATGATCGTCTCGTGGATCTCGACTGTGCCCTCGATGGGCGCCGACGCACCAACGAGCGTGATGTCTTCGTCGCCATTGTTGGCGATAACTCCGTAGGCCGCCGACACGGTCTGACCCTCGGCCGGTTCGCGGATCCATGCACCCGTCACGGTGACGTCGGCGGTGCTCGCCTCTGACGTCGTGTCAGAACCTGAATCGGAGTCACTTCCACAAGCGGCTAGCGAAAATGTCAGGGCAGCTGCCGCGATCGGGGCGATGAAGAACTTGTTTCGTTTGTTGGTCACGGCCTACTGGTCGTCGGAGCACCAGAATTGGTTCCCGACCGTTCCACGCAACTGCCACCCATGACATCGAAGGTCCTTGTCAGTCGCACATGGTTCAAGAGCGTTCGGTCGTGTGTAACGAGCACGACCGTGCCATCAAATGTGTCGATTGCCTGTTCCAGCTGTTCGATTGCAGCCATGTCGAGATGATTCGTCGGCTCGTCGAGCACCAACAAATTCGCGCCGTTCGCCATCAGCAACGCGAGCGATCCGCGAGTGCGCTCCCCCGGCGAGAGCGTCTCACCACTTCGCAGAACATGATCCGCTCCGAGGCCAAACTTCGCGAGCAAGGTCCGGGCGCCGGACACGTCGAGTCCCGTCGCCTCAATGAACAAATCCAGCACGGTGTCGTGTCCGAGCAGTTCGGTCCTGGCCTGTTCGATCTCTCCGACAACTACGCGCGAACCGAGACCAGCTGATCCTGCAGATGGTTCGAGGCGACCGAGTAGCAGTTCAATCAACGTCGACTTACCACTCCCGTTCGGTCCGACTAGGGCGACTCGGTCGCCGAAGTGCAGCTCCAGATCCAGCGGACCGAACCGGAAATCTCCGCGATCGACAGTTGCCCCGTGTGCAAAGGCGACGATGTCACCGCTTCGAGCCACCGCCGGAATAGTGAACTTGAGCTCCCAAGCCTCACGAGGCTTGTCTACGACCTCGAGCCGCTCGACAGCACGCTGTGTACGGGCTGCCCTGCCGGCAAGCTGCTCCGTCTGGTCGATCTTGAAATTCCTGATGTGCTTGTCGTTCTCGCCTGACCTGCGGACCTTGGCCAACCCCTGATTCGCCCACTCCCGCTCGCGCTGGGAGCGCTTGGCCAGAACACTACGTTTTGCCTCATATTCGTCGAAGCGTTCCTGTGCATGCTGGCGAGCCAACTCTCGCTCGGCAAGGAACGCCGCCCAACCACCAGCGAAGTGCGCGGCGCGGTGCGAGTGATGGTCGATCTCGACGACTCCGGTGATCGTGCGTTCCAGAAAGCTCCGATCGTGACTCACCAGCAGTACGGCCCCCGCAAGTCCGAGAACCCAACGCTCGAGGCGTTCGAGCCCATCCATATCGAGGTCGTTGGTCGGCTCATCGAGCAGGAACACATCGAATCGTGCAAGCAGCAACGATGCAAGTGTGCACCGTGCTGCCTCACCACCCGACAGCGATCCTGTTGATTGCTCGACGAGGCGCTCGTCGAGGCCGAGTTCGGCCCACACCTCCCCGACCCGCGCATCGAAATCGGCTGCTCCGAGTGCCAACCAGCGTTCGAGTGCCACTGAATACCGATCATCCGCCCCAGGGGAATCCGCGGCCAACGCTGCGGTCGCCGAGTCGAGTTCCTGTTGGGCCCCGGTCACACCGGTACGTCGCCCCAGATACTCCCCGACTGTCTCAGTCTGCGAACGTTCGGCCTCTTGAGGCAACATGCCGATGGTCGCCATTGGCGGAGCCAGGTCAACGCTTCCCATGTCGAGTTCGACCTGGCCGGCGAGTGCTCGCAGGAGGGTCGTCTTTCCAACGCCGTTGGGCCCGACCAGGCCAACGCGGTCACCCGGCGAAAGCGTGAGGTCGATGGAATCGAGAACAAGTTGCGGACCCCGACTGACGGTAAGAGATCGGGCGATGAGTGACGCGGCCATTGAGGCTCCTCGGGACGAGAACGGACGGCGGGCCTGACGGGCCCCCGCAGATCAGTCACTGGTCAGTCATCACTGCCAACCGTAGCCGAGCCACCAGGCCGGTTCGCACGAGATTTCGGGGCATTCTCCGTTTGTATGCAGTTTTCTGGCGCTATGGACCAAAAAATTACCTACAAACGAGAACATCGAAGAACGGTGGTTGGCTGAGCCGTCTCAGCGCGCCACACTCGACGGACCCATGACGTCTGTGACTCTTCGCCCGTGGCAGCGCGCTGCGTTCGATCAGTTCCGGTCAAGCAGCGACCCCGATTACCTCGCAGTGGCAACACCAGGGGCCGGGAAGACAACCTTCGCTCTCGTCTGTGCGCGGGCCAGCCTGGTCGAGCAGCCACGGACACTCGTTGTCGTAGCCCCGACAAGCCACCTCAAAGTGCAGTGGTCGTTGGCCGCTCACCGTTTAGGCCTCCAGCTCGACCCCGACTGGTCCCCCGGTGCCGGGCTCGCCCGCGATGTCCACGGCCTCGTGACGACGTATCAGCAGATCGCCACCGGCAACACTGCCAGCAAGCTCGCAGGGATAACAGCTGACGGCTTCGTAATCCTCGATGAAATCCACCATGCCGGCCACGAGAGGGCATGGGGTGACAGCATCCGTACCGCGTTCGGTCATGCGGCTCGTCGGCTGTCGCTGTCCGGAACGCCGTTTCGCAGCGACTCCGTCCAGATCCCATTCGTGCGCTACGACACCATCGCCGAAGGAGAGTTGGCCCATGCCGACTACACCTACGGCTATGCCGACGCTCTCCGAGATGGCGGAGTCGTACGCCCCGTGTACTTCCCGCGCGTGGATGGCGACATGGAGTGGACTACCGCAGACGGCGACGTGGTCAACGCGAGCTTTCAGGATGAGCTGACGAAGGATCAGGTCTCGATGCGGTTACGCACCGCGTTGAGTCTCGAGGGCGAGTGGATGCCGGCCGTGCTCGCCAAGGCCAACGATCAACTCCGCGCAATCCGAGAACAGCATCGCGAAGCCGGCGGCCTGGTGATTGCTACCGATCAAGAACATGCGCAGGGCATCGCGCGGCTGCTGCGCGACCGTTTCGGGACTCCGGCCGATGTCGTCGTCAGCGACGATCCGACAGCTTCCAAGAAGATCGCCGCATTCACGACCAATAATCGGCCGTGGCTCGTAGCCGTACGGATGGTGTCGGAGGGAGTTGATATCCCCCGACTTCGAGTCGGAGTGTTCGCGACCACCACATCAACCGAACTGTTCTTCCGGCAGGCAGTTGGGCGATTCGTCCGTTGGCAGTCCGGGCGTACCAGTCAGAAGGCTTACGTCTTCATTCCGGACGATCCACGTGTCCGGTCCCACGCGTTCGAGATTGCAGAGGAACGCCGCCATGTGCTGCGCCCGCCTGGAACGGGGAACGACGAAGAGTTCGAGGGAGAGTTCGACAAACAAGTCCATCCCGACGACGAAGCCGAACAACTCACGCTTTTCTCCGTTGTGTCCTCAACCGCCACCGCCTTCACTCACTACGACGACGACATCGACATCGCGGAACCAGCTTTCACTGCAGACCCCGACCTCACTATCGATCTTCCCGACGTGCCAACGGCCGCCGGGATACAGCCCATCGGCTCACTCAGCGTCGCCGAAGTCAAAGACGACCTACGCATTCGCAATGCTCACATCGCCAAAAGACTTGTCGACCTGACCGGATGGAGCCATGGCAAGGTGCAGGGCGAGATGAACCGGCTCGCCGGCGTTACTCGCGTGGCTACGGCGACCACTGACCAACTCGAGCGACGCCTCCGCTACTCGGAAAGCTGGCTCCGCCGCCTCCAACGCGGCTGAATCGCGGTCGGGATCCAAGCACTGACGATCGAGCCCACCGTGGTTTGTGTCAGCACAAACCGGAACGCCACCGGTATCTGCTGACACAAAACGGCGGAGAGAGGGGGTCAGACGAGGAGGACGTCGGTCATCACTTCGACGAGTGCGGGACCATCGTGGCTCAGGGAATCAGCGAGAGCTGCGTCGAGATCGTCGACCGACTCGACACGAGTTCCGCGTACGCCGCAGAGGTTTGCGAAGTCGGCGAAGTTCGGATTGTGGAGAGAGGTCTGCCACACGTCGAACTCGGCGAAGCGCTGTTCTTTGGAGATCTTGCCCAGCTCGTTGTTGTTCATCAGCACATGAGTCAGATTCATTCCATACTTCGCGGCGGTTGTGAGCTCCATCGCATACTGACCGAAACCACCGTCGCCCGACACGCTGACGATCTGGCGGTCTTCGCCGACCGCCGCCCAGGCACCCATAGCAGCCGGGAACGAGAACCCAATCGAGCCGAGATAGCCAGACATCAACACACTCTGGCCAGAGGCCTCGAAGTAGCGGCCGAAGCTGTAGGTGTTGTTGCCAACGTCAACTGCAATCACAGCATTCGAGTCGATCTGCCGAGACAGCGCCGCGAACAGTGCTGCTGCGTTGATGCCGTTGCCTTCGTCGTCGCGAAGCCGCGACTCTTTCTCGTCGCGCCATATTCGCCAACGCTCAGCCACCTCGGCAGTGTGGTCATGGCTCTCATTGCCATCACCAATCTGTGCCGTCAGCGCCCGTGCGGTGACACCCACGTTGCCGAGCACCGGCACCTGGACCGGGTGGAATCGGCCCAGCATCATCGGGTCGTCATCGATCTGGATGATCGGTTTGTACGGCGCAATTCCGGTGTGATTGCTGAAGGATGCTCCGAATACGCAAACGACATCGCTCTCGTTCATGAACCAACTGGCGATCGGCGTACCACT
>JADWMG010000171.1 GCA_015767405.1 Actinomycetota bacterium
CCACCAGGACGATCGCGCCGGCCCCCAAGGACCGGAGAAGCAACCCAGCCAGCGTCGCGCCGACCGGACCTGCGCTGTTCGTGACTTCGACGAGTTGGCCGACGGGATCCTGGGGCGCATAGGTCGCCAGGGCCAGGGTCGCGAGAAGGCACAATCCGATCAGTACGAGCCCGATGATCTCGGATCCCGCTGCGATCAGGACTTTAGGACCTGCTGAGCGATGATCCACCTCTGGATCTCTGAGGTTCCCTCGCCGATGGTCGCCAGCTTGGAGTCCCGGTACAGCTTCTCAACCGGATATTCTTTACTGAAGCCATATCCCCCATGGATCTGGACCGCAGTCGAGGAGGCCTTGACCGCCGTCCGCGAAGGGGAGGGCACCGGCTGGGCATTGCGAGATCGATTCTTGCTGGCGGCTATCGATGCTGCGATCGCTCGACGCTCGGGAGACACGACACGCTTACGCGACGCCTGGAGCCGCGCTGACCCGGTGTTGGTGCGGACGTCGGCAAGTTGGCTTTTCGCCGACCTTGTCGTTGAACTCCTCGCTGCCGGCTCGCGGCTTGGCGAGACCAGCAGAGTGGAGCCGGTTGCCGACGAGCTCGCCTTCCAACTCTTGGGCTTGCCGTCGAGCGGACCGGGGGAGGTATCGGCACATTGGCTACGTCTGCAGATCGCACTGGCCAGTGGCGACAAGCCTGCAATCGCGACCGCGTGCGATGCTCTCCAGAAGTGCACCTCGGCCGATGATCGATCGGTGGCGCGCATACACGCCGGTGCCGCGTGGGCCGCGATACAGAGTCATGCCGTTGATGATGAAGTGTTGACGGCCGCTTCACAGTCGTTGGAGTCGGTCGGTGACGGATGGGAGGCGTCTCGACTACTCGGCCAGGCAGCACTCGATCACCCGGATCCGGTGATCGCACGCCGTCTTCTCGAAGAGGCGCGGGCGCTGGCCGTCGAACCCGAAGCCGCAGGTGAAACCGGGTTGGTTGCGCTTGGCCTCTCGGAACGTGAGGCAGAAGTGGCCGTGCTGGTTGCGGCAGGTCGTACTTACAAAGAGGTAGGTGCCCAGCTCTACGTATCTCCAAAGACTGTCGAGCATCATGTCGCGCGCATCAGGCGCAAGATTGGTGCGAAGTCGCGGGCCGAGTTTCTCGCTGCAATCAAAGCAGCGACGGCCTCTGAGGCCTGACCGCAGTAATTTGTCCGATGGCGTTGGCTGCTACTGCTACCCTCCGCGCCGGGGAGATGGGTGATCCCCCATCGGCGCTTGGGGGAACTGGGGCTTTCCCCGATTCACAATTTCGGCTTCGTCCGTAATTTGATCGTCGTAACCAACCAACAAACGCAATACAAATCCGATGGAGGAAAGAAAATGGTAGACGCAAAGAACACTCTCGACGAGATTCTGGACAAGATCTTCGGATCGCACGCTGAGGCGCTCGCGTACAGCGAGAACCCAACCGAGTATCTCGTTGCCGAAGGCCTCGGTGAGGCCGACATGAGTTCACTCAACATCACCCAGTCGGTGGAGGGGGCATGCTCCGCAGCCGGCCTCGCACCTGAGATGGCCCAGCAGGTCACCCAGGTTGCCCGCAGCGGTGGCTACTCCAGGTCTGCGAGCTCGTCCAGCTCGTCCAGCTCCGCATCGAGCTCGGCCAGCTCGTCGGCCTCAGCGGCTGCCACACCGCCGCCTCCCACGCTGGAGACAGTTCAGCAAGTGATCAGCCAGACCGTCACCGTCGTTTATGAAGGTGATGAGGTCATCATCCAGAACATCGACAACTCGACGAACATCGACAACTCGGTAGACGTAGACGTAGACGTCGATGGCAATATCGACGGAGACATAGAAGTCATCACCGACACCACCAATGTCAACGCCACCGGCGACGGCGCAGTTGCGGTCGGTGAGGACAATGAGGGCCAGATCAACACTGGCGACGGAGCGGTCCAGGACGGCGGCGACGTCACAGACACTGTTGTCGGCGACGGCAACACCGTAATCGATGTCGAAGGCGACGCCGTGATCGGTGATGGCAACCAAACTGTCCAGGGCTCGGAGGAGGCCAATGTTGCATTCGGTGAAGGCGACGTCAACGACTTCGAAGGCGCCGAATTCGAGAACTCGAACGTCAATATCGGTGATGGCAACACGATCAACGACGCCGATACCGACGTGGATATCAACGACAGCTTCAACGATGAGAGCATCGACGTCGATGTTGACCTCGGACGGGGCTCGGCCTCGGAACAGCCATCGGGCGACCCCGGTGCTGCCCCAGTAGTCGACCCGACCAATGGCTTCGACGAGGAAAAGTACGAAGAGGAGAAGTACGAAGAGGCCAGGGAGTACCAAGAGGCCTTGGCAGAAGAGGCCGACAGCGGCCCCGTCGAAGTCGTAGAGGAGTAACCGTCGACAGACATCGAGACCCCACAACGACGCTCCACAGAGAGATCCGGCATCGATATGTCGGATCTCTCTGTTCGCGGGCGACGGGTTGGTGGACCACGATCATTCAGCCAGAGAGAATATGGAGTAGGAAGAATCGATGAGCAGCGTTGAAGTCGATACGAACGTGAAGGCCGTTCTCGACTTGGCATCAAAGGCGTGCATCGCTTATGACCGCTCCGACCTCGACGAACGAGTCCGACGAATCACTGGCCAGGTCGAGGACAGAAGTCTCAATGTGGTCGTTGTAGGCGAATTCAAACAGGGCAAGAGCTCGCTGATCAATGCGTTACTCAACGCCAAGGTGTGTCCCGTCGACGACGACATCGCTACTGCCGTACCGACCATCGTTCGTCACGGTGACCCCAAACGTGCATGGGCGGTGCTGCTGCAAGAAGGTGAAGCCGACGATTCCGTAGACGATTCCGTAGATGATCCCGATCTGAGGCGCGAAATCGACTTCGAGGACCTGCCCCTCTACGCGACCGAGCAACGTGACGCTGAGCACGGCGCTCCAGTCAGGGCTGTCGAGATCGAACTCCCGCGAAAGCTGCTCGCTGGAGGTCTGGTACTCGTTGACACTCCAGGTGTCGGCGGGCTCGGCTCGGCCCATGCCACGGCCGCAATCGGGGCGCTGTCTGTTGCGGATGCCGTGCTATTCGTGAGCGACGCGTCGCAGGAGTTCACCAGACCTGAAATGGATTTCTTGGCGCACGCGCTGTCGCTGTGTCCGGTCGTGCTGTGCATCCAGACCAAGATCGATTTCTACCCTGCCTGGCGAGAGGTGGTTGAAATCAACGAAGGCCACTTGGCGAAACTTGGCCACGAAGTTCCGATCCTTGCCGTCTCGTCAACTCTGCGTGTCGAGGCTGCCCGCCGAAACGACAAAGAACTGAATCAAGACTCAGGCTTTCCAGCTCTGCTCGAGAAACTCAGGGGTGACGTCGTTGGCGGCGCAAATTCGGTTCAACAAGAGCGGGTGGGTGGTGAGGTGCAGGAGATCTGCGAGCAACTCGCGTCGCAGTTCGAGGTGGAACTCGCCGTTCTCAACGATGCCGAACTCACGAATGAACTCGTTGCGCGCCTCGAATTGGCCAAAGCGCGATCAGTGCAACTTCGCGGAGATCTTGCCAAGTGGAACGTCACGCTTGCCGACGGCGTCGGCGACCTCTCGGCTGACATCGACTTCGATTTCCGTGCGCGGATTCGCAAGCTCACCCAAGAGGGTGATCTCGCGATTGACAACAGCGACCCGATCAACACGTGGGGCGAGTTCGAGCCGTGGCTCGTCAATCGGGTGTCGCACGAAGTCATCTCCAACTACTCCCTGCTGACGATGCGTGCTGCGGAGTTGAGCGCGCAGGTTGCAGGGCACTTCAGCCTTGACGGTGGTCGCCTCTTTGAAGATCTCGATATTCGCACCCCAAGTCAGATCCTCTCGACGGTCGACGTCGAGGACTCCGTTGAGCTCGATGATCTTTCCAAGGGCAAGAGTGGGCTAACCATCCTGCGCGGCTCATACAGCGGGATGTTGATGTTCACGGTATTGGGTGGAATGGTCGCGGTTGCTGCACCTCTGCTCCCGATCGTCGCCCCCGGTGTTGGGCTACTCATGGGGCGAGGAGCCTTGAAGGACGAGAAGAAGCGCCAATTGACGAAGCGTCGGGGTCAAGCGAAGAATGCGATGCGGCGGTACTGCGATGAGGTCAGCTTTCAAGTCAACAAGGACAGCCGAGACACCCTTCGACGCGTGCAACGACAGCTACGAGACCACTACAGCGCGCGCTCGGAAGAACTGCATCGCTCGATCACCGAATCATTGAAAGCGGCCGCAGAGTCGGCAAAGACTGGCGAAGCCGAGAAAGTGGCTCGGATCAGACACGTCGAAGCTGAACTCTCCAGAATCAAGACACTGAGCAAGTCGGCTGCGGCGCTGTCGATCGGAGCTTCATCGTGAGCCTGTCTGACCAGGCCAGAGATGTTCTCGTGAAATCAGAGAGCGTGTTTGCGGCGTCTCCGGAGGCTCTCGAGTCGATCGGCGAAATACTGAAGCGGTTCGACGGCCCGCTGCGGGTGGCCATTGCCGGCAAAGTGAAGGCAGGGAAATCGACACTCATGAATGCCCTGGTCGGCGAGCGGCTGGCGGCTACCGACGTCGGGGAGTGCACGAAGATCGTTACGTGGTATCTCGACGGCCACACATACCAAGTGATGCTCTACCCCAAGGATGGCTCCGAGGCGGCTCAAGCTCGCTTTCATCGTGACGAAGGGGCGCTCGAGATCGACCTCGGTAACCGATCAGCTTCCGAAGTGGAACGCATCGAAGTGACGTGGCCGTCGAAGACTTTGCGTGAGTTGACTCTGATCGATACTCCTGGGATCGATTCGCTCACCGAATCTGTCGGCACTCGTGCGTTTGAGTTTCTCGACCCCGAAGACAGGGCGACACCTGCCGATGCGGTGCTCTATCTGATGCGCCACATCCATGGATCGGATCTACGGCTACTCGAAGCCTTTCATGACGACTCGATGGCCGAGCCGAATCCGGTTAACACGGTCGCTGTCCTGTCCAGAGCTGACGAAATCGGCGCTGGGCGACTCGACTCGATGGCGTCTTCGCGCCGAATCGCTCGCGCATGATGCGTGCCCACATCCGGCGGGCAGCGCGCATCTTGGCGACTTCCTCGAAGAAGTCGTTGTGCGAGTTCCAGAAGAAGGACAGCCGTGGCGCGAACTCGTCGACGTCCAGTCCGGCCTCGATCCCGGCCTGCACGTAGCCGATTCCGTCGGCCAGCGTGAAGGCCAGCTCCTGCACCGCGGTCGATCCCGCCTCGCGGATGTGATACCCGGAGATCGAGATCGTATTCCACTTGGGCACCTCCCGTGCGCAGAAGGCCATCAGGTCGGTGATGATGCGGA
>JADWMG010000172.1 GCA_015767405.1 Actinomycetota bacterium
GATTGGGCGGGTGTACTCGACATGTGTGCACCGTACAGCGTGGCCCCCTTGAGCGGCTTACGTTGGGTCCAATTATGAAACGACTGCGTTTTGCTACGATACGGTGTCGTTTCGAATCCGTCTCACGTCCGCGTTCGCGTGAACTATTACCGACGCATCGTCGGTCAAACATCACGAGAACGCAATGACGGAATGACGGAGCATCGACCCAGAAGGAGAGAATGTGACCGAGCCTGATCCGCAAGCTGCCGCGACCGCAGATGTTGCGCTGTTTGAGCGACCAGAGATCTACGAACGCAGATGGTTCCTGCTCGGGATCATGTGCCTGACTGTGACGATGGTGGTGATGTCGGTCTCGGGTCTCAACGTCGCGCTCCCCTCGATCCAAGAGAGCATCGCAGCGACCGGGACCGATCTGCAGTGGATAGTCGACTCCTACGCCATCGTCTTTGCGGGGCTGTTGCTCACCGCAGGGGCCATAGGCGACCGGTTCGGACGTAAGGGGGCCCTGCAAAGCGGGCTGGTCCTGTTTGCGTTCGGGGCTGTCATCGGAGCAGTTGCCGATGACGTGCCTCAGATCATCACCTCTCGTTCGGTCATGGGAGTAGGAGCGGCGTTCATGATGCCGGCAACCTTGTCGATCATCACGGCCGTCTTTGCTCCACATGAGCGAACGAAAGCGATTGCGATCTGGGCAGGATTTGCCGGTGCCGGCGGTGCGCTCGGCCCGCTTGTCGTCGGATTCCTCATTACCGAGTGGTGGATCTTCCCGGCGTACTCCTGGACGGCGGCATTCGTCGTCAACATCATCGCCGCCGTGCTGGTGTTGATCGCCGTTTCTATCTACTCGCCGCGCTCGAAGGACGCCGAGGCTACGCCGCTTGACCCAGTCGGATCGGTCCTTTCGATCGTCGGTCTTGCTGCATTGTTGTACGGAATTATCGAGGGACCGGTGAGGGGCTGGACGAGTACCGAGGTCATGGTCGCTTTCATAGTCGCAGCCTTCGGACTCGTCGGCTTCGTGATGTGGGAGATCCGCAAGGAACATCCAATGCTGCCGATGCAGTATTTCCGTAACGTCGGTTTCTCTATCGGTTCCAGTTCGTACGGGGGTACTCCCCGCTCGATGCCGGTGTTGCGACGCTTCCCCTGGCGGTCACGCTCGTCTTGGTGTCACCACGCAGCGCAGCGCTCGGTGTTAGGTACGGCATCACGAAGATCATCGCGGCCGGCTTTGTCTTCCTTGTTGCAGGCCTTGCGCTGATGGCTACCGTCGAAGCCGACACGCCATACCTCATCATTGCGATCTCGCTCGTCCTGCTCGGAGCGGGGATGGGTATCACCATCGCTCCCGCGACAGGCTCGATCATGGAGGCCGTACCGCTCAACAAGGCAGGTGTTGGCTCGGCTGTCAACGACACCTCACGTGAGGTTGGTGGAGCCCTCGGAATCGCCGTGCTCGGTTCGATCGCGAACTCGGTATATCGATCAGACATCGACTCTCGAGTGCTCCAACCGCTGCCCGACGAGGCTGGAGAGGCGGCTGGCGAGTCGATTGGCGCTGCGATCGCCATTTCCGAAGAGCTTCCTGGCAAGGCTGGAGAGTTGCTGGCCTCCGAAGCGGGCGACGCGTTCACCTCGGGGTTCAGTACTTCGCTGACAGCGGCGGCCGTGGTGGCAGCGATCAGCGGCATTGTGGTGTTCGTCGCCGGGCAGCGAAGGGCGCCGACACCTGCCGCTGATGCAGGCGTGTCGCCTTCAACCACCGAAGAAGCCACATGAGTGGGCCGGCGAATGCGGGTGGAAAGGAGGATCTCGATCCTCGTATCGTTCGGTCGCGCCAGGTGATCTTGGAAGCGACGATTGACGAGCTTGCCGAGGTCGGGTACGGGGCGATGACGATCGAGTCTGTTGCCAAACGAGCCGGCGTCGGTAAGGCGACCATCTATCGTCAATGGCGAGGCAAGGCCGATCTGGTCGAGTCTGTCCTGGTGATGATCAAACAAGACATCGTGGTTCGCGTCGACGGCACTGTGCGTGAGCGAGTGACGAGTCTCCTGCAGGGCTTGGCCACCTATCTCAGCGACTCCCGAGCGTCGCTGTGTATGCCGGCGATGGTCAGTGCCGCGCACCACGACGACACCGTCGGCGTGTTTCAGTTCCGATTCGCGAATGAGCGCCGGCAGGTGCTGGTTGACCTCCTGACGGACGGCGTGTCGTCAGGAGAGCTCGACTCTGACCTCGACGCCGAACTCACCGCGGAAATACTCGCGGGGCCTTTGTTCTATCGAAGGCTGATGACCGACCGACCCTTCCCGGTCGATGATGTTGATCAACTCGTCCGCGCCGTGCTCGGGCCAGCGACCTGACGGTCAGCCGTAGGTTGCGTTGAGCGATCGGCCGATCTCGGCCAGTTGATCCGGCGGGAACGTCGGCATGATCGCGTGCGTGACTCCGATACCGGCGAGTTTTTCGATGCGCTCGTCGAGCTTCGGCCCTGGAGGTGCCCCACCACTGGCGATGATTTGAATCGAATCAGGGTCGCGGTCATTGTCCTCAGCTGTCTGGCGGACGATTGCGACGAGATCCGCGATCTCGGTAGCAGAGGCGCTACCGGGAAAGAACCCGTTGCCGACGCGACCGGCGCGACGGGCAGCGACCTTGCTGTGACCGCCGATGATGATCGGGATACTGCCTTGCTCCGGGCGGGGCTTGCTGATGCAGTTCTCGAATTGGAAGAAGTCACCATCGAAGCTCGTCTTGTCGCCGCTCCAGAGAGCGCGCATTACGTCGATGTACTCATCGAGGCGTTTGCCGCGGTCGTCGAATGATGCGTTGAGCGCCGCGAACTCCTCGGCCAACCAACCCGCGCCGACGCCGAGCATGAGGCGACCTCCTGAGAGAACATCGAGTGTCGCCAGCTCCTTCGCAGTGATCACCGGATTGCGCTGTGGGAGGATCAAGATGCCGGTTGCAAGTTTGATCGTGCTCGTGTGAGCCGCCACCCAAGTCAGCCAGATCAGTGGATCGGGCAGATCGAAGTCTTCCGCTCCACCAGCCATCTTTCCGCTCGGGTCGTAGGGGTACTTGGACTCATACCCTGATGGCACCACGACGTGCTCGACAGTCCAGATGGCCTCGAAACCGCCTTCCTCAGCTGCCCTGCCGACGGCTTTGGCGCCCTCCGCCGATGCTCCGTGTCCTGTGTTGGCGAACATGATTCCGAACTTCATTACTGCTCCTCGTGCTTCGGCCGCAGCGATCCGTGTCTCTGATGGTTCGTCAGAGAGTAGGTCGTCGCCCGGCCCTCGCTCGGATTGAGAGTGGACGGTGCCTGGTCCCAACTCGATTGTCGGTCGGCACAGCGCGAGACTGGTCGCCATGACTTATGAACATCTGCTTGTCGATCAAGAAGGCGATATCGCCACGATCACCTTGAACCGGCCCGAGAAACGAAACGCTCTCGCGCTCGATGTGATGGTCGAGTTGACGGCGACGCTTCGCGAGGTCGGAAGCTCGGACGCGCTCGGCGTGGTCATCGCGGCCGCCGGCCCAGTGTTCTCTGCCGGACACAATTTCGGTGACCTCGCGGGTGCTGACCTGGGGGCGACGCGACGGTTGTTCGAGGTGTGCACCGAGATGATGGACACGGTGCAGTCCATCCCGCAGCCAGTGATCGCACGAGTGCACGCGCTGGCCACTGCTGCCGGATGTCAGCTCGTCGCCACCTGTGATCTAGCGGTTGCCGGCGAGTCTGCCGCGTTCGCGATTCCGGGCGGGAAGGGCGGTCTGTTCTGCCACACGCCACTCGTTGCAGTTGCGCGCAACATTGGGCGGAAGCGGGCGATGGAGATGGCGCTCACAGGAGATCCGGTCGACGCCGTTACCGCTGCGGAGTGGGGTCTCGTCAACCGGGTCGTGCCCGACGAAGATCTGGATAGCGCTGTTGCCGACTTGATCAGGCGCGCCACCCGAGGTAGCGCTCTCTCCAAGTCGCTCGGCAAGACCGGGTTCTATGCCCAGGTCGACCTCGACCAGTCGAAGGCGTACGGCTACGCGATCGAGATGATGGCTTCGGCCGCGATGATCGACGACGCCCAGGAGGGATTCGGCGCGTTTCTCGAGAAGCGCCGCCCCAACTTCACTCAAACCCCCAACGCCTAACCCGAACGCGTGAACAAGTTGCGCACTATGTGCGCAAGAAGTTCACGCGTTCGGGGCGGGCTTCGGGCGGGCTTCGGGCGGGTGGTCGGGCTGCCGGTATTCAGGCGGCGATCGCCAGCGCTTCGCGGACGTTGGTGATCGCCCGGGCGCGGTGGTTGCGGACCGTGCGCGTCGTAACGTAGCGCTCGCGAGCAACGGTCCCCGGGGACGCCGCTCGGACCAGATGACGGATCAAGTCGATGTCGTAGGTACTCACGCCGGCCGCTTGTGCGTCGCGAACTACGGAGGCGAGCTCTTCCAGCGCAGTCGATGATGTATCTGGAGCTGCCGTGCGCAGGAACGATCGGGGAGGCCGGGCGACCTCGTTCGCCGAAAGCCGGCGGAGTTGCTTGCGGAATGCGAAGAACGTTGCGTCTGACAGCAACGATGCTGCGACATGATGGCGACGCTTGTCCACGTCGTATTTCCGCAATGCCAACCAGGCTGCTGGGACGATGATCTCGGCGGGGTCGATGTCGTCGTAGTAGCTCCGATATGTGGCGGCCCGCCTGATGAGGCCCGGTAGCAACCGTTGAATGACGATGCGCCCTGCCAGCTGGTCGTGCCGAGCGATCTCTACCAGGCGAAGGAGAACTGCATTGTCGGGCCCATCGTGGCCGCGGTTGCCGCGGGCGGCTTCTAGCAGGTCGTTGAGGTCTGTCAGGTTGGCAAGAACCGACCTCAGCGAATCCCCCGGCGCGGATGTGCCCCAGGCGCGTGCTCTCCGTAGCGAGCGTCGTTGACGTCGCAATTCTTGCCACTCATAGTCGAGACTCGAGGTGAAGTGGTGGGCGGAGCGGGGTGGCGGGTCGTATCGGTTGGTCATGGCCGGGACTCTGACGGATCACCCTCACCGGTGGCCTCACAGACACGCTCACTGCGGCGAATCAGATCTCACAGAGCGCTCCCGGAAATGGCTGTGAGACTCACAGGGCCTGGTCAGGGCACTTTTCTCGAGTTTTGCAATTTGTCGGAGTTCTGTTCCGCCAGACAGTGCGCGGCACCCACTGTCGTGCTGTGACTGGCAATCAACCTCCCGAATTCGACATCGTTGACCCTCGTGGTCGGCGCGCGACAGTGGTGCCATCCTCGCTGACCGACACAGTTGGCGACCTGGCCTGTGCGCTCGGATGTCCTCCTGACACAAGTGTTCGCGTTGACGGTGAATCAGTTGATCGACAGACAAGGTTGACCGCTGTCGAATCTCTCGAGTCGGGTTCATGTATCTCGCTGGACGATCACCGGGACGTCGATTCTTCCTCACCTCAGGTGGAGTCGGATTCGTTGGTGGAGGTAGCGGTCATCTTGGGGCCGGCGTGCACGAAGTGGGTTGCGCTCGGTGTGGGGCGCCACGGCATAGGACGATCGCCGTTGTCGGCTGTTGAAGTTCTCGACCCCGCTGTCGAACTGCATCACGCTGTCATCGATGTGAGCCCTGACAGCAGTCTGATGTTCACGCAATTGACGGGCCGGGTGCCCGTGCTGCTCGATGGCCTGCCGTGTCAACCGGGGGCGCAGCTCAGTTCGGGCGATGAGCTCGAAATTGGTGCGAGTCGCCTTCAGTTTCGCGTGCAGGGCGAACAACAACGGTCGGATGCCGGTGCGCGGGAATCAAGCGGTGGCGGAAGTCTGGTCCCGGCGGACGGAGACCCCTGGAGGCGCGTTGTCCGTCGTGGCCCGGTACTTGATCGACCCGTGGATCATTCCGGACTACAGGTCCCAGAACACCCGGCTACGTACCGCGCACCACCACCAACGGCGCTGATCGGTGGCGCTGTCGCGGTTCTCGGAGCAATCGTGATTGCCAGCGTGTTCGGGCAACCGATGTTCGCCCTATTCGCGATGGTGGGGGCGATTGCGTCTACAGCGACGTGGGTCGTTGGTGCCGTATCGGCGCGTAGAAAACGGCGCCGCGCGAATATCGAATTCCGGCAGCAGGTGGAAGGGTTTCGATCGGCGCTTCGTCGAGCCTGTAATGAGCGTCGCGAGAGGCACCTCCGCCGACACCGATCGGTGGTAGGTCTGCTCTGCGATCTCGAACAATCAACCGGTCGAATCTGGGAGCGCCGCGTCAACGACAACTGGCCACTGGTGGCATCGATTGGGATCGGAACGAGCCGGTGGGAGGTGCCATTGACGGCCTCGGATCGGGGGTCTCTCTTGCCGAACTGGACCGGGTGGCTTCCCCATGCTCGGCGTGGTACGGGAGACCAGCTCATCGCTCGTGCGGACGACACCGGCGCGATTCAGCGGCTGCTCGAATCGGTTGGTCAAGCAGATGGAGGGCCCGTACTCGTCGTTGTGGATGACCCGGCGGTGTTGGCCCTTCGGACGGGTCCGCTCCGTCGATACCTGGCAACCGCGTCGCCGGTGTGTCTCGTGATCGTGCCGACAGATTCCACCGTTCCAGCGGTTTGTCAGCGAGTCCTGACGCTCGGTTCGACGGGAGGGGCGCACTGGGCGGGGGAGGTTCCCGCTACGGATCAGGCGACCGACATCCGGATTGCCGGGCTCGATGAGTGCACCGCTGAAGAAGCGGCGCGGACGTTGTCCGCACTCATCGACCCTGAGGGCCCGGATGTGGGCGGCGCCAGCATTCCGAGAAGTGTGCAGCTGGCCGATGTGTTTCCCGCGCATGGGCTCATCGCCGGTACGACTGGTGCCGGCAAGAGTGAACTGTTGCGAACTCTCGTGGTGAGCCTCGCCGCCAGGCTCAGTCCCGATCATCTGACCTTCGTGCTTGTCGATTACAAGGGTGGCTCGACGTTCGATGTCTGTTCCGATCTCCCCCACACGGTTGGGGTCGTCACCGACCTGGACGATGGCCTCGCCGAACGCGCCCTGGTCAGCCTCGAGGCTGAGTTGATTCGCCGCGAGCGGCTCATTCGTGCCGTTGGAGCCAACGACCTTGCTGAATATCGAGTGGCGGAGAATGTGCAGACCCTGCCGCGCCTGGTTGTCGTGATCGACGAGTTTGCCGCGCTCGCAAAGGAGCTGCCCGATTTTCTCGCGGCGTTGGTCGGGGTGGCCCAGCGTGGTCGCAGCCTCGGGATCCATCTGCTCCTTGCTACGCAACGGCCGACCGGTGTGGTCAATGACGACATCAGAGCGAATACCAATTTGCGGATCGCGTTGCGTCTGCACGATCCGGCCGACGCCAAGGATGTGGTCGGCGACGAACTCCCGGCCACCTTTCCGCGTGGAGTACCAGGTCGGGTCGCCCTTCGCCTGGGCCCGGATGAGTTGGTGGTATTCCAGGCGGCTCGGTGCACCGGCGCAGTTCAAGAGACGGCCCAGCATCTGCGCGTCCAGTGGCCGAGATCGGCGGTTCCCGGTC
>JADWMG010000040.1 GCA_015767405.1 Actinomycetota bacterium
GCGCTTTTCTCCCTTATGGGTTGAAATACGTGGGTTGACTTCAAACGGTGGCGAGCAGGAACGCCAATGTGCGGGCTTCGTCGCGCCATGCGTCGTAGCGGCCTGTCGGGCCGCCGTGACCCGCGCCGAGTTCAGTTCGCATCACGATCGGTGCGATGCCATCGGACAACTCCCGGAGCCGGGCCACCCATTTCGCTGGCTCATGCACACTCACCCGAGGGTCATTGAGACCGGCAGTTACATAGATCGCCGGGTAGTCAGCGTCGACAGTGTTGTCATACGGGGAGTATTCCTCGATGCAACTCGCATAGGGCTCAGACCGAGGGTCTCCCCACTCCTCCCATTCGGTGATCGTGAGCGGGAGGGTCGGGTCGCTCATCGTCGTGACGACATCGACGAACGGCACCTCCGCCACAACACTCGCGAAGAGGTCGGGGCGCTTGGTCATACACGCCCCGACAAGTAGGCCGCCTGCCGATCCGCCGCGGAGCGCGAGCCTGTCCGAGTGGGCGACCTGAGATTCCACCAGGTGTTCGGCACACGCGATCATGTCGTCGAAAGTGTTCGACTTCTTCAATAATTTTCCGTCGAGGTACCACTGCCGACCGAGTTCGCCGCCACCGCGGGGGTGAGCTAGTGCCCAGACGAAGCCTCGGTCGAGCAGCGAGATTCGGGCTACCGAGAACCACGGAGGAATCGAGGCCTCGTAAGCGCCGTATCCGTACAGCACTGTGGGGGCAGATCCATCGAGTGGTGTGTCGACGTGATGTACGACATCGAGCGGGATTCGTGTGCCGTCGTGACCGGTCGCCCACAAGCGCCTGGCTCGGTATTTGGCAAGATCGACATTGGGAGTCGGTATGCGTCGCAACAAAGTTCGTTCGCTGGTTGACACGCCCTCGTCATACAGCGTTGCTGGCGTCGTCATTGATTGTGTTCCGAATCTGACGATGTCGCTAGTCCACATCGGGTTGGCTGTTGGTTCGACGTCATGTGGTTCGGCACCCAAGTCGACTGTTCGCTCGGATCTGTCGCGGAACAGAAGGCGAAGGCGTGGTTGCGCATCGACCCACTCGTGAATCACGAGATGATCGGCGAACGGCTCAACTCCGGTGATTCTGCGACCGGGTACGTGCGGGATCAACTCGCTCCATGCGTTGGGCTGGGTCCAGTCACCATCCACCGGTGATGTGAGAACACGGAAGTCGACCGCATTCTCGTTTGTCTGGAGGATGAATAGGTCGCCCCAGTGGTCGACCGAGTACTCGACATCCTTCTGACGCTCGAAAACAATCACGGGTTCGGCGGTTGGGTCATTCGTCGGTATCAGACGCACTTCGGCGCTCGTTCTGCTGCCGGCTTGCAGGACGATCCATGACTCCGATCGTGTGGTGCCGATCCCGATGAAGAATCGTTCATCGGTCTCCTCGAGGATGCAGATGTCTTCGTCGACATCCGTGCCGAGTTGGTGTCGCCAGACGCGCGATGGGCGTTGCTGTGCGTCTAGCGTGACGTAGAACAGCCAGGCACCGTCAGCCGACCAGGCCACGCCGGCATTAGCGACGTCAGGGATCACGTCTGGCAGTTCCGCTCCGGTTGTCAGGTCGCGGAGTCGGAGTGTGTAGTGCTCTTCGCCGGTGGTGTCCATCGACCAGGCAACAAGATGATGGTTCATCGACAGATCAAATGCGCCGAGGTCGAAGTATTCGTGTCCCTCGGCTTCGACGTTCTCGTCGAGAAGGATCATCTGTTTCGCTTCTTCGGCGCTGGGGCCGCGATGGTGGATTGGGTAGCTCTTTGCTTCGGTTGTGCTCGTGACGTACCACCACGGCCCGAACTCGACCGGAGTCGACATGTCGGTCTCCTGCACGCGGGACCGAATCTCCTCGAAGATTGTTTCGATCGTGTCGGAGTGTGGCTCGAACCAGGCCTCAGCGGTGGCATTCTCAGCCTGCAGGTAGCCCAGTAGTTCTGGATCGTCGAGATCGCGCATCCACGCGTAGTGGTCAAACACATCTCCCGTCGGCCGTTGCCAGGTGTGGGCGCGGCGGGCCGCGCTCGGGGTGGAGTTTGGGGGTATGGGATGTTCCGTCACAGTCGAGACAATCTAGATCGAGAAATGCAGACAGAGCGCGGTACCGTTCATCGGCGATGCGCGTCTGGATCGATCAGGACCTCTGCACCGGTGATGGATTGTGTATCGACCACTGCCCCGACGTATTCGTCTTGCTCGAGGATGGAATCGCGTATGTCGTCGAGGGCCGCCAGCCGCTGAACGACCCTGGAGGGTCGGAAAGCCTTGCCCAAGTTGCACCTCGAAACGCGGTTGGAGTCATCCATGCCGCCGAGGCATGTCCGGGCGAGTGCATCTTCCTCGAGGCTGATGTGATCGAAGCTGACCCGTCGGTCGTGGAAGTTGCCGATCTAATTGACGATCTGGACGATCTGATCGACGAAGCGGCTGCCTGAATTGTTACTATGGCGGTAGTGCAAATTATTTTGGTGTGTCCCAATGGAGGACTTCGATGACCACATTCGATCTCGATCTCGGCAAGTACGACCTCGGATGGAGTGATGAAGGAGTCGAGTACGCCTTCACGCCCGAAAAGGGCATCAACCCCGGCGTCGTCGAGCAGATTTCCTGGTGGAAGGGCGAGCCGAGGTGGATGACTGATCTTCGGCAACGTTCGCTGCGCTTGTTTGACAAAAAGCCGATGGCTGAATGGTTTGCCGTCAACATGCCTGATCTCGATTTCCAGGACATCTATTACTACCTCCGCCCCGCTGGTGAGCAGGTCAACGACTGGGAGGACCTGCCAGAAGAGATAATGCGCACGTACGAGAAGCTCGGCATCCCTGAGGCCGAGCGCGAGTACCTCGCCGGCGTCACCGCACAGTACGAATCCGAAGTCGTCTACCACAAGAATCGTGACGACCTGGCGGAGCAGGGCATCTTGTTCTGCGACATGGACACTGCCCTGCGCGAGTATCCCGAGATCGTCAAGGAGTACTTCGGGAGCGTCATCCCACCTGGCGACAACAAATTCGCAGCTCTCAACACCTCGGTGTGGTCCGGTGGATCGTTCATCTACGTTCCTCCGGGTGTCGAGGTCGAGATGCCGCTACAGGCGTACTTTCGAATCAACACCGAAAATGCGGGTCAGTTCGAGCGGACGTTGATCATCGCCGACGAAGGTTCGAAGGTGCATTACATCGAGGGATGTTCGGCCCCCGTTTACACGAGCGACTCACTGCACTCGGCAGTCGTCGAGATCATCGTCAAGCCGCATGCTCGCGTGACATACACGACCATCCAGAACTGGTCACCGAACGTCTACAACCTCGTCACCAAGCGGGCGAAGGTCGAGGCGCACGGCCACATGGAGTGGATCGACGGCAACATCGGGTCCAAACTCACGATGAAATACCCAGCGGTCTACTTGGTCGGTGAAGGTGCAACTGGTGAGGTTCTTTCGGTTGCCTACGCCGGCGAGGGGCAGCACCAGGATGCCGGAGCGAAGATGGTGCACGCGGCGCCGAACACGAGCTCGAAGATCGTTTCCAAGTCGATCTCCAAAGATGGCGGCATCACGACCTATCGCGGCCTCGTCCGGGTTGACGAGGGTGCACACGGGTGCAAGAGCCATGTCGAGTGTGATGCCCTGATCCTCGACGAGAACTCTGTGTCAAAGACTCTTCCGTATATGGAGGTTGGCGAGCGTGACGCGCGGATTGGTCACGAGGCCACCGTTTCTAAGATCGCTGACGAGCAACTCTTCTATCTGATGAGTCGTGGGCTGTCCGAAGAACAGGCCATGGGCATGATCGTCAACGGCTTCATCGAGCCAATCACCAAGACGCTGCCGATGGAGTACGCGGTCGAATGGAGCCGCCTCATCGAACTGCAAATGGAAGGCTCTGTCGGCTGAGTCTCGTTATCGCGTGACAAACTCGGTCGCTTGTGAGCGAGGACGCCGGGCAAGTCCGTTCCGGCAAATGTCAACCGGGCTTGCCTTCGAGGCAAGGTGGGTTGACATGTTGCCGAATCTGGCAGGGGCGCCCCGTGGCGGGGTGCCCGAAACCGTCGACCATCCGTCCGACCAATCAGCGATTGTCCCCTGAGGCCGCCCAGCTACATTCCATTGGGTTGGTGTACCGGCGGAGCTGGTGTGACACCCGTGCGTCACAGTGGTCGGCATGAGCGTGAACAAAGAGTTGCATGGATTGATCGACGACCTGCTGTCCGACGAACCAGGGTCGGCACTGGCGGCCTACCGGAGGCTCGCTGACGATCACCTGCCCTGGCTGGAGCGCAGGGCGGTGCTTGTGGCCCGGCGAGAGGGAATACCGTGGGCTGCAATCGGGAGGGTGCTCCGAAGAAGCCGCCAGGCGGTGCAGCAGAAGTTCGATCGGGCCTTCTCAGCGGATGAATTGACTCCCGTTCCTCGACCACTTCCTCCTGGGCCTGAAGATCAGCTCTACTACGACCTGCTCCGCTCTGATTTCGCGCGGGATCGTTTTGTCGACGAGGCCGGCGACGACGGGTCGCTTGTGCCGTGGTAAGTCAAGTGCTCCAAGGTGAGTCAGACGTCGCGTGGCGCATTGCCGGCCCGGGTGATCGGTAGAGTCTCGGGATGCCGATGCGGACGGAGTGCAAGAACTTCGAGAGCCGGTCGTACCCAAACGGTGACACGGTCCGGAAATGCAACCTGGACCTGGCTCCAGAAGCTCCTTGGCGGTGCCCCGACAATTGTCCGAAGTTCGAACGGCGACTGGCCGACGTTGCATGGACCCACGGCACGCTTGTCGTCTCCCCCACTCCACCAGAGCCGGTCGGTCTCGACGATGGGTCGGCAGCGGCGGTTCTCGACGAGGCTGAAGACATCCTCAACGCTGCCGGTTCAGATATTCGCGCCCAACTCGATGCCGAGCGCGAAGCCGCCGAGAAGCGCGGATTGTTCAAGCGCATTTTCCGTCGAAAGTAATAGATCGGCACGGGCTGGCAAGCGCAGAGCCTGCAATTAACACTACGCGGACAGGGGAATTAGGCGGGGCCCGACAGTACAATCTCGATCGTGTCTGCGTTCTCCCCCGACGCGGTTCGCGAATTCGCTCAGACCTGGCTCCCAATGCGCCTGGCCGCCGCAGAACGGTTCGCAATCGCCCCACTTCCGACGCCAGGTGAAGAGATTTGGCGGTACAGCCGGATCGACCAACTCGACCTCGATCGGTTCTCACCAGCAGAGTGTGTGACCGATGTGGCGATGGGTGGGTCGAGGGACTCAGCTGGAGCTCTGCTGGTCGAAGACGAGCCAGAGCTGTTCGCGAACGAGACACCAGATGTCTACGCCGAGCTCAATCGGGCGTTCATGTCGCCAACCGTCATTCGCGTTCCTGCCGGTATGACCATCGCGGAGCCGATCATCGTGACTCATTCGATCAGTGGCTCTGGCACGGCCGTTTTCCCCCGTCTGGTCATCGACGCAGGTCCCGACAGCGAGGTGACCGTTGTCGAGCGATTCGTAGCGGCCCCTGACACCGATGGAGATGAGGCACTGGTGGTGCCGGTGCTTCAGGTTCGGGCGCAGCAGGCGGCGCGAGTCAAGTACTTGGCCGTCAACGAAGTAGGGATCAACACCTGGCAGGTGGGCAACCAGCAGGCCGTGGGAGAACGCGATTCCACAACGCTGCTCGCCACGGTGACCCTCGGTGGCGACTACGTGCGGGCGCGCACCGAGGCTCGACTTTCTGGACAAGGGGCCAGCACCAAGCAGGTCGCGCTGTACTTCGCCGGCGGAACCCAGATGCATGACTTCCGAACGATCCAAGACCACGACGCACCCAACACGAACAGTGATCTGCTCTTCAAGGGAGCGGTGCAAGATCATGCGGCGAGCGTCTACACCGGGTTGATCAAGATCCGGAAGCACGCGAACGGAACAACCGCGTTCCAGACCAACCGTAATCTCACGCTGTCCGAGGGCGCATGGGCCGAGAGCGTCCCGAACCTCGATATCGAGACGAACGAAGTGAAGTGCAGCCACGCATCGACCATCGGTCCGATCGACGATGAGCAGCGCTTCTATCTCGAGAGCCGAGGTGTGCGACCGGAGGTTGCCGAACGCCTCGTTGTGCTCGGTTTCTTCGAAGAAGTCATCTCTCAGTTGCCTGCAGGCGCCATTGCCGATGACCTTCGCACCCGCGTCGCGAACAAACTCGATCTGGTGAAGCAACCTGAGAAGGCTCTCGCATGACTGCCGAAGTTCTGTGTCCATTCGATGAGCTGGAAGATGGCACCGCTCGCAAATTCGTTGTCGATGGCGTGGCAGTTGCCGTAGTTCGGATCGGCGATGGGGTGTACGCGATCAACGACATCTGCAGTCACGCCAACATTTCCCTGTCAGGAGGAGACGTCTGGTGTGACGAGCTCGAACTCGAATGCCCGAAACACGGAAGTGCATTCCAACTCGAGACCGGAGAGCCGAGCACGTTGCCGGCCACGCAACCCGTCGCCGTGTACGCAGCGTCGGTGATCGACGGTCAGATCGTGGTAGATGTCGACCCGCCGGTTGGCGTATCAGCCAACACACCGGAGGGACCTGCATGAGCACGCTGGAAATCAAAGGTCTGTGGGCATCGGTTGGCGAAAAGGAGATCTTGAAGGGCATCGATCTGACGGTGCGCTCGGGAGAGGTCCACGCAGTCATGGGCCCGAACGGAGCGGGCAAGAGCACCCTCTCCGGGGTCGTCATGGGGATGCCCGGCTACGACGTCACAGCTGGGTCCGTCACACTCGACGGCGAAGACATGCTCTCCATGCCGACGTGGCAGCGCGCGGTCGCTGGCCTACATCTGATCATGCAGTACCCGACAGAGGTCCCCGGGGTGATGCTCGACGATGTGCTGGTCGAGGCATTGAAGAGTCGCGAACGGTCCAGCGATGGGCTCGAGCAACTGCTGCGTGACGAAGCCGACCGGATCGGATTCGACAACCAGCTTCTGCAACGGCCGCTAAATGTTGATCTCTCCGGGGGCGAGAAGAAGCGCAACGAGACACTGCAGTTGGCGGTGCTGGCTCCGAAGATTGCCATTCTCGACGAGCTCGACTCGGGGCTCGACATCGATGCGCTTCGAGCCTGCGCACGGCGCGTGGAAGCAATGAGCAACGAGAGTGTGGGTGACAGCGAGCCTCTCGGTGTGCTCGCGATCACTCACTACAGTCGCCTCCTCCACGAGCTCAAGCCTGACTTCGTGCACATTCTGGCGCAGGGACACATCGTGAAGAGCGGCGGGCCAGAACTTGCGGTGCAACTCGAGACCGATGGCTACGCGACATTCGCCGGCACCGCTGAAGCGTCGGCTGAATCGTCGAGTGCCCTCGACGACCTGTTCTCGATTTAGCCACTGCCGATTGTCGCGATCAGCGTTCGTGATCAAGGCTCGCGAACAGTAGTAGTGCTCCGGGATGTCTCGCGTAGCGTCCTTTGTCAATGAGCTCATTGACTGATACCGACAAGTCGCCGTCGGCCGATGAGCACAGCGAGAAATTCCCCGGCTGGTCGGTGGTCACCGGGTGCTTTCTCGTCCTGACGACGATTTCAGGCCTTGGCTTCTATGGGCTGGCCGTATACCTCAACGCGTTCAGCAACGAGAAGGGCTGGTCGCTCAGCTCCATTTCGCTGGCGACAACCGTCTTCTTCGTTGTCGGGGGAGGTGTCGGGGTCTTGGTCGCCCGGTTGATCGCGCGCTACGACGTGCGCTACGTCATTGTCGGCGGAGGGTTCCTTGGGGGGGCCGCGCTAGCGGTTCTCGGCCGGGTCGAGGAACAGTGGCAGTTGTTCGTGGTGTACGGAGTGTTTGCCGTCGGCTGGGCTGCTGCCGGTCTCGTACCGGTTACAACGGTCGTCACTCGGTGGTTCCATACCCGCCGATCTGTGGCGCTGTCGGTGGCTTCCACCGGCCTGTCCGTCGGCGGCGTTGTGATCACCCCGTTCGTGAAGAAGCTTCTCGACGAACAAGGGCTCGAAGCGGGAACACCCTGGTTGGGTTTGGCCTTCGTGGTCGGAGTCGTTCCCTTCGCCTGGTTCCTCATTCGTCCTGATCCCGAAGCCGAAGGTTGGGCGCCTGATGGTGTTCGCCGCGAAGTCGGGGTTGCCGTGCCCGAACCAACTGGCATGCACCTCGCGGACGCAATGAGAACCCGGTTCTTCAAGGCCGTCACCGTTGGGTACATCCTCGCGTTGGGGTCGCAAGTCGGCGGAATTCAACAGCTTGTCAAGCTGGTCGAGGATCGCACCGATCCCCAGACAGCGCAGTTCGCCATCACGGTGCTCGCGGCTACGTCGGTGATGGCTCGCCTGGCCGGCGGTCGCGCCGTTCAGATCATTCCGATGATGCGCTTCACGGTCTTTCTGGCGGCGTTGCAGTGCATCGCGTTGGTCGTGCTAGGTCTTGCAGAGGTGACATGGCTGCTCTATGTCGGCATCATTCTGTTCGGCATGACGATCGGAAACATTCTGATGTTGCAACCGTTGTTGATTGCCGAACGGTTCGGGGTGCGCGACTATCCACGCATATACAGCCGTTCGTCGTTCGTCGCCATCGTCGGAACCGCGGGCGGCCCGCTCTTGATTGGGCTTCTGTACGACGTGGGCGACTCGTATCGAATGCCCTACACAGTCGCCGCGGCTCTGTCACTTCTCGGAGCATTTGTGTTTTCTCTCGCTGGCCCGGCCACCGTGCCCGCGGACGAGTGAACCTCTGGGCTCGTTGCGGCGCGAACTACTGCTTGTCGCGCGTAACGAAGCTGGTCATTTCCTCGCCGTTGGCTGGAGCCGGACCCCAGTCGGTCGCTCGATGACGCGATCGCGGACCGTTCCGGTTTCGAAGTCCTTCGTCAATCGCCCGAGCTGGTGCTGTTCAAGAAGGTGCAGCCGCAGCTTGGTCGAGTGCCTGGGCGAGTGTGTTCCAGCTCAAAACGGCACACTTGATGCGGACGGGGAACTTGACCACGCCTTGGAGTGCCTCGAGATCGCCGAGCGGGATTTCGGCGTCGCCCTCACGCTCCTCGATCCCCTCGATGCCGAGCAGAGTCTTGAATTTGCGGATCAGGCCGCGGACCTCAGGTACTGGCTTGCCCATGACTGCCTGGGTCATCATCGAGGCAGATGATTGCGAGATGGAGCAACCCTGTCCACCGATCTTGATATCGCTGACGACAGCGTCTTCGCCTTCGCCGTCGAGCATCAGGTAGAGCGTGATTTCATCACCACACAGTGGGTTGTGACCGCGCGATTCAAATGCGGGGGGAGATTCCAGCTCGCCACGGTTCCGCGGCGTCCGGTAGTGGTCGAGAATAATCTCGCGGTAGAGGTCGTCGAGGCCAGCCATCAGAACCCGAAGATATCGGTTGCTCCGTCGAGAGCGTCAACCAGCGCATCGACATCGTCGGTTCCGTTGTAGATGTAGAGACTTGCTCGGGTCGTCGACTGCACGCCGAGCGCTTTCATCAACGGCTTTGCACAGTGGTGACCGGCTCGGACACAGACATTGCGTTCGTCGAGAACTTGGCTGACATCGTGAGGGTGGAGGTCACGGAATGCGAAGCTCAGGACGCCGCCGCGAACCTCTACGTTGTCGGGTCCGTAGATGGTGATGTCGTCACCGAAGCGGCCCTGCAGAGTGTCGAGCGCGTATCGGGTGAGGTCCATTTCGTGACGACGGATGTCGGCTAGACCGAGCTGCTCGAGAAATTCGATCGCTGCGTGTAGGCCGACAGCCTCGGTGATCGGAGGCGTGCCAGCCTCGAACTTGGCTGGCACGGGGGCTGTTGTGAATCCGTTGAGAGTGACAGTGTCGATCATGTTGCCGCCGCCGAGGAAGGGTGGCATGGCGTCGAGCAGTTCCATGCGCCCCCAAAGCATGCCGATGCCGGAGGGGCCGCACATTTTGTGGCTGGAGAATGCCACGAAGTCGGCGTCCCACGCCTGGACGTCGGTGACATTGTGGGGGACGTATTGACAGGCATCGACGATTGCCAATGCGCCGGCGTCGTGCGCGGCCTGGCACAGTTTCGCGACGGGTGTGATCGTGCCGAGCACATTGCTCATCGCCGTGAACGAAAAGACCTTCGCTCCAGCGAGGAGCTGGTCGAGATCGGTTAGGTCCAGTTGGCCGCGGGCTGTGAGCGGCACCCATCGAATCTCTATCCCTAGTGCGGCGACCAGCATCTGCCACGGCACGATGTTGGCGTGGTGCTCCATGTGGGTGAGTACCACGACGTCGCCTTCAGACAGGTTGGCGCGCCCCCATGACTGAACGATGAGGTTGAGCGACTCGGTGGCGTTCTTGGTGAAGATGATTTCGTCGGCTGAGTTTGCGTTGATCAGTCGGGCTACCGCTCGGCGGGAGGCCTCGAAGGCTTCGGTTGCTTCGCCGGCGAGGCGGTAAGAGCTGCGGTTGATGGGTGCGTACGAGGTCTCGAGGAAATTGCTCATCGCGTCGATGACTGCACGTGGCTTCTGGGATGTGTTGCCCGAGTCGAGGTAGATGAGCGGGGATCCGTCGATCTGGCGCGAGAGGATCGGGAACTCTTTGCGGATGGCTTCGAGATCAAACCCCATCGTGAGTCACGCGCCTGCGGGAGTGTTCTTGAAGGCTTCGTAGCCGTCGCGCTCGAGCTGTTCGGCGAGCTCCATGCCGCCGCTCGTGACGATGACTCCGTCGACGAGGATATGCACCACGTCGGGCGTGACTTCGTCGAGCAGCCGTTGGTAGTGGGTGATCAGAATGACACCCATTGACGGGCGCTCGGCTCGCACCTCGCGGATGCCCTGGGCGACGATACGTAGTGCGTCGATGTCGAGACCGGAGTCGGTTTCGTCGAGGATCGCGAGTTCAGGTTCGAGGATTGCCATCTGCATGATCTCGTTGCGCTTCTTCTCGCCTCCTGAGAATCCCTCGTTGAGGTAGCGGTCGACGAAGGACGAGTCCATACCGAGGCGCTCCATCCATTCCATCGTTGCCAGACGCAGTTCGAGTACCGAGAGGTCGATCCCCTTGCGTGATGACAGCGCTTGGCGGAGGAACTGAATGACCGAGACACCGGCGATTTCCTGCGGATACTGGAACGCGAGGAACATTCCTGCTTTGGCCCGCTCGTCAACTGGCCACTCTGTTACATCGTCGCCGAGAAAGTGCACCGACCCATCGATTACCTCGTACTCGGGCGACCCCATGAGGGTGCTCCCGAGCGTTGACTTGCCTGACCCGTTGGGGCCCATGATGGCATGGATTTCGCCCGCGCCGACCTCGAGGTTCAACCCGCGAAGAATCTCGCCATGGTCGCCCTCGGTAGGCCTTACATGGAGGTTCTCGACTCGGAAAAGCGGTTCGCTCACAGCTTCGATCCTACGGCCCCGCCCGAATTATCCCTATCGCCATAGTGTAAATCCACAATCGCACGAAAGGGGTCAGACCCCGATCGTGCTATTCACGCAGCCCGGTCGAGGTTTGTCGTAGCCCGCTTGTGGAGTTGGGCGAACGCTGGGTCACTAGCAATAAGAACCCGTGCTCGCCGGGTTGCGCTGCGCACGCTGGTCTGGTTGGCCAGTCCGAAGCGATCCGCCAATTCTTTGGTCGTCGCCGAACGTGACTCGGTCATCATCAACATGGCAAGCAGCCGTGCGTGATTCGGAACCGCGCGCTTGATCACATGGAGTGAGGTCACCTCGATGCCAGCGGCACGGGAGACCGCCAATTCGATCTCGTCGCAACGTGGCGGAATCCTCGGCACGAGGACTGACTCGGGTGTCGTGTCGGAAGGCTGTGCGGTTTCGACGAATTCTCGGTACGTGTCCTCCGTGAAGTTGTACAGCGCGAGAATGGACTCGCGATGAAGCCATGCGAACCCTGGTCGGCGGCCAACGTAGACGCCGAGGCTGGACCAACGGTAAGCAACGAGCGCCCCCAGCGGCCCCAGGGCCAGTGGATTCCGATGGACATAGCGGCTCACCTGAGCTAATTGGATGTCATTGTTGACGATGACGGAGCAGAATCTTCCGCCGAACAGCGGCCCCGACCGCTCGTACGTACGGTTGTAGTGCATCGCATACGTTGACGAAAGATGCTGTATTGCGGCCGAGAAGACCTCGGTTGGGCAGAATACGAGCAGGTGGAAATGGTTGCCCATCAGGCAGTAGGCGTGGATCTCGATGCCGAAACGATCCGTCGTGTCGCCGAGGAGTGCCTCGAAGTACAGCCGGTCGTTGTCATCGGTGAAGATGTCTTGTCGATCCGCCCCTCGGTTCATGACGTGATGCCACGTACCCGGGGCGTTGAGTCTGTTCGGTCTTGTCATGCTTCGATGATGACGAAGGGGTGTGCCAGCCAAATGACACGAATGGGGTCAGACCCCGTTCGTGCTATTTGATGCGTTCGATGTAGCGGGCGACGAGGTTCTCGAGTTCTTCTTGGCTGCCGCTCACGCGCTTGGGCTCGTCACCTGATGTGAGCTGGGCGTCGTGGAGTTCCTGGAGGGTGACTCGGCCATCGAGGATGCGCTGTTCGCTCTGCCAGCCGGCGTAGCGATCGTCACGACGTCGATCCAGCTCACCTTCGCTGAGGATCGCGTCAGCGGCGAGCAGTGCGCGGGCCATCGTGTCCATTCCGCCGATGTGCGCGTAGAAGAGGTCGTTGCGATCTGTTGATTGGCGACGGAGCTTGGCGTCGAAGTTCATTCCACCAGTAGTGAAGCCGCCTCCCCGAAGAAGTTCGACTACGCCAGGTGTCATCTGCTCGACGGAGACCGGGAAGCGATCTACGTCCCAACCGAGCCGGTCATCACCGGCGTTGGTATCGATCGAACCGAAGATCCCTGCCGCGAATGCTGCGGCGATCTCGTGCTGGAAGTCGTGGCTTGCCAGGGTCGCATGATTCACCTCGATGTTGACCTTGACTTCGTCAGCGAGGTCGTACTTCTGAAGGAATGCGTGAACGGCGGAGACGTCGAAGTCGTATTGGTGCTTCGTCGGCTCGAACGGCTTGGGCTCGATCAGGATTGCACCTTCGAATCCAATGGCGTGTTTGTGCTCGACGACCATTGAGAAGAACCGGCCGAGTTGGTCGAGCTCCTGACCCATATCGGTGTTGAGCAGGGTTTCGTAGCCTTCGCGGCCGCCCCAGAGCACGTAGTTCGCCCCGCCCAACTGCTTCGTTGCGTTCATGCAGTGCGCCACTTGGGCTGCGGCGTATTTGAAGAGGTCAGGGTCTGGATTCGTGGCGGCACCGGCCTGGAATCGGGGGTGGGAGAAGAGGTTGGCTGTGCCCCAGAGCAGCTCGACGCCTGTCCGTTCCTGGTGGTCAGCAGCAAGCTCGACAAGTTCATCGAAGTTTCGGCATGATTCGGCGAACGTTGCACCCTCGGGGGCGATGTCTCGATCGTGGAAGCAATAGAAGGGTGCGCCGAGTTTCGAGACGAACTCGAATGCCACAGACATCTTCTCTTTCGCGGCTTCCATCGGGTCGATCGCCGAGTTGGTTGTCGGGTCGATGGACTCGAGCCATGGGCGGTCGAGGGTGCCTGCGCCGAAGATGTCGGAACCGTCGGAGGCGAACGAGTGCCAGTAGGAAACGGCGAACCGGAGTTGCTCTGCCATCGTTTTCCCGCCGACCAACCGGTCTGCGTCATACCACCGGAACGCCAGAGGGTTGTCGGAATCCGGACCCTCATAGGGGATCTGTTCGACGTCGGGGAAGAAGTCACTGCTCATGTTTGGCACGTCCTGGGTCGTCGGGAATCCGCATCGCGCCCGTCGAGACGCATGTTTGTTGACAAGTATGACAAACCTCGCGGTAGGTGGCAAACCCATGTCCAGCGCCTCTCGAACGCCACATCTGCGGCGTTCGAATCTGGCGCTGGTGCTCGATCAAGTGCGTCGTCGAGGCCCATGCTCGCGCCTCGTGCGGGCGACCGGGCTCACGCGCAGCGCCATTGCCGGACTCGTCGCCGAGCTCCAGGGTCTCGGTCTGGTGATCGAGGAACCTTCGGAGTCCGACGGTCGGCCCGGTCGTCCGTCGCCCATCGTACGGATCGACGATCGATCGATCGGTGCGCTGGCGATCGAGATCTTCATCGACGAGATCGGTGCGGGCATCGTTGCCCTCGACGGTTCGGTCGTCCGCAGTGTTCGCCTCGCACGCACCCGCGATCGCGTCAACATCGACGCCACGGTTGCCGACGTAGCGACGTTGCTCGACGAACTGGCCGAACACACGCGTCGCGACGAATGCCACCTGATCGGTTGTGGCGTGTCAGTGCCGGGACTCGTTCGTGACATCGACGGGCTGGTGATCGCTGCGCCGAATCTCGGATGGATCGACGTGGCGCTCGGGGAGGCCCTTGCACCATTTCTCGATGGTGATCTGCCGATCTCCGTCGGCAACGACGCCGACCTCGGCGCGCTCGCCGAATCCCGCTTCGGAGCAGGGGTTGGATCTGGCCAGATGCACTTCGTCTCGGGCGAGGTCGGTGTCGGCGGCGGGCTGGTGGCTGCCGGCCGCCCCATCGTCGGGACCCATGGATTCGCCGGAGAGATCGGCCATTTCCCGGTCAATCCCGACGGTCAACGGTGCCGCTGCGGCTCTG
>JADWMG010000431.1 GCA_015767405.1 Actinomycetota bacterium
GCGGCCTTCAACGAGAAGCGCGACCCTGATTTCTCGCGGTTTCGGTGAGCAGTTACTTGCTACCAGCGGGCGCGAGAGTCCTCGGCGAAACCGAGAGCGTCTTCGATTGTCAGCGTCGAACCTGTTCCATCGGGCACAGTCCCTGACCAACTGCCGAACACCTGGTGGACTTCGTTCATGACTGCGCCGAGGTTTGTTCGTGCGTGGCGATCGTGGACAGGGATCAGAGTGACGTCGAGCGTCCTGTCAACGGAGCGCACGGTCCACGGATTCATCGGGTCCTCCCACTGGTACTGCCAGTCGAGTTCCTCACCGATCTTGTAGAGCCGACCATCGATGAACACGCCGTTCTCGGTGAACCCGGTGCCCTCTGTCCAAATAGCCCCGAACTGCATGGCCACTTGGTGACCGTCACTGCTCTGGCCTGCGCCTCCACCCCAGTTCCATTGGGTGCGATAGGGCCAGCGACCGCGCCCGATATCGAGGATGCCCCAGGCGTCGCCTGATTGGCCGCCGATCTCGATGACGCGGTCAGCGAGGACGACCCGGCCGCTTGCGGGAAGGCCTTGGTGCTTCGAGGTGAACTGAAACCGCTTATCAGACCACGGAATCACGACATTGAGAGACTCGTACCCGGCGGGTTTCGCCACCGAGACATCGATGCTTCCACTTGGACCATCGGGCTCCGTCCAACTAGCACTGATTCTTGTCATCTCAGGGTCGTAGGCGATACCGATTTCGAGGTCGTCGCTCTGGTAGTCGAGTCGGCCATCGCACACCTTGTCGGGGAGCTCGATGCCGCGCGCCAGGGGCACAGTGGCAGTCCGACCTCCGGACTGGTGTGACCGAAGATCGATCCACTCGACTGTGGCCAAACCGATGAAGTCGATGTCGGCGAGCACGACCGACACGACGAATTCGCTGGACTGGACAGCCCAGTAGTCCCACCGTTTCGTTCTTCCCCATACGCCCTGGAGGTTGGTGGTGTGGAGCGGGCTGCGCGACCAACCGCGAGCTTCGGGGTTCAGGCGACGACCGTCAGCTGAACAAAGATCAATCGGTTCGGTCAGCTCTCGTTCATGCGTCTGGTTCGTACTGGTCACACGCTGTACGCCTCTAGATCGGGGGTGGCCATGACCTCGCGGAAGCGCCGGAACGGCCATGGCCAGGCTGCCGGCACGCCACGTTCGTCGAGGTACCAACTGTTGCAGCCTGTGACCCAAACCGTCGACTGTGCAGCCTCGATACGGAGTACTTCCTGTTCGCGCATCGCGAGTTCAGTCGCATGGATTTCGGTTGATTCACCCGACTGCAGGCGAGCGACGAGTTGCATGATGTAGTCCATCTGGAGTTCCGCGACCTGGATCAGCGAGAAGTTCCCGACCGGGCCGTTGGGTCCGTTGAGCATGAATAGATTCGGGAACTCCGGAATCGAGATCGACAGTCGGGCGCATGAATCGGTCGACCTGGAAGCCAGTTGCCAGAACGATGACGTCGAGTTCGTGTAGGCGGCCATCATCGGTTCGGATCCCGCCTGGTTCGATCCGCACGATCGGCGATGTGACCAGTTCAGCGTTGGGTTGTTGAATAGCGTCGTAGAAGTCCCCCGAGATGACCAGTCGTTTACAGGCCGCGCGATAGTCAGGTTCGAGTCGCCGGCGAAGGTCTGGATCGGCGACATGATCGACAAGATTCGCCCTACACGCCTCCTCGATGCGGTCAAGATTCTCGGACTCGGCATCGACGACAGCGTCAGCGAAGTTCTCTGCAAAGGTCGTCTCGAGGAAGTCGCGGAGCTCACGGAGTGCCTCGGGATGATCGCGAAAGGAATTCTTCTGGTCGTCAGAGAATGGCTGATTGTCAACAGGCATGATCCACTGCGGGGTCCGCTGAAAGAGTTCGAGTCGCTCAACTTGAGCGACCAGTGCGCCGGTGATCTGAATGGCGGTCGAACCGGTGCCGATCACACC
>JADWMG010000432.1 GCA_015767405.1 Actinomycetota bacterium
CTCCCACCCCGTGGCCATGCGGAGCCTCTGTCGGGGTTGGACCCATCGGATGACAACGAGCCGCGTCCCAGGACCGGCCCGCATGCGTGATGGCTGGCAGAAGAGAGCCTGCTTCAAAGAAGAGTCGGTCGTGGAAAGTGCTGCCCGGCTGGCAGGATCAGCCTTCCGCGAATCAGTTGCGGAAGGGAATGTCGAACAGCAGGTCGCGCTCCACGTCATAGCGGTTGGCGCCGTCGCCGACAGCCGTCGCGGTTACACGGATCGCCACCACCTCATCGAAGTCCGAGCTCGATACGCTGTTTTCCACGCTGCCGTCATCCATGACGTAGCTGAAGGCCGCCCCGTTTTCGAACGGACCTACCAGTTCCTGTGCCCCACGCCAAAGCGCCGTACGGGTCTCGAAGAACGTGGACGGTGAGAAGTGGTACGCCAGCCGGCTGTAGAACCGGACCATTCCGCCTCTGTCAGGCACTCCGTTGGTGAAGTTCCCGGACCAGCCTGACATCTCAGCAAATGAGTTGTCTGGAGGACTCGTGGGTGACCCATTGGCCACGCAAGTCGCCTTGGGCCCCGAACCCGCAGAAACGGTGCTGGGCAGAAACGCATCCGCGTACTCGAAATCCTCGTCGTACGGATCGGAGTAGGCTGTACCGATGAATCCCCCGTCGAGCCCCCAGGCTGCGACGGTATCGTATACCATCAGGGTGGCGGCATCGGCTGCAACCGAGTCGCAGACGATAGCCCGCATGATGTCAAAGCGTATGGCGACCGAGTCCGATTCTGCCGCAAGCAGGTCTTCCGCCGAGGCCATGCGCAACTCGGATGACACGATGTCGAACGTGGCCCGATTGCTCTGCTCCGCCCAGATCTGGTCATCCGTGCGCTCGTAGAACCGGCTCTGTCCAAGCATCAAGGACAGCATGGCCGAAGCCAGGAGTCCACTGATCACCAACCCGATCAGCGCCTCGACCAGAGTGAAGCCTGCTTGTGAGTGAATCCGATTCATGCTTCTGCTTCTCTCTACGGAGTGACCGGAACGGGATCCGGCAAGGGTTTGGACTTGTACAACCGGGTCCTGTAGACAACGGCGCCGATGTCTCCGACGCCGGCGACCGCGATCGTGACCTGCTTCACCCGGCTCGAAACGCTGGACACGTCAATCTTCACCGGGTAGTCGCGGCCTGAGACGGTCACCGTATCGACACTGCTCGTCGCGGCACCGAAGCCCTCGCTCTGGACATTTTCCAGCATCATCTGGGCGGCCGAGGCCTGCTGGCTACGCCAGTTGGCGATCCGTGCCTGGTCGGCCGATGCCAGACTCAAACCGCTGACGGCAATCAGGCCGATCACGAGAATCGTCAGGGCGATCAACGTTTCGACAAGTCCGAACCCGCTCTCGTCTCTGAGACTCGTCTTAACCCGTGATATCACAGACATCGATCCGACACCAGCATGCCGCGCGCGTTGAACGTCAGCGAATCGCCAGTGTTCAGAATGTTGAGCGAATCGAGCCGAAGATCTGAGTCTCCGTCGAACCAGCGTGTCTTCAGCACCGTCCCACTCGCGTCGCGGATCTGGTAGCTCTGAGTCGCTTCGTCGGCGACGAGAGAGATGTTCTCCCGGCCACGAATCGCGTACGTCCGCGTCATCGCGGCATCGGCAGCGACTACCTGGGCCGCCCGGCTCAGAATCGTGCGCTGCCTGAAGTTCCGGAACGACGTGTTGGCCATCAGCCCCAGAACGCTCATGATTGTGATGCCGATCAACAGCTCGACGAGCGTGAAGCCCCTCTGATTGCCTTTGCAAAGACGGTCCATGAGATCCGTTCGTATGTTGTCGTGAATCACGGCGCACCGCGTGCACCGATTCGTACGCCCGGTGAAAGCGCAATTCGTGGACCAGCCGAGGATCTCTTCTACAGCACGGTTCCGG
>JADWMG010000173.1 GCA_015767405.1 Actinomycetota bacterium
AGTGCAATGACACAAGGGAGCTTGACTGCGAGACCTACAAGTCGAGCAGGTACGAAAGTAGGGCATAGTGACCCGGCCATCACGTGTGGAAGTGTGGTCGCTCAACGGATAAAAGGTACCCCGGGGATAACAGGCTAATCTTCCCCAAGAGTCCATATCGACGGGAAGGTTTGGCACCTCGATGTCGGCTCATCGCATCCTGGGGCTGAAGCAGGTCCCAAGGGTTGGGCTGTTCGCCCATTAAAGCGGTACGCGAGCTGGGTTCAGAACGTCGTGAGACAGTTCGGTCCCTATCCTCCGCAGCCGAAGGAATACTGACAACTGCTGTCCTTAGTACGAGAGGACCGGGACGGACGTAGCTCTAGTGTGTCTGTTGTTTCGCCAGAAGCATCGCAGATTTGCCACCTACGGAAGGGATAACCGCTGAAAGCATCTAAGTGGGAAACCCGGTTGAAGATGAGTATTCCCATGCGGTTAACGCAGTAAGGCCCGTGACGAGACCATCACGTTGATAGGCCGGAGGTGTAAGCGTGGCAACACGTTCAGCCGACCGGTACTAATCGGCCGAGGGCTTGGTTTAAACAGCTCGTGCTTGCTCTGGAGTCCTTGAGGAGAACCCTCATTGACAACTGATTTCGGTGACCATAGCGACAGGGTCACACCCGTTCCCATCTCGAACACGGAAGTTAAGCCTGTCAGCGCCGATGGTACTTGGGGAGTGATCCCCTGGGAGAGTAGGACGTCGCCGGATTTCGATCAACGAACGCACCGCCCGGATATTGCCGGCGGTGCGTTTGTTCGTTTTCGAGCCGTTCGGCCAGACCGGACGTAACATGACGGCCCATGTCTCGTGAGTCATCGTCTCCATCGTCGCGCCCATCCGGTGGCAGTGGGCGCTCGAAGAGCAGTCGCTCCGGTGGCGGCCGTTCTAGCAGCGATCGTTCGGGCGGAAGCCGTTCAGGTGGTAGCCGCGGAAGTAGTCGGTCTGACGATCGACGAGGTGGCTCGCGCAAGAACAGTCGCAGCCGCGATGATCGAGGTTCGCGGGGCGGTGGCGATAGTCGCTCAACGCGCCCGAGTCGTCCTCTCACCGAGGCCGAGAAGCGCGCCCGCGATGTAAAAGCACGGCGACCTCCACGCGAGCCCCGAGACCCTTCGATCGAGCGCCAACAGATAGAAGATCGTACGACCGAGGTGTGGATCGATGAAGGTTCAGTTCGAGATGCGGCGGTCGACGCTGCCGCTCGGGGCGCGACGGTTGGCGCTGTTACGTCAAAGAAGCGGCACGAACCCACACCGCTCGATCCGGAAGTCACTTCTGAGATGGTCGACGCTCTCGGACAGCAACGCGGCGCACGACTTGCAGAGCGTCTGGCTCAGGCCTCTGAAGCCCTTGACCGTGAGCGCTACCAAGAGGCTCGACGCATATCGACCTCGATTTCCAAGGAAACGCCCTCCGTTGCGGCAGTGCACGAGGTGCTCGGGCTTTCCAGTTACCGGCTCGGGAAATACAAACAAGCTGCCTCGGCTCTGGAGGTTGCCCAGGAGCTGCACCCGAATCCCTCATTACTGCCGATCTTGGCCGACTGCCATCGCGCCCAGGCCCGGTGGTCTGCGGTCGACCGTGTGTGGGCCGAGATCCGAGCAGCATCGCCGTCTCACGAGATCATGGCCGAGGGCCGTATCGTTGCTGCCGGAGCACTAGCTGATCAGGGTGATCTTGCGGGGGCGATCGAGCTCATGTCGAGCACCAAGAAGTCGCCAAAGGTTATCCGCGACCACACTCTGCGGCAGTGGTACGTGCTCGCGGATCTCTACGATCGTGTCGGTGATCCGATCAGTGCGCGTCAATGGTTCACGAAGGTTGCGCAGCACGATCCCGACTACGAAGACGTCCAGCAGCGACTACGCAGTGTTCGCCGCTGAAGCTTGTTGAATTGATCGTTCATCGCTCGGAATCGCTCCACTAGAATTCCCTGATGGCGAGCATGCATTTCCGAGCTGGAGTTGTCGCGATCGTGACGAACTCGAAGTCACAGATCCTCGCGTTCGAGCGAAGCGATGTAGCAGATCAATGGCAGCTACCTCAGGGCGGCATCGAACAGGGGGAGACCCCCGAAGAGGCAGCATGGCGGGAGTTGGGTGAGGAGACAAGCCTCGGAACAACTGAGGTCGACTTGATCGACGAGTTCCCAGACTGGACGATCTACGAGTTACCGAATGGCGTCGGCCAGAAGGGCAAGCGCCTTGGCCAGGCCCAGCGGTGGTTCACCTTTCGAGCTTGCTCTGACGACGTTGTCCCAACCCCTGACGGGATTGAGTTCGTGTCCTGGAAATGGGTCGAGCCTGAGTGGTTGATCGGACAGATCGTCGGCTTCCGCCGCCCCAGCTACGAACGTGTCTTGGACGCCCAACTACCCACAGATGCCCGCCTTCGATGACCGGTGATCTGTTCGCTGCGGCTGCAGAAGAGCAATTGAAAGACCGAGCTCCGCTGGCGGCGCGTTTGCGGCCACGGACCATCGACGATGTCGTCGGCCAGGAGCACCTCGTGGGCGACGGGCGGCCATTCAGAATGCTCGTTGAGACCGATCGTCTGACGTCAGCGCTCCTCTGGGGCCCTCCAGGGACGGGCAAAACAACGATGGCACTCGCCGTAGCGGGTACGACGGCGCGTGCCTTCGAACAGTTGTCAGCCGCGATGGCTGGTGTGAAGGATGTTCGAGAAACGATCGAACGAGCGCGCCATCGCTTGGGCGAGCGGGGGCAGGGCACGATTCTGTTCCTCGACGAAATCCATAGGTTCTCCAAGTCTCAGCAGGACGCACTGCTACCGGCCGTCGAGGACGGCACGCTGACGCTGATCGGGGCTACCACGGAGAATCCCTTCTTCGAGGTGAACGCTCCGCTGCGTAGCCGGTCAACTCTCTTCCGTCTCGAGCCGCTCGGACGAGACGCGATCGAGGTGCTCGTAGCGCGGGGACTCGACGCCGAGGCCACGACTGCAGATGATGAGGCAATCAAACTTCTGGTGGACCGCGCCGGGGGAGACGGGCGCCAGGTGCTCACCGCGCTCGGGGTCGCATGCGCGCTGTCGAGCTACACCCACGTTGGGTTGGAGCATGTTGAAGCAGCGCTGGGAACCAGCGCGCTGCGTTACGGCAGAGACGATCACTACGACGTTGTCAGCGCCTTCATCAAGTCGATGCGCGGCTCTGATCCTGACGCCGCGGTCTACTGGCTTGCGCGCATGCTCGAGGCCGGCGAGGACGCGCGCTTCATTGCCCGTCGAATGGTCATCTTTGCCAGCGAAGACGTTGGGCTGGCCGACAGCAATGCGTTGCAGGTAGCAGTTGCTGCCGCCCACGCTCTTGAACATGTTGGGCTACCTGAGGCGCAGTTGAATCTCTCCCAAGCGGCGATCTACCTCGCTACTGCTCCAAAGAGTAATCGGTCGGCCCTCGCTATCTGGAATGCACGCCAGGCCGTGCGCGATGGCGCAGTAGGCGAGGTTCCCCCGCATCTTCGAGATTCCCACTACCAGGGCGCTGAGTCGCTCGGCCACGGAACAGATTATGAGTATCCTCACGATCATGTTTCAGGGGCTGTTGATCAGAACTACTTACCAGACAACCTCGTCGGACAGTCTTGGTATGTGCCCAGCCAACATGGCGACGAGCGTACGATCGGCGAGCACATGACAACCAATGAATCGGGAGACAAGTCGTGACGGCAGGAGAACTTGTTGTAGTCGTTGCGGCGGTGCTGCTGTCGATCGGATTCGCGGCGTTGGTCGTTGTTCTGATGCGTGTTCTCGATGCTCTCCGCGACATGCGACGTGAGGTCGACGACCTCAAGTCCGAGACGCGGCCGCTACTGGTGGAGCTCCAGGAGACAACTGATGAGGCCCGGGCGACGGTTGACGAAGCTCGCTCCGATCTCGAGCGATTCGACAACGTCCTCGGTTCTGCGGAGGCGATTGGTGACGCAGTGTCAAGCCGTGTTGCTCGAACCGCCTTCTCGTCCCCAATGATCAAGGCAGCCGGGTTCGCCAGGGGGACTTCGCGAACAATTGCCCGACTTCGAGGGCAACCGCTTCAGCGCGGCCCCGGGCCGATCGAGGCGGGTACTAAGGTTCTCGACGTCAACGAACCGCCGCGCGAGTTGCGCAGCAGGCGAAGGAGGAGAAGAGCATGATGAAACGTGTCACATGGTTTGTCGGCGGAACGGCCGTCGGGTTGGCCTCAGCCGGCTACGCAAAGAAGAAGGTCAAAGAGACAGCGGCGCAGATTGCGCCGGCCGAGGTTGCTCGGTCAGCTGCGATGAGGGCACGAGACAAAGGGCGCGACGTCATCGATGCTGTTCGTGAGGGGCGTCAGGTCATGCGCCATACCGAAGACGAACTACGAGCTCGTCGAGAAGGCCGTCTCGAATCGCTCGAAGATCATGTCGACCCCCGTGACCAGGTCTACGTCGACGGAGTGCCGGTTGAGAGCGGACGCGTAATCGTGATGCGCCACAAGGAGCGTCGAGTTAACTGATGGCGGCAACGGCCCGGGAAGAACTGTCAACTTCCGAGGTTGCCGACAACGATTTGCTATCACGTCTCGAGTCCGTTTTGCGGCCGGATCAGGTTCGTGGCTCAGCGACTGAGGTCCATCTCTATCGACACGATGCCTCAAATCTGTCGGGGCGAGCAAGCGTCGTCTGTTTCGTCGAATCGACTGCCGATGTTCAAGCTGTTGTACGTACTGCCAATGAGTTTGATGTGCCGTTCGTGGCCCGCGGATCGGGCACGGGTCTTGCCGGTGGGGCCGTCCCGCTTGATGGATCAATTGTGATCTCAACGTCCAAAATGAATCGAATTCTGTCGGTCGATTCCGTGAACAGGCTTGCCTGGGTCGAACCCGGTGTATTGAACTTGGACCTCTCGAAACAGACCGCCCATCTCGGTGTGCACTTCGCGCCTGACCCAAGTAGCCAACAGACCTGCTCGATCGGTGGCAACGTCGCAAATAACTCGGGCGGCCCGCACTGCCTGGCCGATGGTGTGACAAATGCGCACATCCACGCGATCGAGGTCGTTCTCCCGGATGGTTCAATCACTGTATTGGGAGGTGAGGATCCTGAGCCCGACGGGTATGACCTTCGCGGTGTCTTCGTCGGGAGCGAGGGAATGTTCGGGGTGGCCACGAAGATCTGTGTGCGTTTGATGCAGAACCCGCCTGACATAGCGACGCTTCT
>JADWMG010000041.1 GCA_015767405.1 Actinomycetota bacterium
TCGGCGATTTCCAAAGGCGTGTCGACGTAGACCTCGATGAACTCGCCATCCTCGACGCCGTCACGGGCCAGCCGACGCTCAGCGATGAACGGGGAGATGAACGACACCAGCACCACTAGCCCGGCATCAACCATCAGCGCAGAAACCTCGGCAATGCGCCGGATGTTTTCCACCCGGTCGACGTCGGTGAATCCGAGGTCCCGGTTGAGTCCGTGGCGAACGTTGTCGCCGTCGAGCAGGTACGTCCGCACACCAAGGGTGTGCAGCTTCGACTCGACGATGTTGGCGATCGTCGACTTGCCGGAGCCCGACAATCCGGTCAGCCAAACGACAGCAGGCTGGTGGCTGTTCTGCCCGGCTCGCGCCGCTTTGTCGACGCGAACGTCTTGCCAGTGGATGTTGTGAGCCCGGCGCAGAGCGAAGTGCAATAGGCCGGCACCGACCGTCACGTTGGTCAGCTTGTCGATGATGATGAAGCCACCCATGTCGCGATTCACGTTGTACGGGTCGAACGGGATCGGACGATCGAGGCTGACGTTGCAGACACCGATCTCGTTCAGTTCGAGGGTGTTCGCCGCGAGGTGATCGAGGTTGTTGATGTCGACCCGGAACTTCGGGTGGGCGATAGTCGCGCCGACGGTTCGAGCACCGATCTTCATCAGGTACGGGCGACCGGGCAGCATCGCGTCCTCGTGCATCCACACAAAGTGCGCTTCGAACTGGTCGGCTACTTCGGCGGGGTGGTCCGCGCCGCAGATCACGTCACCGCGGCTGGCGTCGATCTCGTCGTTGAGAGTGAGAGTTACCGATTGCCCGGCGATCGCAACATCGAGATCGCCGTCCATGGTGACGATGCGATCGATCGTGCTCGTCGTACCGGCGGGCAGAACGCGGATCGTGTCGCCGGGCTTGACCTGCCCGCCGACAATGCGCCCGGAGAACCCGCGGAACTCGTGATCGGGCCGGTTGACCCACTGCACGGGCATGCGGAAGGAGCCATCGGCAACTTCGTCGTCGACCGGCACCGTCTCGAGGAACCCGAGCAGCGTTGGGCCGTGGTACCACGGTGTGTGCTCACTCGGAGCAACGATGTTGTCGCCACGCAGGGCAGACAGCGGGATGAACGTGAGGTCGTCGAGACCGATCCGGGCGGCGAAGTCGCGGTATTCAGCCTCGATCGAGTTGAACACGTCGTGCGAGTAGTCGATCAGGTCCATCTTGTTGATTGCCACGACGACGCGCTTGATACCGAGCAGCGACACGAGGTAGCTGTGCCGACGAGTCTGAGTCAGCACTCCCTTACGGGCGTCAACCAGAATCACCGCGACGTCAGCAGTCGATGCGCCGGTGACCATGTTGCGTGTGTATTGCTCATGGCCGGGCGTGTCGGCAACGATGAACTTGCGCTTTTCCGTGGAGAAGAATCGGTAGGCGACATCGATCGTGATGCCCTGCTCACGTTCGGCGGAAAGCCCGTCGAGCAGCAGCGCGAAGTCGAGGTCGCCGCCTTGCGTTCCGACCTTGGCCGAATCGGCCTCGAGCGCTGCCAGGTGGTCTTCGAACACGAGGTGGCTCTCGTAGAGAAGCCGGCCGATCAACGTGCTCTTGCCGTCGTCGACGCTGCCACAGGTGATGAAGCGCAGCAGGCTCTTGTACTGGTGCGACTTCAGGTACTCGTCGATGTCGGTTGCGATGAGGTCAGATGCGTGAGCCATCAGAAGTACCCCTCCTGCTTCTTCTTTTCCATGGACGCCGCGCCATCGAAGTCGATGATCCGCCCCTGCCGTTCGGACGTGGTTGCGAGCAGCATTTCCTGGATGACCTCGGTCAGCGTGTCGGCTTCGCTCTCGATCGCACCCGACAGCGGGTAGCAGCCAAGCGTGCGGAACCGCACCGACTTGATGTCGGGCACTTCAGGAATCTGCTCGAGATGCACGTATTGCCAAACGTCGAGTTCGGTCCAGTTCGAGATCGGGAAAACTCGCAGCGTCTCACCGGGACTCCGCCGTGCGTTGTAGATCTGCCACAGCTCGGGGCGCTGCCTCTTGGGGTCCCACTGGTGCTGGGGGCTGCGCACCGAGAAGATGCGTTCCTTGGCCCGCGACTTCTCCTCGTCGCGCCGGGCGCCACCGAATGCCAGGTCGAACTTGTACTTGTCGATGACCTGCTTGAGGCCTTCGGTCTTCCACATGTCGGTATGGACGGCGGAGCCGTGGTCGAAGGGGTTGATCCCCCGCTCGACGCACTCGGGGTTCTTGTAGACGACGAGGTCGAGTCCGAGCCGGGCGGCAGTGTCGTCGCGGAACTGGTACATGTCGCTGAACTTCCACGTCGTGTCGACGTGGACCAGCGGGAACGGCGGCTTCGAAGGGTAGAAGGCCTTCATCGCCAGGTGCACCATGACCGAGCTGTCTTTGCCGATCGAATAGAGCATCGCCGGATTGTCGCTCTCCGACACCGCCTCGCGCATGATCTGGATCGCCTCAGCCTCCAGCCTTTGCAGGTGTGTGAGCCGGCCTGCCGAGATCTGATCGACCGTTGCCGTGCTGGATGTTGTCGCCTCGTTCACGAATCGCTCCGCCTGTGTTGTGTCGGGACCTTCCCCCGCCGAACGCGTGAACAAGTTGCGCCTTGGATTCCAGCGGTCATTGCAACACCAGTTTGTTGAATACTTCTAGTGGTGTCAGAAACTCGTGTCGTTCGCGTGGCCGGTTGTTGAGCTCGGCGGCGATGTCGTCGAGTTCGGCTTGGGAGTAGATCGAGAGGTCGGTGCCGTTGGGCATGTATTGGCGTAGCAGGCCGTTGGTGTTCTCGTTCGAGCCGCGCTGCCATGGAGAGTGCGGGTCACAGAAAAACACTGGGATTGCTGTCGCGACGGTGAACGCGGCGTGGCCGGCCATTTCTTTGCCTTGGTCCCATGTGATGGTTTTGCATGCTTGGGCGGGCAGTGTGGCGATTTGTCGCTGCAAGGCTTCAGCCACGCAGTCAGCGGTCCGGCCGTCAGGCAACTCGATCAGCAACACCAGTCCGCTGGTGCGTTCCACCAATGTTCCGACCTGTGATTTGCCGTTCTTGCCGATGATCAGGTCTCCTTCCCAGTGTCCCGGAACGGCACGGTCCTCGATCTCAGCAGGACGCTGCGAGATCATCACCATGTCAGAAATGCGGCCCCTATCGCTGTTACGTGCAGTGACCGAACGAGGGCGACGATGGCGACGGTTCGTGCGCAAATATTTGACTAGCTCTTTGTTCAACCCGCCTCGAGCCTGAACAAACAAAGCTTGATAGATGGTTTGTTTCGGTGAATACTTCAAACCAAGCCATGACTCGACCACCATCTTCAACGCCAGATTGGTTTCAAACACTGTGGGCCGCGGCCGTTTCGCCCGCACACAAGTAGCCCGATCAGCCGCTACAGGCCGATAGGCATCGCGGCCACCATTTCGTTTCACCTCCCGACTGATCGTCGAGGTTGGCCGGCCAAGACCCTCCGCGATCTTGGCAAACGTCTCGCCTCTGCCAATACGAGCAAAGACCTCCTCACGGTCCTCTATTGATAGATGCTTCTTCGAACGCGACGACCAACTCGGGGGCATCCCCCCAGCTTCTCGGATAATCCGCCAAACCAGCTGATGACTGACACCAAACTCGTCTTGCACCTCCCGCCAAGAAGCACCCGCCCGCAACATCGAACGAACAGCTCTACGTCCCTCCTCAGGCATCCCACGACCAGGACCACCAGGCCAACTACCAACCATCACATACCTCGATATCTCTACGAGGCGTTGCACTCACCACTAGACCCCAAGCGCACTATGCGCGCAACAAGTTCACGCGTTGGCGGAACCCGGGGTGGGCGACAACCGGCAAACCTCTAACGTGCTGGCGTGACCCGGTTCTACGCAACGACACCGATCTACTACGTGAACGCCGAGCCGCACCTCGGTCACGCGTACACGACGATCATCGGTGACGCCATAACGCGCTGGCACCGGTTGCTCGGCGATGACGTGAAGTACCTCACTGGCACCGATGAGCACGGCCTCAAGATCCAGCAGGCGGCTGACGCTGCCAACATGGGCCCACAGGAGTTCACCGACTCGATCGCTCCGAAGTTCGCCGAGGCCTGGACCCGTCTGAATATCGCCAACGACGACTTCATCCGCACGACCGAACCTCGCCACAAGGCAGCCGTCACCGAACTGCTGCAGAGGTGCTACGACGCGGGAGACATCGAGCTCGATACGTTTGCCGGCAAGTACTGCGTCCCCTGTGAGGAGTACTACACCGACGACGAACTCGGCGAGGGCGACCTCTGCCCGATCCACCAACGGCAGGTCGAATACTTCGAAGAGGAGAACTACTTTTTCAGGCTGTCGCGCTTCGAAGATCGGCTACTCGACTGGTATTCCAAACGGCCGAACGCGATGATCCCCGAACACCGCGGGAACGAGGTGCTCGGCCTGATCAAGAGTGGGCTACGTGATTTCTCCATCAGCCGTACGTCGCTCGAATGGGGAATTCCACTTCCATGGGACTCCAAACACGTCACCTACGTCTGGTTCGACGCGCTGACCAATTATCTGTCGGCAGTCGGTTTCGGCGACGGCACCGACGAATACAAGAAGTGGTGGCCCGTCGACTACCACCTCATCGGCAAAGACATCGTAAGGCAGCACTGCGTCTACTGGCCGGCAATGCTGATGTCGGCCGGAGTCGAACTGCCGAAGCAGTGGGCGATCGGCGGTTGGCTCCTGAGCGGCGGCGAAAAGATGAGTAAGACATCGGGCAACGTTGTCAATCCACTCGACCTGATCGACGACATCGGACTCGACGGATTCCGCTACTACGTGCTCGCTGAGACGCCGTATGGCAGTGATGGCGACTTCACCTACGAAGGGCTCGTCGGGCGATACAACTCCGACCTCGCCAACAACCTCGGAAATCTGATGGCACGCGTCGCTACCGTCGTCGGGAAGATGTGTGACGGAATCGGCACGGCGCCCGCTGGCGACAGCCCGCTTGCCGAGGCCGCGGCGACGGCGTTTGCTGAGACGGCCGCCCAGTGGGGCATCGCCCAACCGAGCCGCGCTCTCGAAGCCACGTGGCAACTGATCAGAGCAACGAACGCGCATCTCGAGACCAACGAACCGTGGAAATCCGAGCCGGGTCCCGACGTTGATGCCGTCATGGGCGACGCGTTAGAGGCGCTCCGAATTGTCGCGATCCTTGCATCTCCTGCCATGCCCGAAACATCCCAGGCCATCTGGGAACGAATCGGGATGACTGGCAACGTGATCGACCAACGCCTCCCTGCCGCGGCCGCCTGGGGTCAGTACGCGCCCGGCTCGACCGTGATCAAGGGAGACGCTCTCTTTCCACGGATCAAGCTCTAGCTCCGTGTCGCAGCAACCGGACCAACAACCAACCCGGTCAGACGCGGCAGCGCCACAGTGGATCGATTCCCATTGCCATGTCCACGGTGACGGATTCCCGCACGGTCCAGGTGACGCGATCGAGGCGGCGGCCCATGCGGGAGTGACAACTCTGATCACTGTCGGCTGCGATCGGGCCACCTCACTGGCAGCCATCGCCGTCGCCGATGATCACGACTCGGTGTACGCAACTGTCGGTCTGCACCCACATGATGCTGTCAATGGCGTCGACACAATCTCTGACCTCATCGCTACGCCGGGCGTTGTCGCCGTCGGTGAAGCGGGGCTCGACTATTTCTACGACCACTCACCGCGCGAGCTCCAGCAGAGGGCTTTTGCCGAGCAAATCCAGCTCGCCAACGAGCACGACCTGGCGCTGGTGGTCCATACCCGCGATGCCTGGGCCGACACGTTCGACGTCCTCGCGGCTGAGGGGGTCCCGACGCGGACCATCCTGCACTGCTTCACGGGCGGCCCCGAGGAAGCCCAGCGCGGCCTCGACATCGGCGCCTACCTGTCGTTCTCGGGCATCGTCACATTCAAGGGTGCGCCAGATGTCCAGGCTGCCGCGACCATGTGCCCAATGGACCGGATGCTCGTTGAGACCGACAGCCCGTACCTCGCGCCGGTTCCCCACCGGGGCAAGCAGAACCAGCCTGCATGGGTCCCGCACGTAGGCCAGTTCATCGCCGACCTGCGCGATGTTGCCGTCAGCGAAATTGCCGCCGCAACCACGGCCAACACTCGGCAGGTCTTCGCCCTCTCCGATAGGTGAGATGCAAACGACCCGCATTGGTCCAATACAGCGCTCCTGACGCCGATCCTGCCCGCTGGAAGCTGACCACGGAGAGTAGTTAGCGGTCTTTCCGGCCTCGCTAGTTCGAAATTGGGCAGCTACGCTGGTTCCCGCTGATAAGAGGCCGCGTCCGCGACCTCTGGCAGCGACATATCCGAGGCCAACGTGGCACTGAACAACACCGAACGACGACGCATCCTTCTTGCGACAACACTCACCGTGCTGGCCCTCCCCGCTCTGTGGTGGGCGAACCAGTCCGAGGGTGCGAGCGCGCCCAACGTTGCCACCGTCGGTGTCGAGGTCGGGGTCGAAGACGGCTCGGCGCCAACGACCGGACATTCCAGCGCTTCAGTCCCAAATGAGCTCGGGGAGACATCACCGGTGTTCCTCGACGGGCCATCTGGCGAAGCCGGGTTTGGCGCCGCGGAGGTTGCTGTGCCAGCACCGCCACGACGCGGATCTGTAACCGCTTCCGCCACGTACAGCAGTGCCGTGTACAGCGCCAGCCAATGCATCGTGACCGGAGTCGCTCACGGTTCCACAATCACCGTTGTCAACCTCGACAACAACCGCAGCACAACTTGCGTAACGATCCTCGCTCCAACCGGCTCGTCCGGCGAGGTTGTCCTCAATACACGCGCCTTCTCTGAGCTGGCCGATCTGACGGACGCTCCGATCCCCGTCGAAATTCGTCTGTGACCCATTCGCGGCCGACGATCCGCGACCTCCTCGATTCCAACTCACTCGCACCACGACGAGACCTCGGGCAGAACTTCGTCGCCGACCCAAATACCGTCCGGCGGATCGCTGACCTCGCCCGCGTCGGGCCAGGCGACCACGTCGTCGAGATCGGTGCGGGCCTCGGATCCTTGACATTGGCTCTCGCTGATACGGGCGCCGACATCACGGCGATCGAAGTTGATCGCGGTGTCGTGCCCGTCCTGCGCGACGTCGTCGCCGACCGATCCAATGTCACGGTCGTTGAAGCTGATGCCATGCAACTCGACTGGTCGGCGGTTCTCGACCCTGACGTGCCAGGTGGCTGGGTGCTCGTCGCCAACCTCCCGTACAACGTCGCGACTCCGCTGATCTGTGACATCCTCGACGGGGTCGCGCAGGTTTCCCGATTGATCGTGATGGTCCAACGTGAGGCGGCGGAACGCTTTGCTGCCTCACCCGGCACCTCGGCGTATGGAGCTGTGAGCGTGAAGGCTGCGTATTGGGGGTCGGCCCGCATCGTCGGTCATGTACCTGCGTCGGTGTTCGTGCCGCGACCGAATGTCGAGTCCGCTCTCGTCGAAATCACCCGCGCTGACCCTCCCCCGACCGACCCGGTTGAACTGTTCTCCCTCGTTCGGACGGGATTCGGCCAGCGTCGCAAGATGTTGCGCCGATCTCTATCGGGTGTCGTGTCGTCCGAAACATTCGTCGCAGCCGATGTCGCGCCGACCGCTCGACCCGAGGAGCTCGATGTGGCGGCATGGTGCCGCCTGACCGACGCTCACCTCGCGTCCGGCGAATGAGCCGGTTACCGATCCCGCACCTTGCCTCACTCTGTCCCCAACGGCGGGCCGGATAACGTCCGGCTGGTGGAACGGCCCAACCCCAATCCCGTTGTCATGCGGGCTCACGCCAAGTTGACACGCAGTCTTCGAATCACAGGTGTTCGGGCTGACGGCTACCACCTCATCGATGCGGAGATGGTCAGCCTCGATCTCCACGATGTGATCACGATCACGCCCGGCCGCGGCATCATCGCCAGCGGCCCCTTTGCCCAAGGTGTGCCGCTTGATCGGTCGAACCTCGTGAGCAAAGCCCTCGATCTAGTGGGAGCCGCGGCGCATATCGCAATCGACAAACAGATTCCCCACGGCGGCGGCCTCGGCGGCGGTTCAACCGACGCTGCCACGGTGATGCGTTGGGCGGGGATGAGCACCAACGAGGCCGACCTTGCCCGCGCCGGTGAACTGGGAGCCGACATTCCCTTCTGCCTCGTTGGCGGGCGGGCGCGAGTGCGCGGCATCGGGGAAATCGTCGAGCCGCTCCCCCACCTCGAACAGACCTTCACACTCGTCATTCCGCCGCTGGCCGTGAGCACTCCAGCGGCCTATAGGGCATGGGACGACCTCGGCGGGCCGCGCGCGGACGGCCCCAACGATCTCGAACCGGCGGCACTCGAGGTCGAACCTCAGCTTCAACAGTGGCGTGATGCGATCGGCAGCCGAGTGGGCATCGCACCGACACTCGCCGGTAGCGGCGCAACGTGGTTTACCGAGGGTGAACACCAAGACGCCCTCACCGATCTCGTCGACGAGGGCGCAACAGTGGTTGTGGCACGAGCTGTGCCGAGTGATGTGGCAGCGCACAACGCCTGAGCGGTGCGGGAGGTGCCAGCGATTGAACTACTTGTTGCGCTGGTGCCGCGTGCGGCGAAGCATCTTCTTGTGCTTCTTCTTCCGCATGCGCTTCCTGCGCTTCTTGATCAGAGAACCCATAAGGTCGGCCACGCTATCGGCCGTGGCAAGGCGTGCCACGCGAGATACCGTAGCGGTGCAAGAATTCGTGACAATCACCACCAGCCGGTGGTGCCAGTCCGGGGTCGTCTAATGGTAGGACAGCGGTTTTTGGAGCCGCCTGTAGGGGTTCGAATCCTCTCCCCGGAGCGATGAATGTTTCTGCGATCGTGCTCGCTGCCGGCGAAGGAACCCGGATGCGTTCAAGCCGGCCCAAACCCCTCCATCTCATTTGTGGCCGGGCCATGGTGCTCCATGTCATCCACGCCCTCGAACAGCTGGACCCTGATCGAACAGCAATCGTCGTCGGCCACGGCGCCGAACAGGTCACGAAGAAGGTGCAACTGCTTGCACCTGATTGGGCAAATGTCGCGTTCGTCGAACAGGTCAATCAGAAGGGCACGGGCGATGCCGCGGCGATTGGCATGACTGCCTTTCCCGGAGACGACTACGACGACGAATCCACAATCGTTGTGCTCCCCGGCGACACTCCGCTCCTCCGCCCGGAAACACTGTGCGAGCTCGTCGAAACACACATCGCCAACGGCAATGCCGCCACTCTGCTCACCAGCGTGATGGATGACCCAACCGGGTACGGCCGTGTCATCCGCAAGAGCAACGGGCAGGCCGACCGCATCGTCGAGCATCGCGATGCGGCCCCCGACGAACTCGATGTTCGTGAGGTGTGCACGTCGATCTATGCGTTCCGACGCGATCTGCTCGGTCCGGCGCTCCGCAAGCTCACGACCGACAATGCTCAGGGCGAGTACTACCTGACCGAGGTGATCTCGGTTCTTGGTCAGATGGGCCACCGCATCGGCTGCGTGCAGGCGCCGGCAGGTGAAACCCAGGGAGTCAACGACCGTTGGCAGCTCGCACTCGCCGAGCGTGAACTCCGAGCGCGCACCAACCGCCAGTGGTTGCTCAACGGCGTAACGATGCTCGACCCGCGCCAGACCTTCATCGATGTCACGGTGTCGATCGGCCAAGACGTCACGTTGTACCCCGGCACGATCCTGCAGGGATCGACCGTCATCGGTGATGGCACCGAGATCGGCCCTGACACGCGACTAGTGGATTGTGCGGTCGGCAGCGGTGCGACCGTCGAGCACACGGTGGGGCACGATGCCGAGGTCGGAACCGACGCCGTCGTCGGGCCCTACGCACATCTGCCGGCCGGGTCATCCGTGATTGCGAACTCAACAACCGGCGCCTTCTACACTGCACCTGTCGGCTGAGCCCGCCTGGCTCGGCCGCGACTTCGGGGAGGAAGTCAGACAAATGGAAAAGGTCACGACCAAGCGACTCGCGCTCTACTCGGGCCGCACCCACAACGACCTTGCCCAAGAGGTTGCGGCACACCTCAACATCGAACTTGGCCACGACAACCTCGTCGAGTTCTCCAACGGGGAAGTCCGTTGCCGCTTCGGCGAATCGATCCGCGGCTCCGACGTCTTCGTCATTCAGAGCCACTACGGCGTCGACGGCCACTCGGTGAACGACTCGATCATGGAGCACCTGATCATGATCGACGCCGCCTATCGCGCTTCCGCCAAGCGCATCACGGCCGTGTGTCCGTTCTACGGATATGCGCGCCAGGACCGCAAGGCCGAAGGCCGCGAGCCGATCACGGCACGACTCGTCGCCGACATGTTTAAAGCCGCCGGCGCGAAACGGATGATCTCGATCGACCTGCACTCTGGCCAGATCCAGGGCTTTTTCGACGGCCCGGTCGACCACCTCACGGCGATGCCCGTTCTCGAGGCATACATCCGCGAAAACGCCAAAGAGCCCGTCATCGTGTCGCCCGATGCCGGCCGTATCAAGGTCGCCCAGCGCATGGCCCAGCACCTGGGCGACATCGGTGCTGACCTGGCCTTCATCTACAAGAAGAGACCGAAGGGCAGCACGAACGTCGCTGAGGCGGCTGAGGTGATGGGCGATGTCGACGGACGACTCTGCGTACTGACCGACGACATGATCGACACTGGCGGCACGATCGTTTCGGCCGCCGAGCTCCTCATGGAGCGGGGCGCCACCGAAGTCTGGGCAATGGCCACCCACGGTGTGCTGTCGGGCCCGGCGATCGACCGGCTCAAGAACAGCCCCCTCTCGCGGATCGTGCTCACAAACACGTTGCCGCTGCCGCCCGAGAAGCAGCTCGACAAGATCGAGATCCTTTCTGTCGCACCGCTGATCGCCGAAGCCCTAGGTGCCGTCTTCGACGACACCAGCGTCAGCGACATCTTCGACGGCGAAAACCTCGCCTAACACCCGGTCGCAGCGCCGACGCTGCCGACCGCAAACCCGAAAAATGCCTCAAATCATGCGCTGAGTGAATGAATCCAGGCATATTTCGGAGGGATTCCGGATTTTGTTGGGCGCCGCACACTGTCTTGGTGTGATCACCACCGAACTACTGCTCCTCGCGGCCCGACAGCACGGCGCGTTCAGCCATCGCCAGCTCATTCAGGAACTCGGAATCTCGCAACCGACGGTTTCGCGAGCAAGAAGGAAGGGTCTGATGGTGGAGGTTCTGCCGGGCATCGCTCGACTGGCCTCGTCGCCGGAAACCTTCCTCACCCGATGTATGGCCGTTCAACTGAAGACGGAAGACGACGGGTTCCTCAGCGGTTGGACCGCGGCGCGACTGGCCGACCTGCGAGGAATGCCCGAAAACAAGATTCACTTCACCGTTCCGGATGGATTCCGCACACAGATGCCAACGTGGGTCGATGTACATCGAACACGCTGGTACAACGCTGAACTCGACCGAGAGACTCGCGATGACGGCCTGATCGTCGCCAAGCCCATGCGTATGCTCTTCGGGCTGGCCGCAGTCTTCAACCAACACAGATTCGAGCGAGCCGCTGAGGACGCCTGGCACCGTGGACTTATCACGCCACAGTCAGCACTCGACTATCTGGAGATACACCGATGCCGGGGCAAGGACGGCGTATCAACAGTCGAGCAGTGGCTCGAACACGCGCTCGGCCAGGACCGTCCAGCCCAAAGCAACCTTGAGCGTGACCTGATCCACGCATTCGAGAACGCCGCCCTTCCCCACCCGAAACGCCAGTATCCACTGAAGTTGAAGTCGGGCGAGACCATTCACCTCGATATCGCCTGGCCCGACATCAAGCTCGCCGTGGAGCCTGGAGCATCGTGGTGGCACGGAGGCGACCTCGGTCAGCGAAAGGACCAGTCACGAGACAGAGCCTGTAGCGAACTTGGATGGTCTGTCATCCGATTTGACGAGTCAGTGCGCGACGATTTCGATGCGGCCGCCCTCCAAGTCGTGCGAATCCACCGCCAACGGACACGCGACACCCGAAACGTGCCTCAAAACATGCGCTGAGTGAATGAATCCAGGCATATTTCGGAGTGGGTGGCCCGCAATCCCGAAACGTGCCTCAAAACATGCGCTGAGTGAATGAATCCAGGCATATTTCGGAGTGGGTGGGTGGGTTTGGCGCGGTTGGGGCTGGGGGGCGATAGCTTTGTTTGCTGCTGTATCACACCATTTGATGGAAGCCGATCACCATGTCTGAGACCGTTCTCATTGCTCAAGCCGGACGTAGCACCGGTAGCTCCGATTCACGGCGCCTGCGCGCCGACGACCAGATCCCGGCCGTTGTGTACGGCCACGGAATGGATGCGCTCAGCGTGTCCGTTGATCGTCGCGAGTTACGTCAAGCGCTGTCAGGTTCCGCCGGAATGAACACGATCCTCGACCTCACCGTCGATGGCACCGTGTACCCGTCGCTGATCAAAGAAGTTCAGCGCCACCCGGTGCGCCGCAACGTGCAACACATCGACTTCATCCAGGTCAACCTCAACGAAGAGATCGTCGTTGCGATCCCGATCCACCTCGAGGGCGAAGCCAAAGACGTGTCTGCCAACGGTGGCCTCGTCGACCTCACGATGCAGGAACTGCAGATCCGCACAACGCCCCGAAACATCCCAGAGGGCATCACGATCGATGTCAGCGAGATGGACATGGACTCAGTTATCCGCGTCGAAGACCTTCCGCTGCCCAGTGGCGTCGAGACAACAGCCGATGCTGACGCACCAGTCGTCACCGTGCTCACGATGCGCACACCTGTCCTCGATGCCGAGGAAGAGGCCCTCGCGGCCGCAGCCGAAGAAGCCGAGGGCGAAGGTGCCGAAGGCGAAGGCGGAGAAGCTGCCGGCGACGACAGCGGCGACGACGACAGCGAGTGACCCGACGAGCGCCTGTCGGAACCTCCGGCGCGCTCGCACAAACTCTGGCCGAAGATTGTGGAGTACCGACGTGAGCCTCCTCGCAGGACGGTGGAGAACTGACGTGGGCATCCTCGCAAGATGTCTCGAGATGATGGAGTCTTGACGTGGGCCTCTTCGGACGTTCCGGCAAGGGCGCTCCATTCGACTGGCTCGTGGTCGGCCTCGGCAATCCCGGCCCAAAGTACGCCAACACACGACACAACGTCGGTGAGCAAGCCGTAGCGCTGCTTGCCGAACGCCACGATGCCACGCTGAAGGGCGGCCGAGACAACGCACTCGTTGCCGAAACCAGGTTCGGCGACGAACGAGTGGTCCTCGCCTTCCCCATCACATTCATGAACGACTCCGGGCAAGCGGTCGGCGCACTCGTACGCAGATACCGGATCGAAACTCCGGAACAGTTGATCGTCATCCATGATGAACTCGACTTTCCGCCGGGTGAACTCAAGGTCAAGAACGGTGGCGGACTCGCCGGACACAACGGACTGCGGTCGATCAATCAGCATCTGAAGTCACAAGACTTCCTCCGCATTCGAATCGGTGTTGGCAAGCCCGACGCCAAAGAGTTCGGTAAGGGGCACGTTCTCTCGAAGGTCCCGAAGCAGGAACGCGAACTCCTCGACATCAAAGTCGCCGACGCCGCCGACGCCGCCGAAATGATCATCGGCTCCGGAGTTGATGCTGCAATGCAGCAATACAACGGGAAACCGCTGTGACTGCCGTCGGCTCGACGAAGACAGCATCTCCAACAGCCGCGGCCCCCGCCCAACTCGGTTCGCTGCCGTCATTGCTCCGCGACGAACCAGGTCTGACCAGAGCACTCGGCGACCCCGTCGCACGGCTGGCAATCGTCGAAGTAGCTCGACCGATCTCGATCGCCGCGCTCTCCAACCTCGCTTCACGTCGCCCGCTCGTGGTCAGTTGCCCCACCGGCACGATGGCCGGCCAACTCGTTGACGACCTCAGCCAGTTCCTCCCCGAGGGCGAAGTCGTGCAGTTCCCAGGATGGGAAACCCTGCCCTTCGAACGCGTCAGCCCCAGCGTCGAAACAATGGGCCAGCGCCTCGAAGTGCTCTGGCGGCTGAGCGACCCAGATCGATGCCCCGCAATCATCGTTGCCAGCGTCAGATCTCTCCTTCAGAAGCTCGGCCCGGGTGCCACAACCGTCGATCCGGTAGTTGTCCGGCCAGGGTCTGAAGTCGACCCCGAAGAGCTGTCGAGACGGCTTGTCGAGTTCGGGTACAGGCGCGAAGGGCTGGTCGAGCACCGCGGCGAGTTCGCGCAACGCGGGGCAATCGTCGACGTCTATCCGTCGACCGCTGACGCCCCGATCCGAATCGACCTCTGGGGAGACGAAGTCGACCGGCTGACGCAGTTCGGTGTCAACGATCAACGTTCGACAAACGACCTGGACGAGGTCGTCATCTTCCCAGCGCGAGAACTCATCGTCACCGACGACATCCGCGAGCGCGCCGCGAAACTCATCGAAACCGAGCCATGGGGCCGTGAACAGTGGGAGCGGCTCGCCGAAGGTGCCCCGTTCGATGGAATGGAGAGCTGGCTGCCCTGGCTCGTCGACGAAAATCTCTTGCTCACCGACGTGCTCCCCGACAATGCGAAGGTCATCCTCATCGAGCCACGCCGTATGCGCGATCGGGCCGCCGACCTGATCGCGGAAGAAGATGATCTCGCACGCACCCTCGCCTCGACCTGGGCCCGCGACCCCAACCGATCGTTCCCCCGCCTGCACTCTGATCCCGACACGCTGCTCGCGGGCGCCGGCTCGTTCTGGTCGATCGACTCGACTCCGGACTCTCCCGATACGCCACTGGTCGAAGCATCCGGATGGGGGCCCGTCGTCGGCGACGGCTCGGGGCTCACTGACCGGCTCACCCAGCTGATCGGGCAGGGGTTTCGTGTAGTCATCGCGGCCGACGGAAAGGGTTCAGCGGCACGCCTCCACGAACTCCTCCTCGACAACGGTCTCGACTTCCCGATCGTTGATGGATCTCCCGATGCGGTCCAACCAACGGCGCTGCCAAAGGGTGGAAGCATCACCATTGCGCCACTTCATCGCGGCTGCACATTGCCGAATGCGAAGGTGGCAATCGTTGCCGAGAGTGACCTCACTGGCCGCCGACGCGCCCACCGCCCGGCCCGCAAACAACGCCGCGAGGGATCGACCACATTCGAAGACCTCAAGGCCGGAAACTTCGTCGTCCACCACCAACACGGCGTCGGCAAGTACGACGGCATGGTCAAGCGGGCCATCGGCGGCATCGAGCGTGACTACCTGCTGATCTCGTACAAGGGGGGCGACAAGCTCTACATCCCCTCCGACCAGATCGACACTCTCCGACAATTCGTCGGCGGAGAGGCACCCAAGCTGCACCGCCTCGGCGGCTCCGAGTTTGCGAAGACAAAGAGTCGCGTTCGCTCCGCAGTACGCGAGATCGCCCAGGAACTCGTGGTGCTCTACCAACAGCGAGTCAACGCCTCGGGCCACTCGTTCGCCCACGACACTCCGTGGCAATCCGAAATGGAAGACGCGTTCCCATTCGTGGAGACACCTGATCAGCGGACCGCGATCGACGAGGTCAAGCACGACATGGAACTGGCCTTTCCGATGGATCGCCTCATTTGCGGCGACGTCGGTTTCGGCAAGACCGAAGTTTCAATCCGGGCCGCGTTCAAGGCGATCCAAGATGGCAAACAAGTCGCCGTACTGTCCCCCACCACGCTGCTCACGACCCAGCACGGCAATACGTTCGCTGACCGGTTCGCGGGCTACCCAATTCGGGTCGAGGTGCTGTCTCGATTCTTGACAGCAGCCCAGGCCAAGAAGGTCATAGAGGGCGTGAAGACTGGCGAAGTCGACTGCGTGATCGGCACCCACCGCCTGCTCGCGAACGACGTCAAGTTCAAAGATCTCGGGTTGCTGGTCGTCGACGAGGAGCAGCGATTCGGCGTTCAGCACAAAGAGAAAATGAAGAAGATGAAGACGAACGTCGACGTCCTCACGCTCTCGGCAACGCCAATCCCGCGCACCCTCGAGATGTCGCTCGTCGGCATCCGCGACCTATCGCTGCTGCAAACCCCGCCAGCCGAACGTCAGCCGATTCTGACCTACGTTGGCGAATACGACGAACGGGTGGCGGTCGAAGCACTCCGACGTGAGCTACTCCGCGAGGGCCAGGTTTTCTGGGTTCACAACCGGGTTCGATCGATCGACACAGCCGCCAGTCGCCTACGTGAACTTGTGCCTGAAGCTCGCATCGCAATCGCCCACGGACAGATGGACGAAGCAACGCTCGAAACCACAGTGCAAGACTTCTGGGATGGCGAGTACGACGTGCTCGTATGCACCACCATCATCGAGTCAGGCATCGATATGCCGACGGTCAACACCCTCGTCGTCGAGCGGTCAGATCTCCTCGGCCTCGGCCAGATGCACCAACTGCGGGGACGCGTCGGGAGATCAGGCCAACGTGCATACGCCTACCTGTTCCACCCGCGCGACAAGGTGTTGAGTGAAGAGGCCTACGAACGGCTGCGCACTATCGGTGAGTCGACCGAGCTTGGTTCGGGATTCAAGATCGCCATGCGCGACCTCGAGATTCGTGGTGCCGGCAACCTGCTGGGCGAATCGCAGTCGGGTCACATCGCTGCGGTCGGTTACGACCTGTACTGCCAGATGGTCACCGAAGCGGTCACCGAAATGAAGGGCGAATCGATGCCCGAGAAGCCCCCCGAAATCAAGCTCGACGTGCCGAGTGATTCGTTTCTGCCGACCGATTACGTCACCAAAGAGGAACTCCGACTCGAGGCCTACCGCCGCCTGGCCGGAGTCACCAACGCGGCTGAGGTCAACGACATCCGAGCCGAGTGGGAGGACCGCTACGGCCCGCTTCCGGCGCCTGCTGCGGCCCTGCTCGAAGTCGGCCACCTACGCGCCGAATGCCACCGTCTGGGTATCAGCGACATGCAGATCTCGACCGCCGAGGCGAAGCTCGCTCCCGTCGAGCTCAAGCTCAGCGAGTCAATGCGGCTCCGTCGCCTGTCCAAGGGCGCCAAGTACAAAGAAGACCTGCATCAGTTGGTTCTCCCTCTCCCGCGCAAGACCGACGCTTCCTCGTACCTCGTGAAGTTCCTGCGCGACCTCATTCCGCCAGAATCTGACGAATGACCGCGGTCGGCCCTCTGCCCCTGTCCTAACTACCAGGCTCCGACTGATTCCCCCGATCGGCTCACGGCCGATAGCCTCCGGGCCGTGTACCGCCGAATGATCCTGCTCCCCCTCGCGTTGGCCGCAGTCTCCACAGGGTGCGGGACCTTCTCCGACAACAACGCGATCGCCCGGGTCAACGACACCGAGCTGAGCCAAGATGAGTTCGAACTGCAACTCAGTGACCTGGGTGTCACCGACCAAGATGTCGTGCCACTCGAGCCCGCCCGCGCTGAGATCACGCGATGGATCCAAAGTGCGCTCGTCGATGAAGACCAGATCGCGGCGCTCTACGACGCCGGCCCTGCCACCAGCAGAGTTGCATGCATCCAGGCAATCGTGGTCGAGGACTCTACGGCGGCCGATGAAGGCCGATGAAGCCGTCGCCGAGCTCGCCGGCGGAACCTCGTTCGAAGATGTTTTTGCTGCGGCCAACATCGACCCTTCGATCGCCGCAGACCTGGGCACGCTCCCGTGCATCACATCCCAAGACCTCAATACGAGCGACGCCATCCCGCTTATTGGTGCGACCTTGCAATTGTCCGCCGATGAGCCGCTCGCTTCGGCGCCCTTGGTCGACCAAGTCGGCACGACAGTTGCCTTCGGGGTCATTGTTTTCCGCTCCTACGAAGACCTCGGATTCGAAGACATCGACGTGGTCGCAGCGTCTTTAGATGTGTCATCGCTGCTCGCCGACGCCGATATTTATGTCGACCCCCGATACGGCACGTTCGACGCGGCCACCGGCCTCGTCATCGCCCTCGGCTGAACATTGGCGAGGCGGACCGTGAGCGACAGCCTGGTAGGTACCTCGCCGACCGTCGTTGTTGTCGGACTCGGTCCCGGAGGTCTCGATCACACAACTGCCGAGACGCTCAAGGCCCTCGAACGCATCCCCCACCGATACTTGCGCACCGACATCCACCCGTCGGCGTCGCTGGTCGAGAATGCAACCAGCTTCGACGACATCTACGAGGCGGCCGACACGTTCGAGGACGTATACGCAGAGATCGCCCCGTCGAGGCTGGCATCCGGTTGGTCGACGGACACAATTTCGCGGTCGCAGCTGCTGGCGAACGTGGGCCTCTTCTTGTTGCCCACACTCACGCCAACTGGGTGCTCTCAGACATCAAGCTCGCTGTCGAGGGAGCCAGTGGCGACGAGCCCGTGATCATCTTGCAGGCGCTCGGCACCGACGACGAGCGGATCACCGCCACGACCTGGGCTGAACTCGACCGGACGGTCGATGCCGATCACCTGACATCGATCTATATCCCCGAACTCGCAGCACCGGTGGGTGCCGGATACGTCTCGTTTCACGAACTCGCGCGGACGCTGCGCGAACAGTGTCCGTGGGATATCGAGCAGACTCACGAATCGCTCGTGCCTCATCTGCTCGAAGAGACCTACGAAGTTGTCGACGCTGTCCACGGCCTCGACCCAGACGACCCGAAAACCGACGAGGACCTGATCGAAGAACTCGGAGATCTTCTGTACCAGATCGAGTTCCACGCGACGATCGCCGAGCAGGAGGGTCGCTTCACCATCGCCGACGTAACCACCGGCATTCACGACAAACTCGTTCGACGGCACCCACATGTATTTGGAAATGTCACCGTCGATGGTACCGACGAGGTACTCGCCAACTGGGACGACATCAAACGCGATGAGAAGGACCGCACTTCGATCTTCCAGGGGATTCCGCGATCAATGCCGTCATTGTCCTACGCCGCGAAGGTCGGCAAGAAGACCTCGAAGGTCGGCTTCGACTGGCCTGCCGTCAATGGTGCCTTTAGCAAGATCGGAGAAGAAACCGGCGAACTCCACGCAGCGATTGGAACCGGCGATACCGACCACACTCGTGAGGAACTTGGCGACCTGCTCTTTGCGGTCGTCAACGTCGCTCGACACCTGGACATCGACCCCGAATTGGCGCTTCGAGCTGCTACCGACAAGTTCCGCACGCGATTCGAGGGGGTCGAGGAACTCGCTCGGCAGCGAGAAATCGATCTCCATTCTGCGGAACTCTCTGTGCTCGACACCCTGTGGGATGAAGTGAAGGACAACGATTCAGCGGGCTGAAATCTTGAGAGCGGGTGCCGATGGCGTCACTCGGACTGGTCGCCGAGTTCCGGGCCGGGTGTAGGTTGAGCCGCCATCTCATGGAGTGTCTGGTCCCACTCGCTTCGCCAAGTGCGCCAACGAATGTCGACCACCTCGTCGATTACGGTTGTTGCCCGCCACGTGGACAATGCGAAGACGAAAGCCGGGAGGCCGTACAGCACCGCAACCTGCAGCGTTCGCTCGGATGCGGTGAGGCCGTCTTCGAGCAGGAGATCATGCAGTCCGAATGCGGTGATGATGATCCCGCCGATCGCGGCAAACAGCGGCGCCCAGAACCATTCGAGGATTGGTCGCGACGGCGCTCCGATCCGATGTCCCTGCCGAGCGTGATAACGAAAGGGAAGCCAGACCAAAATGAAGCAAATCATCACTGCCGCGACAGTGATCATCACAACCGCAACGTCATCGGCAGGATCCGAGAAGCGGTCCCGTGCCCAATCGGCCACACGAAATGCACCAAAGGGTGCAAGAAACGCGATCAACCAGAGCAAAACCACGACGGGGGCGCTCGCACGGTGGTTGTAGTGAGTTGACGGCACGAGCCGCCCTGCGCCCAACATCGCTAGGGCACTCCACGAGACGAGCAGAACGGCCGCGAGCAGGTGCGTTGCCACAACGAGTGGCTGGGTCGCCAAGTCGGCTGAGGCCGATCCGTACTCGGTGAGGAGTACGACCGCGATCGCAACGAGCAGCGTGAGGAAGAGCGAGTAACGCAGCCACCAAGTTGAATAGAGCTGCGGTGGCGGATCTGATCGCAGCGGCGCGAACGGTCTGCTGAGATCATCGGGATCGAGGATCGGCTGGGCCCGCGGGTCGACCGGCGCCAATGATGGCGCCGAGCCCGTCGGAACCGGAATAGCTGAGGCTGAGCCCGAGGATACGGAGGCGGCTGGCGTGGAGCCGAGCGGTGCAGAATTAGTCGGGGGCGCGGTCGATAGGGGCGGCGTGGGAGGTCCAACACCCGCTGGAGGTGGTGGTGGTGGTGGTGGGGGGGTCTCCTGCGGCGCGGCCTGCGGGAGCATTCCCTGATCGCCATCAGACTGGGCTGGTAACGGATCGGACATCGACACCTCCAGATTCAGGTTCCGGCGACTGGGGACGTGTTCGGATCGGGCGCGGGCACCGTGGCAGGCACCGGAGAGATCCCGGCCCCAACACTCGAGACGGCGCTGACACTCGCAGCGGCGCCGACATCCGGCACGGCGCTGCCGCTTTGGGCGGCGTTGCTGTGCTGTTCCGCAAGAAGGTTGTGGTGTTCGGCCTCACGAGTTGCGGCCTCGGTAATGGCACGGCTGGCATCGGTGATTGCCAAGGTCGACAAGAGCTGAACGAGCGACCCGAGAAGCAGGTAGCCGGCAAGTCGGCCGTAGTTCAGATCGTCGACGCTGTCGGAAATGGTCGACAGCCCGCCGAGCCCCTGGATGTACACCAGCAACACCACACCTAGGACATATGCGATGCGTATCGGGGTACGGCGTGCCCCGACGGCCTCAGCAGACCGTTCGAGCAGGAAGAACGGTATGTACAGAACGAACGACTGGGCGACCAGTCCGGCGATCACCGATCCGGTCGGCTGATCAACGATCAAGGAATCGGCAATCGTCCAGATCCCTATGCCAGCCGCTGGCCACGCGAGCGCGGCAACGAGCGGGTTTCTTCGTCGGCCCGATGCCATACGGACATTCAGCACTGCCACAAAGGTCCACAAACTTGCCAGACCGAGCACCGCGAACGCAAGCACTCGCTCTGCCTGATGCAGCGCCGCAATCGTGTCCCACGCACGGTCGATCTGGCTGGGCAAGAGTTGAGTGTCGTTCGACTCCTGCCAGAACAGGAACATCACAACCGCTCCGACCAGGCTCAGCAGCGCAAGGCCGGCAAGCATGGCCACGAGAGTGATCCGCAGAAGGTTCGCGCCTGGTAGCTGACGAACCTTGCGGCGAATGTCGACCGTTGACTGAACTCGCACCGCCGACGCACCGGGCACCTTCGCGCCGGATGGCGATTTCGAGTCGAGTTCGCGTGCTCCGCCGCGGCGGGCGAAGGCAAATTTGATCGCCTGCTCCACCGAGTCGGCTGCACGCCACGCGAGCAATATGACAACGATGCACGGTGCAATCGCAACAACGGCAATCACCCAGAGCGGTGCCCATTCTTCGGTTGTGCCGTCGACGGCGCCGCCGTAACGAAGGAGAGCGATCGAGGCCACACCGACCATTGCCAGCACGACCGGCACCCACATCCACTGCGCTAACTTCGCCGAGTACCCACCGACCTGACGGACGATTCCCGCCATGTAGTGCACCGGCCGGTAAGTCAGCGGAATCGCCAGGAGTAGCGACAGCACGGCGAATGCGAGGGGTACCGACGAGATCGTGTCGTCTGACTGCGCTTCGGGCCGGCGCGAGAGATATGTCACGACGAGCATGGCCGTGGCGACAAACGCGAACGGAAGAATCCACGTCGCTACGGCTCGCTTGGGGTTCGGAAGCTCCTGCGTCGTGGCAGGCGATACGAGCCGGCGAGCGTTCTCGGTCGCGACCCAAGTCCAGATCAAGACCACGCTGAACCTGCCAACCCGAAAGAGCGAACGCCACCGTGACAGACGAAGCACCCAACACTCGCCACGGATACATACGCAGCTGGCCTTGATCACCGGCGTGAGCCGGTTGCTGTGACTGCGCAGATTGCTGCTGCGAAGACGGCGGGGGCTGTTTCGACGGGACCGGTGGCTGCGGCGGCGGTTGCGGCGTCGCGGTCTGCGCCTCGTTCACGTTCACTACTGGATTCGGCACAGGTGGAACCGGTGGCGGCGGCGGGGGCGGCGGCACAACGGCACTCGGCCGCGGATCCAGAGGTTCCATGTCGTCCTCTTCGGCGTGAACGACGCAGAACTTGAGGAAGAAAAGCCACAACTACAGCGATCCTCGCGCTCGCACCGCGCACGGCAGATACGTTGGGCGGTATGAGTGAAATCGTCAGCATCCTCGGTCGCGAGATCCTTGATTCTCGTGGCAACCCCACCGTCGAAGTCGAGGTCTTGCTCGACTCGGGTTCGATCGGTCGTGCCGGAGTTCCGTCAGGGGCATCAACCGGTGAGCACGAAGCCGTCGAACTCCGAGACGGCGGCGACCGCTACGGCGGCAAGGGCGTCCAGCAAGCAGTTGGGTTCGTGAACAACGAGATCGCAGAAACCCTCGAAGGGTTCGACGCTGTCGACCAACGATTCCTCGACCAACTGATGCTCGATCTCGATGGCACCGACAACAAAGCGCGACTCGGAGCGAACGCGATTCTCGGCACGAGCCTGGCAATCGCCAAGGCGGCCGCCAGCGAACTCGAGATCCCCCTGTACAACTACATCGGCGGGCCGAATGCCCACGTCCTACCGGTGCCCATGATGAACGTCATCAACGGGGGCGTTCATGCAGACAACTCGATCGATCTGCAGGAGTTCATGGTGATGCCCATCGGTGCGCCAAGCTTCTCCGAGGCGCTCCGCTGGGGCACCGAGACCTACCACGTGCTCAAGCAACTGCTCAAAGATCGTGGACACTCGACCGCGGTTGGCGATGAGGGCGGTTTTGCGCCCAACCTCGATTCCAATGAAGACGCGATCAAGCTGCTCGTCGAGGCCATCTCAGCGGCCGGCTTCACACCCGGCGACGACATCGGAATTGCGCTCGATCCGGCAACGAGTGAGATCTTCAGAGACGGCTCGTACCACCTCACAGGTGAGGGCCGAGTGCTCACCCCTGCAGAGATGACCGACTATTGGAAGCGCCTCGTGGAGACCTACCCAATCGTGTCGCTCGAGGACGCGATGGATGAAAACGACTGGGACGGCTGGGCCACGCTGACCGAGCTGATCGGCGACAAGGTCCAACTCGTCGGCGACGACCTCTTTGTCACCAACTCCGACCGCCTGCAGACCGGAATCGACGACAACGTTGCCAACTCGATCCTGATCAAGGTCAACCAGATCGGATCACTGACCGAAACGCTGAACACCGTCGAGTTGGCGACTCGCCACGGCTATACCTCCGTGATGAGCCATCGCTCCGGGGAAACCGAAGACTCAACGATCGCCGACCTCGCGGTCGCAACAAACTGTGGCCAGATCAAGACCGGCGCGCCGACTCGAAGTGATCGTGTAGCGAAGTACAACCAGCTCCTGCGCATCGAGGCCGAGCTCGGCGAATCGGCCGAGTTCCGCGGGCGAGCCGCCCTAGCCCCACTCAAATGACACGTTTGGGGTCAGACCCCGTTCGTGTCATTTGAATGACACGTTTGGGGTCTGACCCCGTTCGTGTCATTTGGTGACGCGGTTCATGGGGTCTGGCCTGCGACAATAGAATTGTGAGCCGTTCAAAGACGACCGCGATCCCGAGGCCGACGGAACCAGCGAAAGCATCTGACGAGGGACGTTCCCGCCTCGGCGACTTCACGCGGCCGATTCCGGTCGAGAAGCGCATCCTGCAACGGCCGAAGGTAGCCCTGTTCGGCGGAGTCTTCGTGCTACTGGTCATCGGGACCATCGCCGGAGCGGTATTCATCCTGCCCATCCAGACCTGGCTCGACCAGGATGACAGTCTCGTTCAACGCCAGACCCAACTCGACGAACTCGAAAGGGTCAACGGCGAGCTCGCAGCGGAGGTCGATCGCCTCGAGACCGAGGACGGGATACGCGAAGCCGCACGTGAAGAAATCGGGTTCGTCGAGGCCGGGGAGGAACGTTCGTCGATCCTGCCGCTACCGCCGCTACCGCGGAACTTGCCCGATGGTTGGCCATATAACGTGGTCACCGGCATCATTGCCGCTCGCACGGCTGGCCCGGCACCCGTGGCCGCCGACTAGGTTGCTTGCGGGCCCGATCCCGGGCCCTCCAACATGGCGCCGACCCACTCAGCGCCACAAGCGCGAATTAGGGGAGTTACGTGGCTGGCAGCATTCTCGGAACACGGGTTCAACGCAAAGAGGACCCCAAGTTCCTGACCACCGGCGGTGTCTACGTCGACGACCTGACCGACGAACTCCTCCAGGGAGCAGCCCAGGTGGCGTACGCCCGCTCGGCGGTCGCGCACGGCACCATCTCGGCGATCGAGATCGAAGAGGCGAAGGGCATGCCCGGTGTGCTCGGGGTATTCACGGCGGAGAGTCTCGGACTCGAGCCGGTTCCATCGCCCTTCAACCCCGCTGTGACCCGCACGTTGCTGGCGAGCGGCAAGGTGCGCTACGTCGGGGAGCCCGTCGTCGCCGTTGTTGCCGAAACCTCCATGCAGGCGGCCGACGCGGCCGACACGATCTTCGTCGACGTCGACTTCCTCCCGACGCTGATCGATCTCGAAGAGGCCCTCAATTCCGAAACGCTGATCTACGAGGACGCCGGATCCAACGCCGTGTTCGACACGACAGCGGTCGGAATGCCGGAGAACACCCCAGCGGAGGAGTACTTCAGCAACTGTGAAGTCACGATCACCGGAAAGTTCTTGAATCAGCGAGTAGCGCCGTGCCCAATGGAAGTTCGCGGGTCAGCAGCCGCATGGGTCGATGGCCGCCTCTACCAGTGGTTGTCGACACAGCACGCTCAAGGTGTGAAGGCTCCGGTCAGTGCAGCCAACGGCGTCGACGACGACATGGTCCGGATCATCACACCAGATGTCGGAGGCGCATTCGGTGCGAAGATCGGCTCATACCCGGAAGAGATTCTGCTCGGTGTGCTCGCCAACGCGGTCGACCGACCGGTGAGATGGCGCGAGACGCGCAGCGAATCCATGATGGCCATGGGGCACGGACGAGCCCAGCTGCAGTACGTGACCCTCGGCGGCACCAAAGACGGCCGGGTCACCCATCTTCAGATGCAACTCATCCAAGACTCGGGAGGGTTCGCTGACGTCGGAACTGTTCTACCGATGGCGTTCACCCGGCCCATGACGTCAGGCGTGTACGACATTGAGAACATCGAAGTCCGGGCGATCTCTGTGGTCACCAACACCACGCCGACGGTTCCGTACCGCGGCGCTGGACGTCCGGAGGCCACAGCCGCTCTCGAGCGGGCGTTCGACATGTTCGCCGCCGAGATCGGCAAGGACGCCGTTGAGGTTCGACGACAGAATCTGATTCCGAAGTTCCTCGAGCCTCACACCACTTCCATCGGCCAGACATACGACGTCGGCGACTTCGAAGGTTCTCTCGACGCGGCGCTGGAAGCTGCCGGCTACGACGACCTACGCGCCGAACAAGCCAAGCGACGCGAGGCCGGCGATGACAAACAGCTCGGTATCGGAGTCAGTATCTACGTCGAGATCACCGGCGGAGTTGATCCGATGAGTGAGGCGGCCAAGATCGAAGTGCAAGACGACGGGTCAGCGCTCGTCTACACCGGCACATCGCCACAAGGCCAAGGCCACGACACATCGTGGTCGATGATCGCAAGCGAGCAGACCGGTATCCCGATCAACAAGATCACCCTGATATGGGGTGACACCGACCTGGTTCCCGTTGGCGGCGGAACGATGGGTTCGCGCTCTTTGCAGCAGGGCGGCCTCGCTGTCAACCAAGCTGCCGAAGAGTTGGTCGAGATGGCACGGAACCTTGCTGCGTCGGTTCTCGAAGCCGACGAAGGTGATGTTGTACTCGACAAAGACGCCGGAGCGTTCCATGTAACCGGCACACCGGCAGTTGCCAAGACCTGGGCCGAACTCGCCGTCGCGGCCAAGACCCACCCCGGAATTGGGGGCAACCCGGTCGATCTGGAGAGCCCGACCGGCCACTCGCTGAGCATCGACACACAGTTCGATGCCGGCCATGCCACGTTCCCCTTCGGCGCTCACGTTGCGGTTGTCGAAGTCGATGTGGCGACAGGCAAGGTCAAGCACCTCCGTCAGATCGCCTGTGACGATGCCGGCCGAGTTGTCAACCCGATGCTCCTCGACGGCCAGATCCACGGCGGTATCGCCCAGGGAACCGCTCAGGCGTTGCTCGAAGAAGTGCGCTACGACGACGACGGCAACCCGATCACATCAAATCTCGCCGACTACGGCATGATTTCCGCGGCCGAGCTTCCAAGCTTCGAGGTCATCCACATGGAGACCCCCACGTTCGTGAACCCACTCGGCGTGAAAGGCATCGGTGAGTCCGGCACAATCGGGTCCACGCCAGCAGTTCAGTCGGCCGTGGTCGATGCCATCAGCCACCTCGGAATTCGCCACCTCGACATGCCCGCCACATCCGAGAAGGTCTGGCAAGCCATCCAATCCGCAACCAGCTGAATGACACGAATGGGGTCAGACCCCTTTCGTGTCATTTGTCAGGAGAGAACAAAATGACCGACACCGTTGAACCCAAAGCGGGCGAGCGCGCGACGTTCACGTCGTTCGAAGAATCGACCGCCGAAGAATGGGCGATCATCGCCCCGCAACTCGAGATCACACAGTCGTTCGTCGCCGAGCGCGTCATCGGGCTACTCGGCGACCTGAAAACCGATCACGGTGGCTTCCCCATCGATCGACTCGAGCACAGCCTGCAGACCGCAACTCGTGCCGAGCGCGACGGCCGCGACGACGAATACGTACTCTGCGCGTTGCTCCACGACATCGGCGACACGCTCAGCCCGTTCAACCACCCTGACATCGCCGCCGGCATCCTCAAGCCCTTCGTGTCAGAGGCCAATCACTTCATGGTCAAGAACCACGGAACCTTCCAGGGCTACTACTTCTGGCACTACCTAGGCATGGACCGCGATGCCCGGGAGAAGTTCCGCGACTCGCCGTACTTCGACTACACCGAGGAGTTCTGCGCGAAGTACGACCAAACCGCGTTCGACCCCGATTACAAGAGCAACCCGCTCGAGCACTACGAGCCACTGATCCGCGAAGCACTCCACGGTCGCTGACAATCAGATCGATTCATCCGAGATCACCGTCCGATGCCGGCTGCAACGTACCGTCAGGCAACTCGCGTCGATCTCGGCATCACCGTCGAATGGGCTGCGGCTGAAGGGTGGAACCCCGGCCTCGATGGCGTATTCGACATGCACTCGTTCTACGCATCAGGCGGGTTCGAGTTCTCCCATCGAACGGTTCGCATGGCCGGCACCGGCACAGCGGCCGAGCCGGATCCCAATATCGTCGAGCTGTCGACACTTCCATTTGGCACCGTTACGGCATTCGACCAACGCCACTTCGGCTTCAGCCGGGAGCAATTTCTGCGAAGCTGGATATCCCCTCGCTCCGGGCTCGGGCTGGCTGCGCTACACCGCGAAGAGATCGCGGCGATGGGCGTTATCAGGCCATGCAGAAACGGGTTCAAGATCGGCCCATTGTTCGCGAACGCTCCCGACCTCGCGCAAGCACTCTTCGCGTCGCTGTCATCGTTCGCCGCCGATCAGCCGATCTTTCTGGATACGCCCGAGAACAACGCCGCGGCGCTTGCACTCGCTGATCGACAAGGCCTGACAGAAGTCTTCGGATGCGCTCGCATGTACTACGGCCCCGCTCCGGTGCTGCCGTGGGACGACATCTACGGAGCCACCACGTTCGAGCTCGGCTGAGGCCTGTAGCAAATCCAATGCCCGATTCCTCGAAGTCGATGGCAGAGTACACGGATGTCCGAAGCAGCACTACCCATCTTCGCCGAAGGACTGGAGAAGTACTTCGGATCGGGTGACGACCTCATCAAAGCGGTCGATGGGATCGACCTGCGGATCGAGACCGGCGAGATATTCGGATTTCTCGGTCCCAATGGTGCCGGCAAGTCGACGACGGTACGGATGCTGACCACTCTGGCGAAACCAACGGGCGGAGTGGCCCGAGTTGCCGGGTTCGACGTGGTCGAGCAGGCCGACGACGTTCGCCGAAACATCGGCGTAGCCCTCCAAGATGCTGCCATCGACCCGCTGATGACAGGCTGCGAGCTGCTTCAGTTGCAGGCGGTGCTGTACGGACTGCCGAAGTCACAACATCGGATCAGGGCCAACGAACTGTTGGAACGCGTCGGCTTGACGGCCGCAGCAGATCGCCGAGTCGGCACCTACTCGGGCGGCATGCGGCGGCGCCTCGACCTGGCTCTGTCACTGATCCACGAACCGTCGGTGTTATTCCTCGACGAACCGACCACTGGCCTCGACCCGATGAGCCGTATCTCGCTGTGGGAGGAGATCCAGCGGCTCAACCGCGACGGCACAACGGTCTTGCTCACGACGCAATACTTGGAGGAAGCCGATCATCTCGCCGAGCGAATCGCGATCATCGACGACGGCGTCATCGTGCGAAAAGGACGCCCCGCAGAACTGAAAGCCGAGGTTGGCTGCCCAACACTGTTCGTTTCGGTGCCGCCCGACTCGCACGACTGTGCAACCGAAGTGCTGGAGCGTTTCGGTGAGATCCGCCCGAGCCCCGAGGGAAGCCTGGGCGTCGGTCTGACCGAAGGGCCCAGCGCAGTCTCCGCAGTTATCCGCCAACTCGATGAAGAGGGCGTTCAGGTTCGGAACCTCGAACTGCACGAACCGAGTCTCGATGATGTCTTCGCCGAAGCAACCGGTCACCGTCTCGAGGGCGCCAGCGACACTCAACAGATCGACAACGAATGACGGCCACAGTTTCGGCCAAACCAGCGGAGAACTCCGGCGATCATGCCCAGGTCGCGCTGCATCCCTCACACATCGGAGCGATCATCGAAATGTGGCGACAGCCATCACTCGTCGTTCCCTCACTCGTGTTTCCACTGTTCTTCGTCGCGCTCGGCACGTCGTCTTTCAGTCGAGCGATCAACACTCCGGGGTTTCCGGACGTCGATTCATACCTCGACTTCGCACTCGCTGGCGCGATCGTGCAAGGCGTGCTGTTCGGGTCGGTGACCGGCGCAGCGGCCATGGCGACCGACATCGAAAATGGATTCTTCGATCGTCTGCTGGCCTCGCCATCCACCCGGCCGGGCATCCTCGTCGGTCGACTGGCCGGCGGGATGGCGTACGGAGCCGGGCAAACAGCGTTCTTCATGATCGTGCTGATCCCGTTCGGACTCTCAATCAAGAGCGGGGTGATCGGGGCGCTGGGCCTGATCGCCGCTGGAACGCTGCTTGCACTCGCCGTTGGTGCAGTGATGTCAACTATGGCGCTGCGCACGGGTTCCGCCGAAGCGGTGCAGGGAGCCTTCC
>JADWMG010000174.1 GCA_015767405.1 Actinomycetota bacterium
GGCGACTCGATTACCGCTGAGGAATGGTCGACGTTGATCGCCACTCTTCCCTACGCGCCCCCCGTTCGAGCAGGAACACTCGAAAATCTGTCAGGAATCGAACTCACAGCGTTCGAATTGCGCAAGATTTCGGGGTGTGGTCCGCCCGTGGTGTGATTTGCTGGGGTGTGGGTACGCGGTCTGCCGCTACGCCAAGAGCTTCAGCGACTCATCAGGGCAACAGGGAGGCCGAGGCCGACGTCGCCACGGAATGTCGCGATCTGGCGCCCTGGCTGCACGGCGTCCTTCGGGGCTGAAATCCGCTCGGGCCCCAACTGTGCATACGCCTGATCGAGGTCGTCGACGATGAACACGAGCCCCCAGAAGTCGGCATCTCCTTCGGAGATGTCCGGCCGCTCGACGAGTTCAACTATCAGCCCACCACGTCCGATCCGGTGGAATCCCTGGCGCATCGAGCCCACCTCACGGATGCGCTTCAACTCGCATCCCGTCGCCTCCGCGATTGCCGCGCTCGTACGCTCGAGATCTGGCGTCAACACCACGACATGATCGAGCGCCGACGCGGCCATTTCGTGAGAAGCAAACACCGGTGCCCTGGCTTCGACGACCTCGGTCGGCAAGCCATCGATCAGTAAGGCGGCGTTCTCGGAAGGAGCCGGCGCCGAGATCCCACTCAACGCCCAGCTGACAATTCCGGTCTCAGGATTGTCAGAGCCCTGCGTGCCTGAAGCCGGGGGCATGATTCGCAACGAAGTGCCAAACAGCGGGATCGTCCCGTCATCGAGAACCGTCAATCCGAGCGATCGCCACAACTCGGGATCACCAGCGATCGTCAGTGATTCGACCTTAGCGTCCACGTCAACTCAGACTTGCCGGGCCGCGGCTGGAGAGAAGCGTCGGGTACGGGGCTCGCTTGGCCAACGCGAAGAGGCCGCGGCTGCTACCAACCCTGTAGAGAGGCTGCCGCCGTGCGAGTCTTGGTTCGCCGCTGCACGATAAGTCGAGCGCGGCATGTACATGATCTGTGGCGTCAGCGACCCATGTTGGGGCGCTTGCCGTGATTCGCCTTCGAGCGGCGCATCTTGGCCTTTTTACGCTTGGTCTTCTTCGACATAAGGATGCAATCCTACGGCGCTACCGGCGCCGCCCCAACCGCGGCCTTACGATGTGAGGGCATGGGATTGTCCCGCCGACGGCTACTCACGGGAACCAGCAGTGCTGTCGCGAGCCTGGCACTCGGCAGCCTGTTGTTCGACCGAGCGCTCGTTGGCGGCGAGCCGACAGCACCTTCAGGTCGCTACGGGCCGCTAGGGGCGCCTGACAGCAACGGTTTGCGGCTACCGAGGGGTTTCGCGAGCCGAGTGATCGGCCGTAGTGGTGACACCATTTCACGCACGTCTTTCGAGTGGCATGCGGCTCCGGACGGCGGGGCCACCTTTGCTCGAGTCGACGAAGGATGGGTGTACGTCTCCAACTCTGAGGTGGTCAACGGCGGCGGCGGAGTGTCGGCAATCGGATTTGCGTCGAACGGGCGTATCGACGGCGCGTACTCCATTCTGTCCGGGACGTCTCGAAACTGCGCCGGCGGGCCAACGCCGTGGGGTGCCTGGCTTTCCTGCGAGGAGGATGGAAGCGCCGGGCAGGTATGGGAATGCGACCCATTGCGCGCCGGACAGGGTGTCGTTAGGCCTCGGCTAGGAAAGTTCAACCACGAGGCGGCGGTGATCGATCCGAACACTGGGATCGTCTATCTCACCGAAGACAAGCCCGACGGCCGGCTGTATCGATTCATTCCCAAGACGTCTGGCGATCTCTCGCAGGGCCAGTTGTTTGCGGCCTCGATCGGAGCGGCCGACGCAGAAGGGGCCGCGATCATCTCGTGGCACGAGACATCCTCAGCGGTGCCGGACCGGTCCGGGCTCACATCCGGCTTCGACGGAGGCGAAGGAGCATGGGTCGAGAACGGGCGCCTGCTCTTCACGACGAAGGGTGATCGCCGGGTTTGGGAACTGGGCCTGTCGACGCAGCGACTGCGCGTGCTGCACGACTGCCTCGCCACACCTGACACCCCGCTCAATGCTGTCGACAACATCGTCGCGCACGACCCGAGCGGCGACATCTTCGTTGCCGAAGACGGCGGGAACATGGAACTCTGCATGATCGAAGAGCGCCCTACCGGTGACCTGCGGATAAGCGCTTTCCTCCAGATCATCGGCCACGACACTTCCGAAATCACCGGCCCCGCCTTCTCGCCTGGTGGAGACCGTCTCTACTTCTCGTCCCAGCGAGGCTCCGACGGACACGGCGTCACCTACGAGGTAGTCGGACCATTCGCCGTCGCGCCGCAACCCGGCACGATCACGGCCATGATCTCGCCAACCGGCCTCCACCCAGCGTCACGACTCGGCCCGTAACCACGAGACCCCTCACGCCCGAACCCGAAACGTGCCTGGATCCATTCACTCAGCGCATGTTTTGAGGCATATTTCGGGGTTCGCCGATTGGGGCGCTCGGGCGGTACGTTGCGCCGATGTCGATCAATGGAACTGTCGCACCCGGATTCGAGGCAGTGCGGGCGGCCTTCGAGAACAACTTCACCACTCAGGAGGACGTCGGCGCCTCCGTAGCAATCTCGATCGAGGGCGAAATGGTCGTCGACCTCTGGGGCGGCACGGCGACGTTTGATTCCGGCGAGGGCGACTGGCAGGAAGACACCATCATCAACGTCTGGTCGACCACGAAGACGATGTCAGCGCTGTGCTGCCTGATACTTGCCGACCGCGGCGACCTCGATCTGTACGAGCCGATCGCCACCTACTGGCCAGAGTTCGCTGCTGCCGGGAAGGAATCGATCGCCACCCGACACGTTCTCAGCCATAGTGCTGGCCTGTCGGGATGGGACGAGCCACTGGTCATCGAAGACATGCTCGACCACGACAAGATCGTCAAACTTCAAGCAGCCCAGGCCCCATGGTGGGAGCCGGGTACACAGTCCGGGTACCACGCAATCAGCCAGGGATTCCTGCTCGGCGAGATCGTCAGGCGGGTCACCGGCCGCACCCTTGGGACCTTCTTCGCCGAGGAAGTTGCAGGCCCGCTCGGCGCCGACTTCCACATCGGCACCGGGCCCGAACTCGACGCTCGTGTTGCCCACGTGATCCCACCCCCGAACCCGCTCGAGGCACTCGACTCCGAACCAGATTCGATAGCCGTGCGAACTCTGAGTAATCCGTATGCCACCGCCGACTTTTCGTCTCGACACGATTGGCGGCGTGCCGAGATTCCAGCCGCCAACGGACACGGCAACGCCCGCGCTGTGGCGTTGTGCCATACGCCGACCGCGTGTGGTGGATCGGCCAACGGCGTCAGGTTGTTGTCGGAAGAGGGTGTTGCGCGGATCTTCGACGTCCAGGTCGAAGGCCCCGACCTCGTGCTTCCCATGGAACTGAAGCTCGGGATGGGGTATGGCCTCCCCGGCTCGGCGATGCCGGTGCCGAACCAGCGCACTTGCTTCTGGGGCGGGTGGGGCGGGTCACTCGCGATCATCGATGTCGACGCCAAGATGAGCTTCAGCTACGTAATGAACAAGATGGGCGACGGCACGGTCGGAGACATCCGCGCTATCGGACTCCTCTTCGCCGCCTACGCCGCCATGGCCGGCTGACCCCCCGAAATATGCCTCAGAACATGCGCTGAGTGAATGAATCCAGGCATTTTTCGGGATTGGTCGGGAATTATGGCTGGGCGGTCCAGGCGAGGAGGTCGGTTGCTGTCATGGTGTTGACGATGCGGTCGATGGGGACGCCTCGCTCGGCGGCGCGGTCACATCCGAGTGCCTGCCATTCGAGTTGGCCGGTTGCGTGGGCATCAGTGTCGATCGAGAACCAGCACCCGTGTTCGATCGCCTGATCGAGCAGTTCCCGAGGCGGGTCCAAGCGTTCCGGGCGGCAGTTGATCTCGACCGCGGTGTTGAACTGGGCACACGCCGCGAACACATAGTCGGCGTCAAACTCCGACGGCGGACGCTTGCCGATCATGCGCCCCGTGCAATGCCCGAGGATGTCGACATGCGGCGATGCCACCGCCATCACCATGCGCTCGGTCATCAGCTCGCGGTCCATCCGCAGCTTGGAATGCACGCTCGCAACCACCACGTCGAGCCGCTCCAACATCTCGTCGGTGAGGTCGAGTGAGCCATCGAGCAGAATGTCGACCTCCATCCCGGCCAAGATCTGAAAGTCGTGTCCGGCGGCTGCGATGTCGGCATTAATCGCCGCGATCTGATCGAGCTGCTCGCTGAGACGCTGCTCGTCGAGCCCATGCGCGATTGTCAGACGGGCGGAGTGATCGGTCTGCACTATGTACTCGTGACCGATCGCCATCGCCGTTGCAGCCATCGCCTCGATCGGCGCGCCGCCATCACTCCATGTCGAATGGAGATGACAGTCGCCCCTGAGGGCGTCGCGGTAGACCTGCCCCTCGGCAGTGATCGACACCTGCGATTCGGCCTCGATCTTGGCGAGGTACGCCGGCTCCCTGCCGGCGAGAGCGTCAGCGATTACAGCAGCGGTCGACTTCCCGATCCCGTCGAGGTCGGTCAGCGTGTGGTTTGCTGCTCGGTCGCTCAACTCAGCGGATGGAGTCGAACGCACCACATCAAGCGCTCTCGTGAACGCCTTCGCCTTGAAACCCGTCTCGTGGGCCCGATCAAGACAATGGATGACTCGCAAGAGAGCCTGTTCGGGCGACATGACCGAACCATATCCGTCCTATTACCTGGCGTCGGTCGGCCCGTTCATGAGCGAGCATTCCGAACGCGGCTGAAAAATTCCGCAGGGGCCGCGCTGGCTCTCCACAATCACTCGACGCGTCGATAGCCTCGGCGCCCCATGGAACGTTTTGGTCTGGTCGGTCTCCCCAATGCGGGCAAGAGCTCGCTCTACAACGCGCTCACCGGTGGTGGAGCCTTAGCGGCCCCCTACCCGTTTGCCACGAAAGACCCGAACATCGGCGTCGCTAAGGTTCCAGACGAGCGGCTCGACAAGCTCGCGGAGATGTCGAAGTCGAAACAGGTGGTTCACGCCTCAGTGGAAGTCGTCGATATTGGGGGTCTTGTCGAAGGCGCCAGCACCGGTGAAGGCCTTGGCAACAAGTTCCTCGCCAATATTCGTGAGGTCGATGCCATCGTGTTCGTCCTACGAGCATTCGAGAACGACGACATCACAGGGCCCAGC
>JADWMG010000175.1 GCA_015767405.1 Actinomycetota bacterium
GATGCTTTTTTCGTGGCCGATGTGTCGTCGTGCAGTCATCGCCGTCCTGGTTTTTCTCGGACTATCAACAACCGGGGCATTGCCTGCATCGGCGCATGCCTCTCCTAAAGCCCCCACTTCTACGCCGTCGGCGCAGAATGTCTTGTCCGTAAGTTGCCCAGTGGGTGGCCCAAGCGAGTTCGTCGACAGTTGGGGTGCGCCACGTTCTGGCGGACGGCGACATCAAGGCGTCGATATGACTGCCGACCGGGGAACGCCCGTCGTGGCGGCTCTCAATGGCTTCGCCGAGTTCAAGGGGAGTAGCGCCGGAGGGAACGCGGTCTGGCTGACAACTTCCGACGGCGACAAGTTCTACTACGCCCACCTCGACGCGTGGGAGGGTGAAAGCCGCGACGTATCGATAGGCGAGATCATCGGCTATGTCGGCAGCACCGGCAATGCGCGTGGGCCGCACCTGCATTTCGAAGTTCATCCCGGCGGATCTCCAGCCAATCCCTTTCCCTTCGCAGATTCGGCATGCGGCGCAGCAGCACCTGTTGTAGCAGAACTCGTTGTAGCAGCACCTGTCGAAGCAGCACCCTTTTTACTCCGCGTTCGGTGACAACGCCGCATGAAGGGCTCGGTGCCAGCTATGGGCGCGACTAATTCCTTACGTCGTGTAGGAGTAGTCGACAGTTCGAGTAGGTTCTTTTCTCATGGCCAAACGACCTGACGGAGCACTCGAGTATGAAATCTTGAGCGTGTTGTGGGCAAGCGACGTCAGCCTCCAGCCAGGAGATATCAAGGATCGCTTGACTGACGACCTGGCTTACACGAGCGTCGCGACAGTTCTTGGTCGCCTACTGAAGAAGGGGCTCGTAGAGAGAGACGGAGCGGGCCGAGCTTTTGCCTATCGAGCTATCGTCGACGAGTCCGAACTGGCATCCAGACGGATCAATGATGTTCTCACGTCATCAAGTGATCGCAGCGAAGTTCTCGCTGGATTTGTCAACACCCTCTCCAAGGGTGACGCCGCCGAGGTTCTCAAGCTGCTCGATACCACTCAACTGAACTCAGAATGAGTGTTTTCTGGCTCGTCGCCCCGCTCGCCGCTGCCTCTGTCCTGGCGATAGGTGTTACTGCTGTACATCGCCGCCTCCCACCGAAATGGGCTGCGCAGACGCTTGCGCTGACATTGGTAGTTGTTATGGGAGCGGCCGTGCCCACCGTGTTGATCTTGAGTCTGGGTTACCTCACCCACATCCCACTGCTAGGAACAGGTTTCGAGTGGTGCGCAAGAGTATTCGGTGTACACGAGAACGTGCCGGCGACGGTAGGTCTACCGGCCTCAGTTGTCGCGATCGTGGGCATTTGGGGAGCGATCAAGGTGTTTCGTTCGCAGCGTCGGCTTTCTCACCATCACGTCGGGCCGGTGGAAGTCATTGCCCACGATCAGCCGTTTGCGTTCACCCTTCCGGGTCGGGCAGGCCACATCGTCATGTCGAGTGGTCTCGTTGAATTCCTCGATGAGGATGAGTTATCCGTTGTTCTAACCCACGAACGCGCTCATGGCCGGCATCGCCATGACCGTTATTTGGTGATTGCCAAGCTCGCAGTTGCGGTCGCACCGATGCTCAGACCGTTGTCGTCTCGTCTCGAGTTCTCACTAGAGCGATGGGCTGATGAGTCGGCGGCACTTGCCTGCGACGACCGGACCTTCGTCGCGCGCACGCTGGGAAAGGTGGCGCTCGGGGCACCATCGCCGATGATGAGCTTGAGTTTCGCCGGCCTTGGTGTGCCAGCCAGGATGACTGCACTGCTTGAGCCGATGGCAACGCCGCCCAGGGCGCTACACATGGCGCCCCTCTACTTGGGAGTTGCCGTCACCGGTCTCTTTGCCATCTATCAACTGCATCATTTGGTGAAGTTGATCGTCACCCTGTGCCCCGGCTGACGTCCAGAGTGTCGTGGCAGGTCAGCACACGGCCCGGACATACGGGTAGGTGTTGACGGCTCGTCCGCCCCCAGGATGCACCTCGAAGTGGAGATGGTTCACACCAGTATTTCCCGTCGATCCGACGTAGCCGATGACCTCGCCTCTGGAGACGGAGCGACTAGAACCCGCATACCCGCTGAGGTGGGCGTAGTAGTACTTCGTGCCGCTCGACCCGCTCAACCAGATGGCGTTGCCGCCAAGACGATTCGTGGAGAAGTTGGCCTGCCCTGATTCGGCAGCAACGAGTGGAGTTCCGCCCGGCGACATCATGTCGACACCTTCGTGGCTGCGACCGCCCGAGCGCGGTGCGCCCCAGGTGTTGGCGAATGCCCGTGGCCCAGCAACCGGGCAGGTCATTCCGCTTCCCGCGTTGGCCGGCGCGTTCGCCGGCGCCGGGGATGACCCGACATCAGGGCTCCGCGAGACCGATCCTTGATCGCCGCTCGAGCTTGCCGACACAGAGGAGTTCCTCGCCGCTGACTGCTGTGCAGCGGCGGCTGCTCGGGCCGCTGCTTCACGCACCTCCCGCTGGCGATCCAATTCGTGTTGCACTTGAGCGTCGATCACACGCTCTTGTTCGATCTCGGCCAGATTCGCAACTTCCTTCTCGGCGGCTGCTTTCAGATCGGTGAACTGCTGCTGCGCACTCGCCGACTCTTCGCGGCGATGCTCCAGAACACTGCGGGCATCGGTGAGCTGATGCGTGACATCGTCGAATTCGTCCAGATCAACAGCCGCGCTGCCGCGCGCAACTGAGGCAAACCGATCGCCGGTAAGCCTGTCGTTCGCGGCCTCAAGGTCGATGAGCAGCACAAATGTGGAAGCACCAGAGTTGACGAAGCTGCGGACGGCAGTAGTTTCGAGCTGAGAACGCATGGCCGAGGCTTGCGCCTCGACAGCTGCCAGATCTTTCTCGGCCTCGGCAATCTCGACCCCTATTTGGTCGACCTGGGATTCGGCGTCAAACATGGCTTGAGACGCAGAGTTTGCTCGATCGCGCGCATCTTGGATATCGCGAGCTGCCTGCTCAGCCTGCTCGCCAGAATGTGTTGCTTCGGTATGGAGCGGGAACAGCAATGTGACAGTCGCCAGCGATCCAACGGCAATGACCCCTAGCAGTGATCGGCGAACCCGCGAGCCCAGTAACGACAACATGTAGTAGAAGGCTACAACAAGGTGACGATTGGGTGACAACGCGTTCGCATTCCGTTCCGATAGTCGTGGCCAGAGCCCCCCCATCGCCCCTGGTCAAAGGCATGTTTACCCAATGATCTGGAAGCTACGACATATCGTCGTAGGATCTCCGGATTGTGTCAAATCGCCCCGTGCAAGAACGCCGCAGCCACGCGTCCCGACGTCCACCCAAGGAAAACCGCTGGATGAGCCTCCGGCTTCCGGCGGGGGCAATCATGGTTGTTCTGCTGGTTCTTCTTGGGGCCAGACCAGCGCTTGCACATACAAGTTTCGAATCATCGAGCCCTGCCGACGGGGCGGTGTTCGACGCGCCGGTCAGCGTCGTGACAGTTTCGTTCACGAATCCGGCAACGCCTGTTGGTGACGAGTTCGTGGCGCTCGATTCGTCTGGTCAGATCCGCACGCCGACATCGGTCACTGACACTGACGGACGTATCTTCGAATTGACGTTCGACCCGGCCCTGTCAGGAGGGCAGGTCGGGATTCGCTGGAAAGTGCAGGCCGGTGACGCCCACCCGATTGAAGGTGCATTCAGTTTCACGGTCAACACACCAGTCGCCGATGAAACGCCCGCGGAGACCACGGTTGCGTCCGGTATCACGCCGATTACGGACGGCCCGGTCGCGCCCAGTGGCGATGTTGCCGGAACGACGCTCGACGAGTTTCTGTCATCCGATTCCGGCACGGATGGCGAGACGACTGCAAGGTTGGGCCGCATCATCGGGCTACTGGGAGTGGTGCTCGGATTGGGGGCTTTGGTGTTCGTAGCATCGACGTTGCGCGGAACTCGATCCGAGACAAATCAAGCGTTGAATGCGATCCGGATACTTGGCGTCGTGATAGCCGCCGGCGCGACGATCGAGTACATCGGAGTCGTTCAGATGACAGATAGTTCCTTGTTATCGGCGTTCACTTCGGCGCCCGGCTTCGCAGCAGCGCTCCGCTTTGGCGGAGGCCTAGCGCTGGCGCTTGGTCTGGTCTCGAATCTGATACCGATACAGGGATCGGCTTCACGTCAGCCGATGGCCTTGTCTTCCGCAGTGCTCGACCTTGAACGTCTGACGAATGAAGAACCTCGACCACAGAGCAAGCTCCGGAGCGAACCTGACCCGCGGGTTCGCTGGCACGCTGATGCAACATCTTGGCCTGCCTTCGCTGGAGTAGTAGCCATCATTGTCTCGTTCTGGTTCGATGGGCACACGGTCAGCAAGGGTTTCCGCCCGCTTCACGCGCTAACGAATAGCGTTCACCTTGTGGCCGGGTCGATATGGGCGGGCGGGGTCGTCGCGATCGCCGTAGTGCTATGGCAGAGGTATCGCCGTGGCCGCCCGATGCGTGCCCACGAACTCGTGCTCCGCTTCTCACCAATCGCCACAATCGCACTCGCCGCGGTTGCCGCCGCCGGGCTGCTGATGGCGGTGTTCATACTCGATTCCTTCGGCGAACTCACCGGTACTCCTTGGGGGCAGATGCTCATGCTCAAGACCGCGGCTGTAGGGCTCGCGGCCATCGGCGGCGCGTACAACCATTTCCGATTGATCCCTGCCCTCGAGGCCGCTCCAGACGATGAAGAACTCCAGGCCGAAGTTCGTTCGACCATCACCGCAGAAGCGATCATGCTGGTCTTCGTTGTCGTCGTCACCGCCTGGCTCGTTGCAGCGGCGTCCTAGTCCAGCAGATCAACGACATCCCGGCCCCCACGTTCTACAACGCGTAGTAGTTTGCTCGTGTGGGTCCCACGATGACAGTGATCATCCTGTGGGCGGCGGCCATCATGGTCGCTGCCGTAGCGGTGTGGCAGTTGATTCACTACACCTCCCAGCTGGTCAGATCATGGACGCCATCGTCCTTCAAACGGCACAGCGCCGGACCGTTGAGTGTGCTCGACAGCGGGCGATTGGAGATCGATACCGGCGAGATCGTGATACTCCTTCACGGGCTCGGCGCGACCAGCGACTACTTCGGTGACTTCTACGATGGGCTGTCTCGTCGTCGTCGTGTAATCCTCATCGACCTCCTCGGGTTCGGTGG
>JADWMG010000176.1 GCA_015767405.1 Actinomycetota bacterium
ATCGCCGCAACGCGGAGTGCTCGGACCCGCCCAGATCCGGCGGTAGGAGACGCTCGGCGGCCGGGATCTGGGGATGACGTTATGGGTCGGTTCCCGCGATCGGAAGTGCCGATCCCGCGCACCCTCGACGCGGACGGGCCTCGGGCGTTATCGAGCACTTCGGGCACCCACTGACGCGCACTACCCCCGGTAACAGCGGATGGCCCTGAGAGTCGATTTCGTAGTGTCCTCTCCGTCGTTGCCGGGTGGCGCGGGATGCTGGCTGGCATGGCTGCGCGACCGACGGGGACGGTGACGTTTCTGTTCACCGATATCGAGGGTTCGACTCAGCTGCGGGAGAACGACCGAGCCGCGATGCAGGACGCCTTGGCTCGTCATGACGATACGGACCTCAGAAACGCCACCGGGAGAAGCATCGCTGCTTCATGAACACGAAGCTGGGCCAACGCGTGGCGCAGCTCGATCGCGGTCAGTCGACGGTTGCGTCGCTCGCCAACCGGAATTGAGCATGCTCGCAGAGATTGCCGGCCACCTTGGCGAATCCGTCAGCAAGCGCCTGCGTCTCCGCAGGGCCGAGATGGTCGAACAACACCCGCTGCACATCCTCGACGTGGCACGGAGCGACGGCCTCCAACCAGCGAATGCCTTCGTCGGTGAGTGAAGCGTTCTTCGCCCTGCCGTCATCAGCATCGGCCTCGACGCACACGAGGCCCCGCTCGGTCAACGTCTTCATCCGGTGAGTGAGCCGGCTCTGAGAAACATTGGCCATGTCGGCGAGTTCGGAGAGTCGGAGCGTGCGGTCGGGGGCGTCGGAAAGAGTGAAGAGAATCGAGTAGTGGACGACGAGCAGTCCATGCTCCTTGAGGGTGCGCTCGATCTCGGGAATGCCGCGGTTGATGAAGACGAGGAGGCCCTTCCAGGCTCGCTGCTGCGTGTCATCGAGCCACCGTGGTTCGCTCATGAGATCGACATTAGTGCTTGACACGTCAACTGTCACGGAATAACTTGACCCATCAACAAGTTATGTGACGTATCAAGCACTATTCGAATCCGAGCGATGAGGCCTCCGATGACAACATCAACCACAACCCAGAGCACAACCACGAACAAGCCGGCCCGACCCCTCACAAGGATCGTCCCGGCTGCGAGCACGATCGAAGGAGGCGGATTCGAGGTGTATCGGCCGTTTCCGGGCTCAGTGATCGATTGGCTCGACCCATTCCTGTTGCTCGACGAAATGGCGCCGAACCATCAAAAACCGGGCGAAGCGATCGGCGCGCCGCCCCATCCCCACCGAGGGTTCGAGACCGTCACCTACGTTCTCCAGGGAGAGGTCGAGCACCGCGACTCGGCCGGCAACCACGGCGTGATCGGGCCCGGTGACGTCCAGTGGATGACCGCGGGCGACGGCATCATCCACTCCGAGATGCCGAGCACCCGCCTCCAAACCGACGGTGGTGTCCTTCATGGTCTCCAGCTCTGGGTCAATCTCCCGGCATCACTGCGTCGGACCACGCCGAAGTACCAGGGCCTCCCGGCCGACCAGATTGCTTCAGTTGACGGCGACGGCTGGAAGGCCGAGGTGGTCGCCGGGTCGATGTTCGGCGTTCGCGGTCCGGCCGCCACTCACACACCCGTCGGATACGCCCGGGTCACCGTTCAACCCGGTTCGACCCTGCGAATCCAAACGCCCGACAGACAGACCGCCCTCGTCTACGCGTTCGACGGTGTCGGCGTCGTTGGCGACGAGTCTCAGCGCCTTGAGGCCCATCACCTCGCGGTGTTCGATCGGACAGGCGGTGACATCGCGCTCGCCGTGCCGGCCGACGAACCAACCGCACTCGACTGCATCGTTCTCACCGGCGAACCCATCAATGAACCGATGGCCCGGTACGGACCGTTCGTCATGAACACAACCGGTGAACTCGAGGAAGCAATCAACGACTTCAACGCCGGGCGGATGGGCTCGATCCCCGCCACGGGAACCACCTGACCCCTTCGCCTTTCCAGAAACCAACCGAACACAACCAAACCGAACAGAACCCAAACCGCAGAAAGTTGTACCCGAATCATGAAGATCCTCACCTTCGCTGCCACCAGCAGCAAAGAATCCATCAACAAGCAGCTCACGGGCTACGCGACCCGACTCCTCGAGGACGGACTCGTTCCCGACGTGATCGTGACGACCATCGACCTCAACGACTACGAGATGCCGATCTACAGCATCGACCGTCAGAACGACACCGGCATTCCGCAGCTCGCACACGACTTCTTCGACGAGGTCGGCCAAGCCGACGCTGTGCTGATCTCGTTCGCTGAGCACAACGGCTTCTACACCGCGGCCTACAAGAACCTCTTCGATTGGGCCTCCCGCATCGACATGCGGGTCTACCAGGACAAGCCGACCATCATGCTCGCCACATCGCCCGGCCCCGGCGGAGGCGGCAACGCGCTGCAGACGGCAGTCAGCTCTGCCCCGTTCTTCGGGAACGACGTCAGGGCCAGCCTTTCGATCCCGAACTTCTACGAGAACTTCGACACGACGAGCAACTCCCTGACCAACAGCGAGCTCGACACCCAGCTCAAGACTGCGCTCGCCACTCTCTCGACCAACGCAGAACGGAAAGCAGCATGACCACCAAACTCAACCACACCGAAGCACTACTCCCCACCGGAAAGTGGCAGCTCGACACAGCGGCGACAACGGTCACGGTGTCCGTACGAAAGTTAGCGATTTTCGACGTTGCAGCGACCCTCGCTGTCAGGTCCGGAACGATCGAGATCGATGAAAATCACCAGGTGACAAGCGTAGACATCGTCGCAGATGCAGGCTCCTACACCAGTAGGAGCGCCAAGCGCAACGAACACGTCGTCAGCAAAGACTTCCTTGATGCCGAGTCCCATCCCGACATCAGGTTTCAGGCCGACACTGTTATCTCACGCGGTGATGGCTACCAAGGAAAAGGCACAGCAACCGTCAAAGGCAAGTCGTCCCCCGTTGACGTGGCCGTGAGTGACGTTTCGTTCACCGACGCCACGGGCGCATTCACCGTCACGGCTGTTATTGATCGCAAAGCAATCGGCATCGACAAGATGCCGACGCTCGTCATTGGCCAGACCGTTGAGCTCACCGTCAACGCAAAAGTGGAACGAATCTCATGACTAAAAACCCGAAGATCGACGTCGCCCCAGACGGGCCATATATGGTGAGCGGCGAGGTTCCCATTACCTCCAAGTCACCCGTAGTGTCCGAACAGGGCGAGCCACTAACGTGGAAGACAACACCTGCTACTGAACCCAAGACGAAAGTGGCTCTGTGCCGCTGCGGAGCGTCGGCCAACAAACCGTATTGCGATGGCTCCCACGCATCCCATGATTGGGACAGCGACGAGAACTCTCCCGTAGGCACCTACGCTGAACGGGCGAAGAGCTACGGCGGTACAGGAATCGAGATCTTCGACGATCGGCCCATCTGCGTGCATGCCGGTTTCTGTGGCAACAAGGTAACGACCGTGTGGAAGATGGCCGAACAGACTGGCGATAGCCGTATCCGCGCCGAAGCAATGGCCATGATCGAACGGTGCCCTTCAGGAGCACTTACCTACTCGGTCGACGGCGAAACTGTTGAGCCCGACCTCCCCGTTGAAGTCGCGGTAGTCCCTGATGGCCCGCTCTGGGTTAGCGGCGGTATCGCAGTGACGCAGTCCGATGGAACCGCCCTCGAAACCCGAAATCGAGTCACGCTCTGCCGCTGCGGCGAGTCAGCGTCAAAGCCACTCTGCGACGGGTCACACAAAGACACCGGCTTCACCGGATAAACCCAACCGAAATGACGAGCGAGCGGCTACAGGCCGAAGCGCAGATGCCAACCATCAACGGTGATGGTTGGGAGCGACTCACCGCTATTGCCGCATCATCAGCGGTCATCTACGGCTTGCCCGACCTCAACGGACGGGCCGTAGTCGCAGCAGTAACCGCGATCTTCATCACTTCATTCGTTGCCGAACACGTCCACGTGCGCGGCCACGAACTCCACGACGCAGTCGCCTGAGCAGTGCATCGCACACCGTTGCTCACCCGCCCTAGTCACCAAATCGTTATCAACCAAGGAACAGCACCATGACCAACTGGCCCGAACTCATCGTCGACGACTGGAGAGAAACCCGCGACGGACTGCAACTACGTCTGCAGATCATCGGCAAGCTCACGCTCAGCGGAACGGCAACGCAGAATCACTGGTGGCACGTCCCGCTGCGCTTGTCGCCACGAGGACTCCGCACTCCGTTGCTGACTACCTCGGGGGCTGGCGAATTCGATGTCGAAGTCGACTTCATCGATCACCACGTCGACATCACGACCGGGAGCGACAGCCGGCGGGTAGATCTCCGAGCCGAGCCGCTCAACCAGTTCTACGAATCCTTCACTACGGCCCTCGCCGAACTCGACATTCAGGTCGAAATCCTCGCCCGCCCCGTCGAGGTGCCCGACCCAGCAACCCCGTTCGCCCAAGACACCGGCCACGCCGCATACGACCCCGACTCGGTTCATGCCTTTTGGCGTCTCCTCAAATCAATCGACGCGGTATTCGACAGTTTCGGATCAGGCTTCGTCGGGAAGCAGAGCCGACCTGGTCTCTGGTGGGGAGGCCTCGACTACGCGGCCGCCCGATACTCCGGACGCCCCGCGCCCCAACACCCCGGAGGCGCCCCGAATGTTGCCGACTGGGTCATGCGCGAGGGCTACTCTCATGAGGTCGCCGCCTACGGGTACTTTGCTGACGCTGGGCCTGAAGGCGCCTTTTACGCATACACCTACCCCGGGCCGGATGGCTACAGGGATCAGCCAATGCCAGCCGGGGTCGAATGGAACGATGAGCTTGGCGAGTGGCTCCTCAGCTACAAGGCCGTTCGCGAATCGGCCGACCCCGAAGCAACCCTGCACGCATTCCTGACCGCCGCGCACCAAGCAGCAGCCAGCACAGCAGCCTGGCCAGCTGACACCAGTCGGGCCAACCACTAACTCGACGCCAGACCGCGTCCGCCGGACGTCGCAGCTCCAATAATCAACCTCTGAGCCAGGTCAGCAGCACTGCATCACGGCCCGACTGCGGCGCCCGATATTCGCTGCGGCGGGACGTCCTCAGACCCGTCCTGGAACCGGCATTGCGATCGATGC
>JADWMG010000177.1 GCA_015767405.1 Actinomycetota bacterium
CTGATCAGCGCAAGGCTCTTTCCGGCCGATGTCGGGCAGGTGTTCCTGTGCGGGCCGATGGACCTCATAGACACCGCCAGCGAGGCGCTCGTTGCCGCTGGTACCGACCCGAGCAATATTCACCGCGAGTTGTTCACCGCCGATCAGCTCGGATCCGTGCGCTCAGTTGCGCCTCAGGAGATCGACGACACAAGTGCCGTCATCGCAACGGGTACAGCCACGTTGCACGGGCGCGACACGTCGTTCACCGTCTACGAAGGTGACAGCGTTCTCGATGCGGTCCAACGCGAACGGCCAGACGCTCCGTTCTCATGTCGCAGCGGTGTGTGCTCGACCTGCCAGGCAAAACTCGTCGATGGGAGCGTCGACATGGCCGTCAACTACGGGCTCGAGCAGGACGACCTCGACCGTGGCTATGTCCTCACATGCCAGTCGCGCCCCACGACGACTGAAGTCGTCGTCGACTACGACGGCTAGTCGAAGCCGACCCGGCCGGGAAGCCACTCAGGCAGACACTTGCGGTGAGCGAAGACGCGCACAGGTCGCGCCCAAGCTCACCGGAGAAATGGTTCAGCATGTTGTGGTGAGCGAAGGCGCGGACAGGTCGCGCTCAAGCTCACCGGAGAGATGGTTCAGCATGTTGTGGTGAGCGAAGGCGCGGACAGGTCGCGCTCAAGCTCACCGAAGAACTAGGACAGGCCGACGATTTCGCCGTTTTCGTCGATGTCGATTCGCGATGCGGCCGGTGAGCTACCGAGCCCGGGCATTGTGCGAACGACACCGCTGATCGGGTAGATGAATCCGGCACCAACTGATGCACGCGCTTCGCGAATAGTGAGCGTATGGCCGGTCGGCGCGCCCTTGAGCGAGGCATCGCCCGAAATGGAGAGATGGGTCTTGGCGATGCAGACCGGGAGGTCGCCGAACCCGTTGTCTTCGTAGTTCTGGAATTGCCGGTTCGCCTCGGGGGTGTACTCGACTCGCTCGGCGCCGTAGATCTTCGTCGCCACCGCCTCGACCTTCTGCTTGAGGCTGTCGTCGGCGTCATACAGAAAGTGGAAGCCCTGCTCATCTTCGCAGGCCTCGATTACCGCCTCCGCCAGATCAGTCGCCCCCGCGCCCCCTTCACCGAAGTGGTTGCTGACCGCAACTCGCACACCCATCTCTTCAGCAACTTCGCGGATCGCTTGGTGCTCGGATTCGTGGTCAGTGGGGAACGCATTGATCGCCACCACGGGAGTCACGCCGTGGGCCATGACGTTCTCGATCTGCTTGCGCAGATTGGAAGCGCCGGCGAGCACATCATCGGGGCTCTCAAGGAGCATCTCGGCAGGGAGATCCCGGCCCGCTACAACCTTGTACTTGCCCGAGTGCGCCTTCAGCGCACGAACTGTCGCCACGAGTACGGCAGCATCGGGAACGAGCCCCGAAGTTCGACACTTGATATTGAAAAAGCGTTCGGCTCCCATGTCGGCACCGAACCCGGCCTCGGTGATGAGGTAGTCGCCGCCACGAATACCGATGAGGTCAGCGACCACCGAAGAGTTGCCGTGAGCAATGTTTCCGAACGGACCGGCGTGAACGATTACAGGTGTGTTCTCGAGCGTTTGAAGCAGGTTCGGCTCGAGTGCGTCACGCATCATCACGGCCATCGAGCCAGCAGCGCTGAGCTGCTCGGCAGTGACCGGGACACCCTTCGATGTGTAGCCGACAACGATCCGGCCGAACCGCTCTCGCATGTCGTCCTGACTGGTAGCGAGCGCGAGGATCGCCATCACTTCAGAAGCTGCGGTTATGTCGAAGCCGGTCTCCCTAACGACACCATCCATCCTGCCGCCGAGACCGATCACGATGTTGCGAAGAGCACGATCGTTGACATCCATCACCCGTCGCCAGGTGATGTTGTTGAGATCGAGTTCGAGCTCGTTGCCGTGGTGGAGGTGATTATCGACCATCGCCGACAACAGGTTGTGCGCCGCGGTCACGGCATGAAAGTCGCCAGTCAGGTGGAGGTTGAGGAGCTCCATCGGGATCACCTGGCTGTAGCCACCACCGGCGGCGCCGCCCTTGATTCCGAAGGTCGGACCCATCGACGGTTGACGGAGCGTGAGCACGGCATTCTTGCCCACGCATTGCATCGCCTGGCCGAGGCCGACCGCAGTAGTCGTTTTACCCTCGCCGAGGGGCGTGGGAGTGATTGCGGTGACTACGACGTACTTGGCCTTGGGTCGGTCACTCAACTCTTCGATCGCATCCAGGCGGATCTTCGCAACATCGCTGCCATATGGCTCGAGCAGATGCTCTCCAATACCCATTTTGTGGGCGATCTCCGACAATGGCTTCGGGTGCGCCGTCCTGGCGATTTGAAGATCTGTCGGAAATGTCATTCGATGCCTCACTCTCGCCGGATCCGCGTCGTTGCGAAACCGATGTTCTACAAACTATGTGAACCCGCCGGTCCATTGGTTCCATTCAATAGTTCCATTCAACCGAGAGTTCCGTTCAAGGAGACTCGTCCAACGGTGAAGTACTGTCGCCGCATGAGAACTGGCCGGCATCAGCACCGCCCATTGGAGCGTCTAACCCAGCCGCTTGTCCGCGACGACGGCGTGTTGCGACCGGCCAGCTGGATTGAAGCCCTTGATCGCGCAGCCATTGGTCTCGGCCGGGCACTCGACGACCGCGGCGGCACGTCGATCGGGATGTTCTCCTGTTCCAAGTCGACAAATGAGATGAACTTCATCGCCCAGAAGCTGGCCCGCGCTGCTTTGTCGACCAACAACATCGACAGCTGCAACCGAACTTGACACGCTCCTTCCGTGGTCGGTCTGGCCACAGTCTTCGGAGCTGGTGGAGGGACATCGTCCTACGACGAAGCCGAGGCCGCCGACGTCATCGTGATGTGGGGCTCGAACGCCCGCATCGCGCACCCGATTTTCTTTCACCACGTTCTCAAGGCTGTCAACCGTGGCGCCAAGCTCTACGTCGTCGACCCGCGCCGTTCAGAGACCGCTCAGTTCGCCGACCGTTGGCTGGGATTACACGTCGGCACCGACATCGCTCTCGCGAATTCGATCGGCCGCGAGATCATCCACTCAGATCTCACTTGCGAGGACTTCATCGGGCGAGCGACATCTGGCTACGAGGCGTACGCCGCGTCTGTCGAGGAGTGGACGCTCGACCGCGGCAGTGAGGTCACCGGCGTTCCCGCCGACGCAATCCGCGAACTCGCGCTCGCCTACGCAAAGGCCGATGCAGCGCAGCTGTGTTGGACGCTCGGAATCACCGAGCATCACAACGGCGTCGACAACGTGCTCTCTCTCTGTAACTTGGCGCTCCTCACGGGGCAGGTCGGTCGATACGGAGCCGGGCTTTCTCCCCTGCGAGGTCAGAACAACGTGCAGGGTGGCGGCGACATGGGAGCGCTACCCAACAAGCTGCCGGGCTTTCAAGACGTGACTGACGGAGCTGCCCGGGCGAAATTCGACTCAGAGTGGGGCGTGAGTGTTCCATCGGATAATGGCTGGCACCTCACTCAGATGTTCGATGCGATGGAACGAGGTGATCTTCGCTCCGTGTTCGTGATCGGCGAGAATCCGGCTCAATCAGAGGCCGATGTAAGTCGTGCGGTGACCTTGCTGGAGAACCTCGACCACCTCGTCGTCCTCGACATCCATCTCACGAAGACTGCCGAGCTCGCCGACGTTGTGCTGCCGGGCTCGGCGTCGTGGTGCGAGTCGGATGGCACTGTCACCAACTCTGAACGCCGAGTGCAACGCGTGCGCAAGGCGCTCGACCCGCCGGGTGATGCCCGCGACGATATCGAGATCCTGTTGGACATCGCCCGCCGGCTCGGCCACAACTGGCAGTACGCCAACCATGAGGAGATCTGGGATGAACTCAGGCGACTCTCCCCCATGCATGCCGGCATGTCGTGGACACGTCTCAACGACCTCGGCGGAATCCAATGGCCCTGCCCCTCAGAGGACTCACTCGAACCCCCTTACCTGCACGGCCGGCTGTGGGCCGACGACCCGGCCGAGCGGGGACGGCCCGCTCCATTCAGCGTCGTGCTGGATGAGCCCCCGACAGAAGCACTCAGCGATGAATACCCTTTGCGGCTCACGACGGGCCGGCGTCTCGATTCGTACAACACTGGTGTGCAGTCAGGCGCCTACCGCAGCCCAAATCGTCTGGGCGAAACGATCGACATCTCACCCGAGGACGCCACCGCGCTAGGCCTCTCTGACGGTGAACTCGTCCGGGTGAGCTCGCGCAGAGGCGACGTCGACGCGCCGGTCCGTGTCGACCCGGCCCTGCGTGCCGGTCTTGTGTTCATGACCTTTCATTTCCCGGATGAAGTAGATGTGAACCAACTCACCATCGACGCGACCGACCCCAAGGCGGGTACTGCCGAATTCAAGGCCGCCGCTGTCCGTATCGACAAGCTGCACGACGATGCGAGAATCTGATCGATGGACCTGAAGACACGAGGAGTTCCCGCAACCGATCAGGAACGTTCAGCTATTGAGTCAGTGCTCGGTCCTGCCCCGACCCGGAACATGCACGATGTCCGTGGCGGCCACGAGCTGCGTTCGATGAGGCACCTGCTCTTGCCCACTCTTCATGCAGTGAACGACCGTGTCGGATGGATCAGCCAGCCGGCAATCGACCACATTGCGGAGCGACTCGACGCATCACCCGCCGAGATCTACGGCGTTGTGACCTTTTACGCGCTGTTCGCTACCGTCGAACGCCCAGCCCGGCAAGTTCATGTCTGCGTCGACTTGGCCTGTCGAGCATTCGGCGGCGTCAACGAGGCAGACCTACCTCCCGGTGCGCATCCCTCCCCTTGTCTCGGCATGTGTGAGCAAGCTCCCGCAATGCTCGTTATCGACTCCGGTGATCCCGTGCAACGCCGGGCCGTCGGCAATGTCACGACGGTCCAGATCAAATCTGCAGCCGACGATGACGAACTGCCTACGCCCTCCCGGCCGCCGTCGGAATCGGTCCCGCAGTCCGGTAGTCCCGATCTTGTTCTACTGCGCCGCGCCGGGCGTGCAAATCCCCTCGACTTCGACGCATATGTTGAGGACGGCGGTATCGAGGCTTTGACACGAGCACTCGATCTCGGGCCTACGCGCACAATCGC
>JADWMG010000178.1 GCA_015767405.1 Actinomycetota bacterium
CCCGCCTGGCCGCAACACTTCGCCGGATATGTGACGCGGGCTCGCGGGGTCTGATCCGGGATTATCGCTCGGGTGCGACGGACGGATCGACCGATCAGATGTGCCGATACAGAGCGGTGCCAGGTCTGCTCGGCGCACGTGATTATGGGGTGGGGTCCGGCCCACTGAGAGCCAACGACTTCGCCGGCCAGGTGACCGTCGTCGATTGCTGGGCCCGTGCGACGCGCTGAGCCAGGTGTGGGCATCAACATCGTGACCACAGCCGACCGTTCACACGACGCGCTTGAGTAGATATCAATCTCGAACCACCTTCGGCGAGTTCCGCCGACCACCAGCCAGAACGACCGGTGGTCGACAATTGCCTTCGGTTCAGTCGCCGCTGATGTTCGCGTACAGGCCGCTGCGGATGAGTTCCGCTGTCGGGTCAGCCATAGCGCCCGCCCAAAACGCCTGCCATTCAGCATCGCTGTTGGCGGCGTCGGAATACGCTCCATAGGCGTCCAAGTCCGCGAACCCCGTAGCGACCAGCATCGTCATCGGATGTGCTCCGACAATCGACTGCATTGGTCGGGACCGTCCACCCAATCGTTCCGAGAGCGGCATCGACTCGAGAACCTTGCCGACGAATGCCTCCAACTTGCCGGGAATGGCGCGCCACTGCGTGGACAAGATAACACCGAGCGGTCGATCGCCGGCAGGCTGGAACGAGGCGTCGAGGTCGTTGAACAACGACGACTCCACCTGTTGAGCGGCCCCGCTTGCCATCGCGCCGGCAAAGAACGTCTGCCAGCCGGCATCGCCCTGAATCTTCTGCTCGCTGGTCGCGTAGTCGGCATAGCTGGCGTGGTTGACGACCATCGCCAGCGAGCCGACGTCACCGCCTGCCAGCGGTTGCAAGGCCATTGCCTGTATACCCATCCCGCGGAGCCGCTGCAGCGCCTCCATGTGGATTTCGAGATGTTTGGCGGCGTGTCCAGCCTGGGTCTCGAATCGAGTGATTGCAACTACTCCCATTGGAATCTCCTTTATGTAAATCCCCTCATCGGACAGTACTTCATCTGCAAACCCTCCTTGAACTGGCGTAACGCGACGCGCGTAAGCCACCACCCAGAGTGAAATACCGTCGAGCGAGGTTCGTCGTCGATCGTGACCACACCGCAGACAGTTCGACACCTTGCTGGTAGGCCAGCTCGTAGCAGTCCCGCACCCGGTGAGGGTCGGACAGATGCTCGGGGGTCCCAGAAATGATGAGATCTCGGTTCGGACGGTGTGGCGGAGAGACGGTAATCGAACCCGAAGACCGTCGTGCGCAGAATGATGACGGCGAATGGCACGCAGTTGATCAGTTCTACTGCCGGTGACTGAAGCGGCACATGTTTCGCGCATTCCTGAGCACCTGATCGATCGTTCCTGAGCGGTTTGTGGCTCTTTGTCGGCCAGCGTTATGGAGCGGGTCGGGTGTGGTCGCCGCAGGTGAGCGCCCCGAACCGGACCGGCAGCAAAGTCGCCTCGGTCGGGGCGTGTTTGGGGATGTCAGCCGCCGATCACGAGGACCGCGTCGGGTTCCTTCGTGTAGGTGGCTGCATCGGTTCTATCCGAGTGTCACCGTGGTCAGATCCCTGGCCACGATCAGGTTGCCGTCGTAGCCGCCGGATCGGACGTCATCGGCGAAAGCCTGTTCTTCGGCGTCGTTTCTCGGCGGCGGAATCAGGTGGGTCAGGATCAGGGTTGGGGTTTCGAGTGCTGCTGCCTGCTTGCCGATGGCTGCTGTGTCGGCGTGGTAGTCCTTGATGAATGCGTTCGGCGCGTCATCGTCGATCATGCTGAATCTCAACGCCTCGTAGACCACAACATCTGCGCCGTCGGCCAAGTCGGCGACCTCGTCGCAGACCAGCGTGTCGCCGGTGATGGCAACGATCCCATCGGGCGTTTCGATTCGATAGCCGACCGCTCCTTGTACCGGTTCGTGGCGAACCTGTCCGGCTTTGACAACGACGTCGCCGTGTCGCCAGACCTCGTTCACACCATCCGGATTCGGGAACGAGATCACGTCGATGCGGGGATTGTCCGTTCGGCCTGTGTGGCTTTGACGGACCTCCAGGTCGTCATCCCAGATGTCGAGGAGACGTTCGGCAAAGCGCACCGAAGGCCCTTCGGGGGCGACGATTGGAAGTGGGTCAAGCTGGTCGCCGCGATTCATCGTCCAGCGAGTCAGCACAACGTCTTGTAACCCGGTGGTGTGGTCGGAATGGTGGTGCGTCAAGAACACCGCTGAAAGCTGGCCAGGGCTTGAGTTCGCTCCCATCAACCGCATCACTGTCGAGCGGCCGGCATCGAACTGCATATGAACGTCGCCATAGGTGACCAGCACGCCCGGCCCCGCTCGGTCTGGTTGAGGAATGGGACAACCTGTACCGGTGATGGTCACAACTGTGGTCATGGTCGACATTGTCGATCGTGCGGCCTCTCGCCACAAGCTGACACCACCCGGTGGGCGACATGAGTCGTTACCTCGCTGCCTCAGAGCAGAGCGCATCCGCGCCAGCGAGGACGATTCCCGCCCGCTCAGGATCCGGCACGATGATCGACGCTCGGCCGACGTTGCCGACCCCTGCAGCCGACGCGCGTTCTCGCGCAGTGGACCGATCGCGTACGTGCCGATACAGAGCGGTTTCCGGATGCTGGCTTGGCCTTGCTCGACGGGATGGACGGAACTGGATTCTCGACTGCTCGATCCCGCTGGCGAAGCCAGTGAGCGTGACGGCCACGAAGGTGGCTGCGAGGGACGTGGCGGCCGAAAGAAGCCGCCGCTCCCGGCCAACTCCCGAGGCCGTGACCGCTCGGGTCCTTCAGGCGGCTTCATAGGAGCGAGGTACGGTTTGCGTGCACGACGTGGTTGCAGAGCGGCACGGCGTCGCTGCCGACCACATGTAGGCGTGAAATCACCCCTCGCCAAACAGACAACGCACCCGTCAACCACCCAAAAGACTGGATACCCGAAACGTGACCGAGGCGCGAGAGTTCTGGAACAAGTCCGCGGACAACTACGACAAGACGGAGGAACGTTTCGATGTCATCCACCGGCGGTCTCGGGAACTCGCCAAGGGCCACCTGAACGAGACCGACCTGGTGCTCGACTACGGGTGTGGCACCGGAACGACCGCCTGTGAGCTGGCGGGCCAGGTGAGAGAGATTCGAGGCATCGACATCTCCGACAAGATGATCGAGCTTGCGGAGATGAAGGCAGCTGCTGGCGACGTACCAAACGTCACGTTCAGCCAAGGAGACATCTTTGACAAAGACCTCGCTCCCGGTTCCTTTGACGCCATCCTCGCGTTCAACATGTTGCACACGGTTCCCGACCCGGAGAGCGTCATGAACCGCGTCCATGAGCTTCTCAAGCCTGACGGGTTGCTGTTGTCAGTTACCCCGTGCCTCGGCGGCAAGATGTCGATTGGAGTCCGGCTTCAGATTCTACTGGTGGGAGTCTTGGGCCGAATTGGGGTGATTCCCGTGCCAATCAGAAGGCTCCGTTCGGCCGACCTGGACAGCCTGATTGCCAGCGTTCCTCTGTCGGTCGTTCGGGCCGAGGAGATCTTCGCAAGTGCCTCTAGCTACTTCGTCGCGGCGAAGAAGGAAGCCATAGGGACGGCACCGTAGAGCAGACAGCCGGCTTCGGCAGCAGCGCGTCACTCGCACGACACCGCTCGGTGTCACGGCCCGGAAATCCCGATCCGCCCATAGCCGGCAATCTTTCGCACCGGCGACACGGGCAGGGCCGCACATAACGCGAGCGCCGTAACCCGTTGAGCCCACCGGTTCGACCCGCACAGTGCGGCCCAAGTAGCGCACCCGATAATCACGTCGGCGGCTCGCCAGTCGAACACGGTGGGTGGTCGCGTTATGCGCTGCCTGTTGGACTGGCCGACCCGCAACACTTCGCCGGTTATGCGGCGCGGCCGGCCTGTCCCGGATCGGGTGTTTTGCGCGGGTTCCGACGACTCCGCCGACTCGGTTGGGCCGCCCAGATGTGACGGACTGGGCGGATCGGTGGCGCGTGGCCTTGCCGGCCCGGAGTCGATGGCTGGGCTCTTGTCTATTGATCGGTGGCATCCAACGGGTAGGTGTCGGATTGGGCGACGAACTCTTCCACGTAGTCGACGGCGACGAGCATGTGTCCGGGATTCTGGGTGTCGAAGCCCGGCCCCGCGCTGGTGATGTACCCGGGGTCCATCTCGGCGTACACGTCGGGGTGGGTGTCGCTCAGCCACTGGTGGAAGGCCCGGTTGAAGCTGTCACGCCGATCCGAGGAGAAGCTGTTGCTCTTCGTGGTGATTAGTCCGTCTGGATTGACCGTGAACCTCTGGTTCTTGGTATCGAAGATCCCGCCCGCACCCCAGAAGTCATCGGTGTTACTGATCACGCACTCGACAACGGTGTCACCGTCCGCGTTTTCTGTCGTGACCTGGCAGGGTTCGACGACCTCCCAATGTTGGTTGGCGTTCATCAGGAGCTCGTCAGCGAACACTGGCCACTGACGCTTGCCACCCTCGAACGCCATCAGCCACCCGTCGAGGTCGAAGCGGTTCTTGGCATCCAGCGCAGCAAGCACCGCCGCGAGCGCCACATCATCCGACAACTTCGTTGTAGTGGCTGTGGTCGTCGTTTCAACCAACGGAACCGTGGTAGTGGAAGCAATGGCGCTACTTGAAGAGGCACCGTCGCCTGTCACTTCCCCACCACTACACGCTGTAATGAGGAGAGCGGAGGCGACCAACCACAAGGTTGGTCGCTTACCGGTGTTGTTGGACGGTTTCGACACTCGCAGGTTGACCGGTATATCGAGCATTGTCATGATTGTGTTTCCCCTGTTTGAATGTTCGATTGTCAGTTCTCCGGCGTCGCTACCCACACCGCTCCGAGACTGCCGAGACCGCCTGTCGCTCCAACGGCCACGAGGTCCGAGTCTGCGACGGTCACGCTCGACATAAATCCGCCGTCCACACCGAAGAACGCTTCGTCGTGGGGGACCCGGGACCAGGTGAGCCCATCGACCGAGATCCACACGGCTGGGACGATCCCTGTGGGCAAGCCTTTTTCCTCTCCGACTATCACGAGTCCAGGCCCAGCCGCGGTCACG
>JADWMG010000179.1 GCA_015767405.1 Actinomycetota bacterium
GCGCTCCCGCTCGTCAGCCGAGATCGCCGAGCACTTGATACCTACCGGTCGATCGGTCTCGACGTCGAATTCCTGACCTAGGACACTGACGGTCACACAAACCTGTCTCGATGGCCCAAATCCGAAGACCGAATTGTCAGCCTCACCCAAGCCATCAGCAAGGATGAAGGGGTGGCAAAGGAATCTGACGTGCTGAGAATGGCTGCTGAGATGGCGCTCGAGTATGCAGCGTCAATAGACAGCCGCGATGCAACACCGACCGAAGCAGCGATCGCGGCACTCGTGGAGTTCGACGAGCCGCTACCGGATGGACCGACCGATCCAACCGAAGCCCTCACCCTTCTGAACCGGATCGGCGGCCCGGCGACTATGGGCAGCACCGGACAGAAGTACTTCGGATTCGTCAACGGAGCGACCATCCCCGTCGCGCTCGGCGCGTCGTTCATCGTCAACGCCTGGGACCAGAACGCGGCGCTTCCGGTGATGTCGCCCACCGCCGCGAAAATTCAAGACGTCAGTAGCGGCTGGCTCATTGATCTACTCCGACTCCCCAAGCAAACCGACGTCGCCTTTGTCACCGGAGCGACTGTGGCGAACGCCAGTTGCCTCGCCGCGGCTCGCGACGCAACGCTTGCGGACGTCGGTTGGGATGTACAACGTGACGGGTTATTCGGTGCACCGGAAGTGAATGTCGTAATCGGCGAGATGGCCCACAGCACCCTCCGCAAGTCCCTTGGATTAGTGGGTCTGGGTCGTGAGCGCGTGACGGTTATTCCATCGGATAGTCAGGGCCGTCTGCGAGCCGATCTCCTCCCTGACCTCGATGGTCCGATAATCGTTTGCGCCCAGGCTGGCGAGGTCAATACCGGCGCTTTTGACCCCTTCGACGAAATCGCCGACTGGATCACGGAGCGAGGCGGCTGGATGCATGTCGATGCCGCGTTCGGGCTGTGGGCGCTGGCCGACCCGACTCGTGCCGATCTCGTGAGGGGCCTCACGCGCGCGGACTCTTGGGCGACTGATGGCCATAAATGGCTCAACGTGACCTACGACTGCGGGATCGCGTTCGTTCGCCAGGCGGGAGCACTTCGCCGCACCTTTTCCGCCGCAGCCGGATATCTACCACCGGAAGACGGGTTCGAAGCCGCTCACAACACGCCACAGTCGTCGCAACGCGCGCGTCAGGTCGAGGTGTGGTCCGTACTGCGAGCCCTCGGCCGATCCGGCATCGCGGATCTAGTGCAACGGTCCTGCGGAGCAGCGACCGCGATCGCCGATCGACTCCGTGGCGCTGGCTTCGACGTTCTCAACGACGTCGTGCTGAATCAAGTCCTCGTGCGCCTGAACGACGCCGCTACAACGGAACGCCTGATCGACGCGATTCAAAGTGACGGACGCATCTGGTGTGGACCAACGCAATGGAACGGCGCACCGGCAATGCGGATCAGTGTTTCGTCTTGGAAGACCACCATCGACGACGCTGTAGCAGCGGCTGACATCATGGTCGAATGCGCTGCAACCATGGAAGATGAAAAATGAGAGAGGACCATGCCATGACTAGTTGGCTCGAGAATCCGTTGAAGACGTTGTCCGACGTGGAACGGTTCGAATCGGAAGCACCCATTCAAGAGCGCCTCCCGGGCGACAGCGTTTACGACGTTTTCGTGCAGGCAGCAGACCTCTACGGGGATCGGACCGCGCTCACGATGTTGATGACCGGCGATGACGACGAGCAACCTCGCCGCGTCAACTACGCGGAGCTGTTGGGACTCGTCCGCAAATCAGCGAACTTGTTCTCCACTCTCGGTGGCGCCAGACCGGGCGTGGCCTACATGCTTCCGACGCTCATCGAGACCCATGCGGTCCTCTGGGGGGCCGAAACAGCGGGCTATGCGGTGCCAATCAATTTCTTGCTTCAACCCGACCACATTCGAGGCCTGCTCGAGGCATCCGAGGCGAAGATACTCGTCACCCTAGGCCCGCACCCGCAGCTCGATATCTGGGAGAAGTCGCTCGAGCTGAAGCGTCAGATACCAGACCTGAAACTCGTGCGCGTTGCGCCGCCCGGCACCCCGCCGGTCGACGGCGTCATCGACTACTTCGACTCCATTCACGAGCAACCCGCTGATCGCCTGATCTTCAACTCCCCAGGTCGCGGCGATGATGTCGCTGCGTATTTCCACACCGGTGGAACAACCGGTGTTCCAAAACTGGCCGCCCACACCCACAGCGGCCAGCTGACTGCCGCATACGGCTGTGCGGCTCTGATGAACCTCACGCCCGACGACATCGTGACCGGCACCCTGCCGATGTTCCACGTCGCCGGCACGATCCTGCTCGGTGTCGGCACGTTCCTTGCCGGAACGGAACTCTTGCTCATGTCACCGTCGGGGCTGAGAAACCCCGCAATGGTGTCCCAGTACTGGCGCATCTGTGAGCGGTACGGCGTAACCCTCGCCGGTGGGGTGCCTACCTCGATCGGAGCGATCGCCGAGGTCCCACTCGATGGAGCCGACATAAGCTCGATCCGTGGTGGCCTCACCGGCGCCTCGCCGCTTCCCGTTGCGGTGCGCGAGAAGTTCGAGGCCGTTACCGGGAAGAGTCTCAACGAGATCTACGGCATGACCGAGGCATCGGGTCTCATCGCATGCAATCCATTCGCAGGCACGGGAGGCGCTGGCTCAGTCGGCCTGCGCCTGCCCTACACAACGGTCACAATTCGAAGACTCGCCGATGACGGAACGCTCGGCGATCCGTGCGACGTTGACGAAATCGGTGTGCTCACAATCGCCGGGCCAACTGTCTCACCCGGGTATCGCGACCCCGAACAGAACACGGGAACTTTCGTCAACGGAGTGCTCAGCAGCGGCGATCTTGCCTACGCCGACAGTGAAGGCAGGATCTACATCGCGGGCCGCTCGAAAGATCTCATCATCCGCAGTGGCCACAACATCGACCCGCTGATGATCGAAAACACCCTGCAGCGCCACCCATCAGTTGCGGTAGCTGCCGCCGTTGGAATGCCCGATTCGTACGCCGGCGAACTGCCGGTCTGCTACGTCGAGCTTCTTCCGGACACCACCGTCACAGAAGATGAGCTTCGAGCGTTCGCTGAAGCAGAGATCGGTGAACGACCAGCGTGGCCCAAACACATCCGCATCGTTGACTCGATTCCGATGACTGCCGTCGGCAAGATCTTCAAGCCGACGCTACGACGCGACGCTGCCCTGCGTTCCGTGCGAGAACTTCTTGCCGAACAGAACCTGAACGGCGAAGTAGACGTCACGGCGGGTGGACCGCGCGGAATGCGCGTGACCGTCGAACTTGCCGATGATGATGGCGCCAACGCGGCGCAACTTCAAGATGTGCTCAACAGCTATCTGTTCGAAGCAACTGTCACGATCGGACGTCCGGATTCCTCGTCATGAGCGCCGCACTGGGGCTTGACGTCGGAACGACCAATGTGAAGGCGGTGCTGGTCGACCCGGTCGGCACCATGGTCGGTTGTACGCAGCGCACGCTGCAGACAAACCGGCAGGGCACCGACGTCGAGCAGGATGCGTCTGATCTGTGGGCCCGCCTCAGTGATGCCATTACCGAACTGACCTCGACGCATCCGCAAGTCGCGTCTCAGGTCGGGGCTATCGGAGTGTGCAGCCAGTATTCGTCGATCGTGCCAGTGAATGCCCGTGCCGAGCCCGTCGGCCCGATGGTCATGTGGAGCGACCACCGTGGCACCGACTATTCGTGGGACATCATGGGGCGTGACGAGAACGCCTTCATGACGTGGATCGACATCCACGGCATTCCTCCCGTCGGAGGCGGGCTCGCCCTGGCCCATCTGTTGTTTCTGCAGCATGACCGACCCGAGATCCATGAGGCCACAACTTCCTATCTGGAGCCGATGGACTATGTCACGGCTCGACTGACAGGCCGGATCACCGCAACGCAGCACTCGATGTTCATGTCCCAACTCTGCGACAACCGCTCTCTGGGCACGACCGAGTACGACGACCGCCTTGTTGAGCTGTCCGGCCTCGACCCCGACCATCTGCCACAACTCATCGGAATCAATGACGAAGTCGGACATCTAGACGAGGCTGTGGCAGCCCGGCTGGGTCTGCCGTCAACCGCGGTGGTGTATGCCGGGTCCAACGACACCGCCGCCCTTGGGACAGCAGCGGGAGTCGCTCGGTCCGGTCGTGGAGGTCTGGCGATCGGCACCACCAGCGTGCTAGTCGACTCGGTCGCCGACAAGAACACCGACCTCGACCATGAGATCCTCTCGATGCCTGCACTCTCGCTCGAGAACTACCTGGTGTTCGCCGAGAACGGCTACGGAGGGCGCGTCGTCGAGTACATGCTCGACCAACATGTCTACGCCAACGACGCCCTGGCAGACCACAGCACGGGTGAACTGTTCGCCCAACTCGAGAACGCTCTTGCTCACAGCGCCCCGGGGGCTGGAGGTGCCCTCTTCCTACCCTGGCTGGGAGGCTCCCTGGCACCCAGCGCCAACCCCAACATGAGGGGCGGGTTCGTCAATGTTTCGTTGGAAACACACCGCGTCGAACTGGTCCGCAGCGTCACCGAAGGCGTCGCCCACAACCTGGCGTGGTTACTGCCTCACGTAGAAGCCTTCACCGGGAACAAGATCGACGACATCGTATTTGTCGGAGGCGCAGCAAGGTCGCCCGGGTGGTGTCAAGTCCTCGCTGACATACTCAATCGGCCGATTACCCCCGCCGTCGATCCCGACACCGCGGTCGCCAGAGCAGTCGCCCGTTTGGCGCTGGCTCGGCGAGGTGACCTGGACCGCACGGACGTCGACGACGGTGTCGAGTTAGCGACACGATTCGAACCACGCGCCGATCAGCGAGCGATGTACAACATGCACCAGGAGCAATTCGAGGCGGCATTCGAAGCGCTACGGCCGATCAGTGAAGCCCTCACATCTTTCCACTCAGCAGAATTCTAGGAGACCCACAATGAGCAGCATTTACCCCTACGCCGACCGCTATCCCATCAACTCCGCAATGCCGAAAACTGGACGAGACCGCTCCGAGATTCTGGCTGAGTTGGACGACCTTGCCCGATCCGAGGACAGTACATGGGAGACGGGCCAGTGCTCAGGCACGATGTACTGCGGCGATCACGAACACTACGCGTTCATGGCCAAGGCCTTCGCTTCGAGGGCGAAATCATCGCGATGACGCTCGACATGCTCAACGCGTCTGCAATCAAAGACACAGAGCCTGTCGGATTGGTGACATCAGGCGGTTCCGGAAGCATCCTGCACGCTGTTCTCGCCTACCGCGACCAGGGCCGGGCAAACGGAATCGACCGTCCTAACATCGTCAAACCCGAAACGGGCCACCCCGCGTTCGACAAGGCCGGATATCTGCTGGATGTTGAGATTCGGCGCGCCGCAATCAACCCCGACACGACTCAAGCCGATCTCGAATCGGTGGCCGGGCTCATTGACAAAAACACCGTGGCAATCATTGGTTCGGCTACCAATTACGGATATGGAACCATCGATCCGATCACCGAACTCGGTGCATTGGCGTTGGATCGGGGAGTCGGGCTGCATGTCGACGGTTGCCTTGGAGGGTTCATCCTGCCGTGGGGTGAAGCGCTCGGGTATGAGCTACCTCGGTGGGATTTTCGTGTACCGGGAGTGACCACGATCTCCGCCGACACCCACAAGTACGGATACGGCTTCAAGGGAACATCTGTGTTGTCCTTCGCGGACAAAGCCCTGCGGAAT
>JADWMG010000180.1 GCA_015767405.1 Actinomycetota bacterium
CACACGCGACGAATCTGCTCTTTTCACCGCGTTCGATCCATCCCGAACGGGCTGGAACGACGCCGACATCAACCGTGAATTCTCTATCAGATTCGGCGAACGCACGTCGACTGCCGTCGATACTTATCGCCAACACCGCACTGAGGCATCCGCCAACCAACTGGTTACCGCGATGCAGACCGACCAAATATTCCGATGGCCTGCTTGGAGTCTCGCCGACAAACGCTCCTCCAACACTTCTGGATCATCTACCTGGATGTACGCATTCGACTTCGCCACGCCGTCGTTTGGTGGCGTCCTCGGCTCGTGCCACGCTCTCGACATTCCTTTTGCCTTCGACAATCTGCACCGACCTGGCGTTGAGCTGTTCACCGGTGACGGTGTCGAACGACAAGAGATTGCCGATCAGTTCTCGAGTGCGATTGTCGCCTTCGCCCACGACGATGACCCCGGTTGGCCGAAGTACGACACGACAGACCGGGCGACTCAACGCATCGGTCCGCAACCGGATCTCGTCAGCGACCCCGAGTCGGCGCTGCGAGATCTTTGGGACGATCGCGCCAACACGCCCGGACAGAGCGAGCTGTCGTGAAATCTCGAGGACATCCCTCTGCCGCGACACCAGCGGGCTCGATTACCGATGTTCCTGGACTACACGTCGGCCACTACCAGCGCACTGGGCGCGGTTGGCAAACTGGCACGACGGCGGTCATCGTCCCGGCCGGGGCCGTTCCTGGAGTAGACGTTCGCGGCGGTGGACCCGGTACGCGCGAGACAGATGCCCTCGCCCCCCAGAACCTCGTTGACCAAGTTCACGGGGTGTGCCTATCGGGCGGTAGCGCCTACGGACTTGCCACCGCTGATGGCGTGATGGCCTGGCTCGAAGAACGCAACCTGGGCTTTCCGATCGGGTCGGGCTCCGACCAGGTCGGTGTTGTCCCAGTTGTACCGGCAGCCGTCATTTTCGATCTCGGGCGGGGCGGACAGTTCGCCAATCGTCCCGGTGCGGAATTTGGTCGGCGTGCGGCAAAGGCAGCACGTAAGACGCAATCGCATTGGGGATCTGTGGGGGCCGGAACCGGAGCCAAGGCTGGGGGCCTGCAAGGCGGTGTTGGAACCGCCAGTACGATCGTCACAATCCCTGGAGAAGACGGCCAACCCGATCTCGACGTTACTGTTGGCGCACTAGCGGTTGTCAACGCCAATGGTTCGACGATCGACCCACTCACTGGGCTGCCGTGGGAACGACGCTGCTTCCAATTGCGCCGACCAAGTTCCACTGAGCGCCAATCTCTCGTGGAGGTTCTGGATGGGCAAGCAACCCCCCGGCTCAACACGACGATCGGAATTGTCGCGACGTCGGCTCAGTTGACAAAGGCTGAGGTCTCAAAGCTCGCCTCGGTCGCACACGATGGCCTTGCCCGGGCCGTGCGACCGGCGCATTCGATGTTCGACGGCGACACAGTGTTCGGGTTGGCCACCGGAACCCACCTCATGACGTCTGAATCAACAACCCTCCGCGTGCCTGGTTCGCGAAACGGTGCCCTCAACCAACTGTTGACGGCCTCGGCTGACACCTTCGCTACCGCCTGCACACATGCAGTTCTCGCGGCAACGACCATCGGCGATCTCACCGCCTACCGTGATGTTTGCCCCTCGGCGTCGCGGGACTGACGGCGCCCATGCATACCATCACCAATCCTTCTGGCATGCGCAAGTGGGCCACCGAGCAACGACAAGATGGTCACACGATCGGGCTGGTTCCGACTATGGGTGCGCTTCACGCTGGTCACCTCGCTCTGATAGCCGCCGCCAAGGCGGCAAGCGATCTCGTTGTGGTCTCGATCTTTGTCAATCCATTGCAGTTCGACGGGCAGTCTGATCTCGACAAGTACCCGCGCCAGGTCGAGCGCGACATCGGGGTGTGCACGGCTGCCGCGGTCGACGTCGTCTATGCCCCGGCCGCCGCGTCGATGTACCCACCAGCGTTCCAGACTCGCGTCTTGCCAGGCCCACTAGCTGAGGTCATGGAGGGCACTACTCGCTCAGGCCATTTCGAAGGGGTCACAACTGTCGTGACCAAACTCTTCAATGCCGTTCAGCCTGATCGAGCGTTCTTCGGCGAGAAGGACTACCAGCAGCTCACGATAATTCGCCAACTGACTGCAGACCTCGATCTCGGGATCGAGATCGTTGGCCACCCCACGGTTCGCGAACCGGACGGACTCGCGAGATCGAGCCGTAACGTTCGGCTCAGCACTCCCCAACGCAAAGCCGCAATCTGCCTCCCTCGAGCGCTCGATGCCGCCGTGGCGCTCGCTAATCAGCAGCTCAGCTCCGTGCCAAACATGATCGAGGCAGCAAAGCAAATCATCGCTGCCGAGCCTGAGGCCCGCCTCGACTACATCAGCGTTTTCGATGCAGCGACTCTGCAGCCAGTCGTCGGCTTGGCCAACGATCAGCGACAGGCCGGGCGAGTGCGAATCGGATGTGCCGTCCTATTCGGTGAGGTCAGGTTGATTGACAACCGCGACCCTTTCTCCAGCTGAAAGAACCTGATCGCCGAGGTCAGAGTCTTGGAGCCGATCAGCCACACCCGTCAGCAGCAACACCAAGATCACGGTGTTGAAAATCGCGTGGGCGACAATCGTCGGCCCGATCCGCCGAAAGAGATACGCAGCAATACCGAACGCCAATCCGACCCCCGACAGGACCATGAACAGTCCGACGTTGCCAACTCCTCTCACCGGATCAATGTGGGCCGCGCCGAACAGCACCGCCTGCAGAACAATCGCCAGCACCGCAGGCATTCTGCTGTGGAGCCCGCGCATGACGACCCCACGGAACACCATCTCTTCGACCAGTGGCGCCGCGATCACCGCTGTCAAAACGATTGAGATCACATATGTGCGATCGGCTTGCAACTCTGTGATGCCATCGGTGTTGTTCGTGATTGGAATCCCGAACCCGATCACGATTGCTGCGAGTGCCAACTGCATCCCGATAGCACCGAGCCATACGACAGGTCCCCACCCAATATCTGACCACCTCGGAGTCAGCCCAATATCGGGACCCAGGTGGCCGCTCCCCCAGCGCCGGCTGGCGTACCAACACCACCAGACCGAGGGGCCGTAACCAATAAGCGCCAGCATCGACACGTACACGATCACCGGCCACTCGAGGCCGACCAGGGCATCGAGTACAAACTTGGAGGCCGTAAGCGACCCGGTGAGCACCACAATTGCACCAATCGCGGAGGCGATCGGCAACGTCGGATGCGGAGCAGCTGGTGGCGCCAGAGAAGGCCGCACCGATAGTTCCGTTGCACGAGCGGCCGGGACCGGAGGCTGAGCCGCTGCAAGGGGTGGTCCAAGTGGTGGGGGGAGATTGGTCATCGCAGAAATGGTCGCCATTTCTGTCGGCGACCACGCCCATCGTACGTCGTGACAGCAGGCCTGAATCGACTGTCAAGAATTCATCAAGACACTCAAAAAGACACTTCAGAACCAGTTCGTACGCACCGATGAACACATGAACCGCTCTCGAAAGGGTGGTCATCGTCTCTGACCGCATCGAGGCCTCATGTTCAGAATCTCCAACAACTCGACTCAGCTACCGAAGCGCCTGTTGGCGGGCTTCCTCGCTGCCGGAGCCGTCGCTGCGACACTCGTCCTCCCCGCGGTAACGCCGGGAGTAGCTGAGGCCGCCGGACCTGGAGACTACGACTGGGTCGGCATCGTCAATACCTATCGTGCCCAATCAGGGCTGGCTCCCATCACCGCGAATGCATCGTGGTCTGCCGGGGCTGTGAATCATTCGTGCTGGATGTTGTTGAACGGGATTGCTCACGACGAAGCACCGGGAACGCCTGGGTACACAACCGCAGGTGACCAGGCTGGAAACAGCGGCAACGTCGCCGTATCAAGTGTCGCCGCAGCCACTCCGCGAAATCACATCGACCTCTGGATGGCAGGCCCGTTCCACGCGATCGGCATCTTGCGTCCTTCGCTGACCCAGGCGGGTTATGGGCTGTGCTCGAGCCCGCCCAATCCCTCAACGACGCCGTGGAAATCGGGCGGGACCCTCGACGTGGTACGCGGCAACAATTGGGGAGCGCCCAAGCCTGCAACACCGATCGTCTTCCCCGGCAACGGTTCGACAACCAGCTTGACACGATTCGTCGCAGAATCTCCCGACCCTCGTAGTTTCTGCAACTGGAGCGGCAAGAAGGTCGGGCTACCCCTCATTGCACTCATGCCTTCCAATGTCACGAGCGCGACTGCAACCCTGACAGGTCCGTCCGGGCCAGTCCCCACGTGCGTACTCACAAAGTCGAACACGTCCGGCGTCGCAAGCTCGATTCTCGGTGGCGACAACGCCGTTATCGTTGTTCCCGCCGCTCCCCTCACCACCGGGACCTACACGGTCTCTGTCAATTCCGATGGAGGAGCTGCCAATTGGTCGTTCAACGTCGACCCCAACGCTCCCCTCGTTGTTGACATGCCGGACCTGAAGTCTGCGGCCCTGGGATCAGCGGTCCGCTTCCAATCAGTTACTCCCTTCCGATTCGCCGACTCACGGCTCGGGCAAACGGTCGGCCGACTGCCAGCCAGCCAGACGGTCAGAATCAAGGTCGCCGGAACGCAGGGGATTCCCAGCGATGCCTCCGCCATCAGCGCTAACTTCACCATCGTAAATCCGGATGGACCGGGATATTTCACCGCGTACGACTGTGCCGGGTCAGTCCCGACAGTCTCAACCCTGAACTACCAAACACTCGATGTAGTGCCGAACCAGGCAATTATCCCCCTGGATGGAGGTGACCTGTGTCTGTTCTCTGTGCACGGAGCGCACATGATCATCGACATCAACGGGTACATGTCTTCCAGTGCCTCACTCGAGTTCGTCCCTGTAGATCCTCGTCGACTGCTTGACACGAGGAACTCTCAAGCCCTCGTAGCAGGAGAGGTCCGCCGACTCGATGTCGAGGGTGGCGCAAGCCCGGCTCCCGACGGCGCAACTGCCGTGGCGTTGAACCTCACTGCAGTTTCCCCCAGCGCGAACGGTTGGGTTCGAGTATTCCCATGCGATGCTCAAGAACCCG
>JADWMG010000433.1 GCA_015767405.1 Actinomycetota bacterium
CGGGCGAGTGCTGAGCCAGTTGGTGGGCTCTGATGGATGTGGGTGATGAGTTCTCGTAGAAGAGGACTGACCGAGATGACGGTGACATTGTCGAGGCCGGTGACGGCGACAGTCTGGTCCACATAGAGCGTTGACATTTCACTGTCGGCCCTGGCTGTGATGGCGTGTGGAGTTTGCGCCGGGACCCAGAGTGCGCGCAGTGGTGGAACAACCCAGCGTGACGATGGGGTATCAACGCAGAGCAGACCGAAATCGGCGTAGACGAGTTGGTGCTCGCTGTGGGTGTGCTCAGGCACAGTCTCACCAGCGCGGTACATGAAAGTGGCCGGCCGGATGAAGATTTGGCTGTTTGGCGGCATCAGTTGTCAATGTAGCGCTAACAGGTCAAGGCTTGATGCAGCCATGCTGGCTAGATGGCGGATGGAGCCGGGGCCCCCGATCGCAGGACGCTGAGGATCTTCCTGCACTCGGGATTCGTGTGGCAATTGTGCTGGTCGAGCTACTGGACGCTGTTCTTTCTGCGCATCGTGATCGATGTCGGACTCGACCCCTTGCAATTGCTGCTATTGGGAACGGCCAAGGAGATCACCATTCTGCTCGTCGAAATCCCGACTGGAGTGGTCGCCGACATTCGTAGCCGGCGGCTTTCTGTGATCATCGCCTTCATTATTTGTGGCTTTGCGATCGTCGGCGCCGGTGTAGCCACCAGTTTCGCGATGCTCGTTGGGACTCAGGTGTTGTGGGCCTTTGGATCTACCTTTCGCAGCGGTGCGGAAGTGGCCTGGTTTACCGACGAGGTCGGCTCGCTCGAGGTGGTCGACACCGTGTTGCCGCGCCGAGGCCGCTTCGAGGCCGTGGGGTCGATCGTCGGTCTCACCACTACAGCGCTGCTCGCGACCGCGACATCGCTGTCGATCGCGCTGCTTGCCGTTGGGATCGTTCTGATCGGATGGGGGATCGTTCTCATCTTTCGAATGCCTGAGACAGGATTCCAGCGTCACGAGGCTTCGGCTCGAAGCCGAATACGTCAATTGCTGGGCGAGGGATTCCAGGCCGCTCACCGACCGGGGCTACGCGTCCTGCTGGTAGTGACCGTCGTTACCGGCTTCGCCAGCGAGGCCGTCGACAGGCTGTCAGTAGCTCGGCTCGCCCAGATCGGGTTCGAAGGAACCATCAACCCGGCACTGCTCGTCGGTGGAGCGTCGGTCGTGCAGTCGTTGGGCGTGATCGTGTTGCTACTGATCTTTGGCCACTGATCTTTGGCCGCCGGCTCGCCGGTCCCAAACTGGTGACCGCGATGGTGGTCCTGAACGTATTCACCGCGATTGGCGTTGGCCTTCTCGCGCAGAGTGGGCTCCTCGCGATTGCGCTTGTGGGGATGGTGGCCCAAGGGACGGCGCGAAGTATTGCCCGGACCGTGACCGTCGGCTGGACCAATCACTTCACCGATCGCTCGAACCGGGCAACCGTTCACTCATTCGTGGGCCAAGCCCAATCGCTCGGCGAGATCAGCGGAGGGATCATCCTGGGAATCGTTGCGCAGCGAGTTGGGATCAGCGCAGCACTCACGGCATCCGCGGTGATCTACCTCCTCGCCTCAGGCTGGTCCCGTCGGGGCCACACCCGATGGGCAGCGCCCGCACCAGTCCGCTTCCGCTGATGCCGACACGCTGGCGAACCAGACCGAGTCGAACCATGTTCGGCCGTTGACGGCGCAGCGCAGCAGCGTGCCGTCAGGGTTGTCCTGTCACACATGTCGCGGACGTCTTCGGCGAACGCATTGTCCCAAATGTTGTGAGTCAGAAAGACGTAGGTGTAGGCGTCGTGCATGTTCTGCGAGATCTCCTGATAGAGCGGGACACGTACGTCGGGGTCAGTTGAGCCTTGAGCTTCATCGATGAGGAGATCCCGTTCCTCGTCGCAGTACCTGGGGAAGTTCAACGAGATGAAGTCGATCGTTCGACACATGAGCCACACCTTGTCGGTCGATGGATCCACGGCATCGAACTGACGCCATGTGGCGACGTTGTACTCGCCCAGAACGATTTGCTGGATGTTCTCGTCTTGAGCCAGTTCGTTGAAGCTCACATTGAATGAACTCTTCCAACCCTCGTCGAGAATTTCCGCGATGCGGGTTTGAATGACGGATGGGCCCGGCCACTGGACTTCGATGTTGATCTTGCCATCGGTGCATGTTGTCGGACCGAGAATTGGGTTTGTTTCTGGGCCTCGATCCGCGCAGTACTCCGCCGCCAGCGCCGCAGCCTCGTCGGGCATGTCTC
>JADWMG010000181.1 GCA_015767405.1 Actinomycetota bacterium
GATCACGACGCGCCTGCGATGTCACGGTGCTGGAACGACGCGCTTGCCAGCCCGACGATGACAGCGCAGTAAATGAGCAAGGTTGCACTCGCAGTCAGGGGACCTCTGGCGAAGTCGACAGCGTCGAGCTGAGCCCACCTCATGATGGTGCCGAGGTTCTCGGCCCAGAGCCATCTGGCGAGTGACGGTTTGAGGCCCCTGATAAGACCCTCGACGACGACCAGCCATGCGAACATCGTGATCACGGCGAATGCTGTGTTGCGGCCAACGGTAGCCAGGGCGATGGCAAGCATGGCCACAACCGCGGTGATCACCGAGATCCGAACCATCACGACGACCAGCTCAACCCAGAAAGCGCCGTCGACACCGGCCGTAGTGCCGTTGAGGAATACCGCTGGCAGGAACGAGGCCAGGAAAAGCACCTGCAGGGCGAGCGAAATGACGAACGCGAGGACCCCGGCGCTAGCAGTGCGCGCTCCGTGGAGCCGAAGGCGTCTCGGTTCCCACGTGAGGACCGTTGTCACGGTGCCAGCGCGCCATTCGCCACCGGCGACGGTCGCTCCACCGAAGAATGCTCCGAGGAAGAGGAAGAACATGGCGACCACCAGAAAACCCTCGGCGCTTTCAGCGATCCACCAATCAGTCATGACCGCGGGGTGCCCTTCGTCGTCGAACCGTAGCTCGGTAATTGTCTTGCCCGCCGAACCGAAATAGGCGACCAACCCGGCAACTGCACATCCGACAAGTGCGATAGCGATGAGCACCCGCACAGCCCGCCGCTGGAGGGCCCTTCGCATCTCGGTCTTCAGGAGACTCATGCGCTGACCTCCTCGACCTGGGTAGAACGTGCTTCGGCCTCGAGTGTGGAGACGTCGTCGGGCGCTGATGAGGTGAGTTCGAGGAACACGTCCTCCAGGCTGAAGTGATCAGGATGGAGCTCAGTTACCCACTGATCGGCTTGGGCGAGTACTCGCGTGACGTCACCGGCGGAGTCGGGAGATACCTCCACGCGTAAGGCCTCTGCTTCGCGCCCCACGACCATCCCTGCATCTCGGAGTGCACGCTGCCCCGTATCGAGATCCGCGACCTTCACCACGACTGCCGAGCGGTGACCGAGCGAGGAGATCACCTCTTCGACCGTGCCGTGGCAGACGCATCGTCCTCTAGCAAGGATCGCGACCCGATCACACGTCGACTCCATTTCAGCGAGGATGTGGCTCGACACGAACACCGTGCGGCCGTCATCGGCCAGGCGACGCAGCAGTTGGCGGACCTCGCGCATCCCAGCGGGGTCCAGGCCGTTCGCCGGCTCGTCGAGGATCAGCAACTCCGGGTCCTTCATGAGGGCGGCCGCCAATGCGAGGCGCTGCTTCATACCGAGCGAGTAGCGTTTCACCAGGTCGTCCGCGCGGTCGGTGAGCCCCACCTCTTCGATCACTTCGTCGACGGTTCGCGGTGCAATCCCGTCAACAGCGGCGAGCAGCCGAAGGTTTTCGCGGGCGGTCATCGTGGGAAAGAGGGCAGGAGTCTCGACGATCGCACCGATGCGTCTCACCGAGTCGCGCAGACCACCCGGAACCGGTCGACCGAGCAACCGAAGCTCCCCCTTCGTCGGGCGTGCCAGCCCGAGTACGCAGCGAATCGTCGTCGTCTTTCCCGATCCGTTCGGGCCGAGGAACCCGTAGACACCGCCTTCTGGGACGGCCAGATCCAGCCCATCAACGGCAACGGTTGTACCTCCGCGCCTGCGATACGACTTGTGCAGGCTCTCGATCTCAATCACATTCGTCACGGCAGCATCGCCTCCTCAACTCATACAGACGCACGAGCAAGCAACATGGGTGACGCGAACGCGATGCATTCGGTCAGGCGGTCACAACGAACTGTCGGTGTCACCCGATGAACCCATCGGTTCGTCTGTCTGTGTAAGAGCCCGAGACGCGGGCCGCGAAAGGACACCATGCTCAAACTGCCAACACACACCGGGGTCGTTCTCACGAGCGCCGTCACCGCCGGATTGCTCTTCGCTTCCTGCGGAGTTCAATCCGAGCCGCTCTCCAAAGCCGAGTTCATCGAACAGGCCAACGCGATCTGCCAGTCGACGAACGACCGGGTCGAGCCCCTGTTCGACGAGGTCTACAACAATCTGGAAGACGTGGATTGGGACGACCCGGACAACAAGTTGCTGCTCTTCGTGCGGTTCGACGAGGCAATGGACGAAGTTCTTCCGATCATGAACGAACAGCTCGACAGCATCGGTGCACTCGAGCCGCCGGCCGAAGACGGGGAGCTGATCGACGAACTCATCGCCGATCAAGACGCTGCACTTACCGAATTCGCTGTCTTGATGGATGCCGCTGCCGATGGTGACGAAGCTGCGCTCGCTGCACTCGACAGCGAGGAAGACCCCTTCGAGGAGATTGACCGCCGAGCCCGCGACTACGGCCTCATCGTCTGCGGTGAAGAAGACGGGTGACCGCAACTTGGCCGCGGGTTCACAGGCAACGATGACGCCACTGACGCCGCCTATCGCAATCACGATCCCGCCATTCCCACCAAGCCACCGATAAGCATCAACAGACCCTGCCCACCGACCACGATCCCGACTAGTAAAAGAACGACTACCAGCCACTTCGGGAGCGCCCGCCCGACCCTGGTCGAGTTCGACACCAGCGCAACCACCGGTAACACCATGATCGTGACAGCGTGTAGGAGGCCCATGATCAGAATGAGCCCTCCGACCCGGTGCCCGGCTGATTCGAGCTGACTCTGAACGGTGGCGCAGTTGACGTCTCTGAGTAGACATTCGCTGGCCCGCGTTGCCGACGTTCCGAAGTCGAACCCGGCCGTCAGCAAGATATATCCGCCGAACACAAGCAGATACGCGATGTCGAGCAATCGGACGAGGGACGTGGCAGTCGACGGCGTTGCAGGCCACAGGTCCGTTGCATAGCCCCGACCGAAACGCTGGATGGCAGGCCCAAGCACCGCAACGAGCACAACGAGTGCGATCGTCTCGATCAACTCCATCACCGGCAAACGCACGAATCGACCCGCTGGTCCGTCAGTCAGGCTGAGGGCTCCCACAACGATCAGCCCGGCGACGGTGGCGAGCGTGACAGCCATCGAGGTGACGACCCTGCGCCGATGAGTCTGATCCTCTTCGATCGAGTGCAGCACGCGAGACCACAGATCCGGGCTGGGCTCCACTTGGTCAGCCGTTCGGAGCGCGTCAACGAGCCGTTGTTCGACGTTCATTCGGACTCCTCCAGTCGTGATTCGAGGGAAGCCAATCCCCTGCGGCAATGCGTCTTAACCGAATTCTTCGAGATATCGAGAGCCTCCGCGACCTCCGCAATCGACAACTCTTCGTAGTAATGAAGCACAAGGCACGCGCGTTGGCGATCGGGCAATGACCGGAGCGCGACCAGCACCGCCTCGGACTCCTCGTCCGCCACAGCACGGTCGTCTGGTTCAGGCGGGGCGGTGACCCGGTCCGCCGTGTGCCGATGACGCAGCGACATCAGACCTCGACGGTTGTGGTCGCGCGCGAGATTGATCAAAATCGAACGAAGGAACGCTGGTACACGGTCGAGGTCGCGGATCAAACCTGCAGACCGATGAAGGCGAATGAAAGCTTCTTGCACGAGGTCCTCCGCCGCATTGCGATCGTCACAGAACAACCGGGCGAGCCTGACGAGCGAGGTCCCTTCCTGCGCGAACAGATCGGCCACGAGCGCGTCGGCATCGACGACACCGCCAGCAGTCGCAAGCGCCCCATCTGTCGTCACGTCATCTCCGGTCCTGGCGGTCGCCTGCTCGGTCGCTCCTTGGCCCTATTCAGGCAGCCCGAGGGCCGGCGACATCGTCGTCGAGCTGTCGATTGAGGGTGAATATGCGGCCGATCACGGGCAATGTGAGGACGTTCAACCCGTGCAACAGGCCCATCAGCAGAAGCATCCCGCCGATGCGCACAACCGACCCCTGGAGCTGTTCAGCATTCACCTGCTGCTCCCATCCAGTGTCCGGTTCCCACTTGATCGAGAACAGGATGTAGGCGCCGAAGATCATGTAGTAGGCGAAGTCCATGAGCACGAGATAGCTCTTGCCCGTACGAGGGTTGACGCGGAATACGTCGGCGGCGTACGACTTTCCGAAACGCTTGATCAGCGGACCAAGAATGCCGACGATGGCGATCATGACGCCGACCGTGATCAGTTCGAGTACCCACCACTCCATGCCAGCCTCCTTTGGTTGGATGCCAATACAGACGAACGACACGCCAACGCGGGTGACACGAAACGCGTGAATTCCCCGAAAAGATTGTGCGCATGATGTGGTTCAGCTGTCGAGTGATTTCCACGCAGCGCCGCGGCTCAGTGGGTCGCTGTGGACCGAACTGAGGGAAATCTTGCGGAACTCGGACGCTGGGAGTTCGAATTCCGCAAGATTTGCGGGTTTGAAGCGGGTTTGAATGAGGCATATGCGTCAATCGCGACGGAAGGCTCGTGGCACGATGGCTAGCGTCGGAGACCATGACGACATCGGGACGATTGCTGCTTACTGACCGGTACCTGAACAAGGGCACCGCGTTCACCTCTGAGGAGCGAAGTCGCCTCGATCTCGAAGGATTGCTGCCACCGGTGATCGAGGATCTCGACACACAACTTCGTCGGGTCGCCGTCGAGTACGACCAGAAGGACACAGATCTCGAGCGGCATGTCTTCCTGCGTGCTTTGCAGGATCGGAACTCCGTTCTGTTCTACGCGTTTCTCGATCAGAATCTGGCCGATCTGCTACCGATCGTTTACACACCGACGGTCGGCGTGGCTTGCGAGCAGTGGTCGCACATCTACCGCCGCGAGCGCGGCCTCTTCTTGTCATGGCCACAGCGTCACAAGGTGGGCGAACTGCTCGACAATGCAATCGGTGATCACGAGATCGACGTTGTCGTCGTAACCGACGGCGAACGAGTGCTCGGGCTCGGGGATCTCGGAATCGGCGGGATGGGAATCCCGGTTGGAAA
>JADWMG010000004.1 GCA_015767405.1 Actinomycetota bacterium
CAGCGCGACGGCTGACGAGTCGCATCGCCCGTTCAACGGGGTCTGTTGACGCTGACGAAGTCGTCGAGAATGCGGCCCGCTGTTGCCGCATCGAATTCTTGTGGCGACATGAAGCGAATGAAAAGGAAGCTGCCGATGATCGAGGCCACTGCGAGGTCGAGGTCGATGTCGTGACGGATGTCTCCGGTCTCGATCGCCGATCTGATGATGGTTTGAAAGATTGGCTCGAATTCAGAGATGAGCTCATCGCGGACGGCCGTGACGGTGGGGTCGTGGAGCGCCCTTTCCATCATGATCGCCATCAGTGGTGCTCGCTGATCGTCTGCCAAGTCGTCGATGGCATGCTGGAAGAGAATCCCGAGGTCGGCTCTGACCTCTCCCGTGAGGGACGTGACCAGGGGAGCGGTCTTCCCGAGTGCTTCGATTGTCGAGCGCAGCAGGTCGGCTCGGGTCGGCCAGTGTTTGTAGACCGTGGTGCGGCTGACGTTGGCAGAGCTGGCGACGTTCGCGTGTGTGACGGCACTCGGGCCGTCAACCATCAGCAGTTCGACGGCAGCCTCGATAACGGCGGCGCGAGTCCTCTCGACTCGAGGGTCGTCTGGGCGCGCGCCGGTACACGAGGCAGTCGCGTCGGTGGACGTCGTGGCTGGTGATGTCGGGGTCATGGAGCTGTGAGGGGAGTGGCGAGCGATCAGTGTGTCGTTTGACACGAATTCGTCTAGATGTTTGCAATTGAGCATTCTACTGGACACACTGTCCAATAATGAACACGACGTCCACTTCCCTCATTGATCCAGCTGACGAAGCGTCGTCCAGCACGCCCGACTCCCTGTCCGCTTGGGCTCGACTGGGACGTTTCGGATTTCGGAATCGTTGGCCGGTGCTCGGGGCCTGGATTGTGGTTCTTGTCGCAGTATTCGCCATGGTCGGAACGGTCGGTACCTCGAGCGACAGTTCGTTCTCAATTCCCGACTCCGAGTCCAAGAACGGGTTCATCACACTCGACGAGTACTTCGGCGGCGTTGGCAGCGGGCGCTCGGGATCGATTGTTTTCTATGCCGAACAGGGCGTCGACGAGCCCGATGTGCAAGCTGCAATGACCGAGATGTTCGCGGCGGCCGATGACATCGAAGGTGTCATGCTGGTGAGCCCATATTCACCCGAAGGCCAACAGCTCGGGCTCGTTGCGACCGAAGGTGATCAGGCCGGCCTGATCGCGTATGCCCAGGTTGACCTCTCCGAAGACATTTCCGAGGGAAGATCAGCCGAGATCGGCACGGAAATCGCAGGCCTGGCACCTGTCGGTATCGATGGGCTTCAGGTCGAGATCGGAGGCCAAGCACTGGCTGGGTTCGAACCACCGCAGTCCGAGATGATCGGCCTGGCCTTTGCCATTGTCGTGTTGATCCTGGCGTTCGGCTCGGTACTCGCCATGGGGCTGCCCATCGGTGTTGCGTTGTTCGGGGTCAGTATCGGTGCCGGAATCACGCTGCTGCTCTCGAGTGTGTTGTCAGTTCCCGACTTTGCGCTCACGCTTGGAGCGATGATCGGCCTCGGTGTCGGCATCGACTACGCCCTCTTCATAGTCACTCGATACCGCGAAGGTCTGAAGGCCGGTCACTCTCCGGAAGATGCCACCGTCGCTGCAATCGATACAGCGGGCCGTGCCGTGGTGTTCGCCGGTTTCACTGTCGTGATCTCGCTCCTCGGCATGTTCATCATGGGTCTCCCTTTCATCAATGGTCTTGCCACCGGTGCCGCTGTCACCGTGCTGGTGACCATGGTTGCTTCGATCACGCTGCTTCCCGCCTTTCTGGGCTTTGCCGGGAGTCGAGTCGATGTCACGCGCCGTCGGGGTCTCATCGCCGCCGGACTCGTAGCCGTCGCCCTGCTCGGTCTCGGTCTCGGAATCCAGCCTCTGCTAATCGGCGCCCCGCTCGCGGTGGTCGTTCTGCTTGCGTCGCTTGCCTACGCTCCGCTGCGCAAGGAACTACCGCCGCGGAAAGAGAAGCCGCTTCGCCAAACGACCGCGTATCGGTGGAGTCGTTTTGTGCAGAAGAATCCGTGGAAGGTCGCGCTCAGCACGAGCATCTTTCTGCTTCTGCTCTCGATACCGGTGCTCAACATGCGATTGGGTTTCAGCGACGAGAGCAACAGCGCCGAGGGCACAACGACGCGCGAGGCCTACGAGCTGATCAGCGACGGTTTTGGTCCAGGGGCCAACGGTCCGTTGCTTCTCACCGCCGAGCTGACCGGCCCGCAGGACGCGCAGGTTCTCACGGGCCTTGTTGAAACGCTCGAGTCGACCGAGGGTGTCGCAGAGGCCAACGGTCCGATCCCGAACAGTTTCGATGCGCCGGAGGCGGTCATCATCCAGGTGATACCGACAACTGGTCCGCAAGACGAAGCCACAACTGACCTCGTCGGGACGCTTCGTGACGACGTCGTGCCGGAAGCCACGGCGGGCAGTGATCTCGTAGTCAACGTGACAGGTTCAGTGGCTGCCAACATAGATTTCAGTTCGTACCTCGCTGCTCGCCTCCCGATCTTCTTCGGGGCGGTTTTGACGCTCTCGTTCCTCCTACTGATGATGGTGTTCCGATCGTTGCTCGTGCCGCTCAAGGCCGTGATCATGAACATGTTGTCGATCGGCGCTTCCTGCTGTCGCGGGTCAAGGAGGAGTTCGATCGCACAGGCGATCCGGTCGAGTCGGTTGCCGACGGGCTAGCCGCGTCAGCGCGGGTGATCACGGCGGCCGCGGCGATCATGATCGTCGTGTTCGGCAGCTTCGTGCTCGAAGAGGATCGGATCATCAAGATGTTCGGGCTCGGGCTCGCGACGGCGGTATTCCTCGATGCGACGCTTGTTCGAATGCTTCTTGTTCCCGCGACGATGGAGTTGCTGGGAGCGCGGAACTGGTGGCTACCAAAGTGGCTCGACCGGATATTGCCGACCCTCAACGTCGAGGGTGGGGTGCACTCCTCAGCAATTTCTCTGGCGCACGACGCCGAGCAACGTGACGCAGCCGGCGACGACGAACAGTCAGGCAAAGAACTAATCGATGCCTGATGGGTCAGGCCCGCCCCACCTGTGCCATTAGATTTGTGTCGGCACTTACGTCGACATCACAGGTTTTTGCTGACACAAACTCCCGGGCTGAGATTTGTGTCGGCACTTACGGTGACGCCACGGGTTTCTGCTGACACAAACTGAGTGGGCGCGACTAGGGGTTGTGGGATCGGAATCAGGTCAGAGCTTTGGAGCGGCGCTGTCTCCGAAGCTGGCCGCGCCGCTGGACCCGCGGAGCACATCGAGTGGATCGCGGAGATCGTCGACGTAGCCGAGTGCGTAAGCACCGGTCCGGTACCCCATCAGCCGTAGGAGGTCATCGGGGAGCTCTTCGGCAATTTCGCGGGGTACGGACAGGTACTGATTTTCCTCCTGCCGCAGCCAACCGACGTTGTAGGTGATGTTCATCCCGATGCGTGTGTTGTCAGACCTATTCTCGCCGCCGCCGTGATACACCTTGCCGGTATAGAGCAGGCACGAACCCTTTGACATTTCCGCTGGGACGGTTTCGTCAATGGTGTGTTCGAAGCTGTTCGGAAGGTGCTGGCTCCCTGGCATCAACCTTGTTGCACCGTTCTCCTCCGTGAAGTCGGTCATCGCCCAGATCGTGTTGCACTGAACGTCGTAGTCGTCGGGAAACTCGAAGAAATCGAACGCCCATTGATCACGGTGGATTGTCTGGCCCGGCGAGTCCGGTCCTATCGAAATGAGCTGTGTCAGGTGCAGCTGGTAGTTCTTCGCGCGGTGGAGCAGTTTGCCTACAACATCGAGGACCATCGGATGTTGAACGATTTGATGGGTGGCGGGCGAGCGGCCGATGAGCCCACCCGTTCGTTTGGTAGCGCGTCCCGAAAAATCGTCCGTGCCCGAAGGTGTCGCTTCGATGTACGGCCTCATTTCGGACGCGATTCGATCGATGAGCTCGACGTCGGCTAAGCCGTCGATGATCAGGGCAGCATCTCGTTGCAGAACGTCGTGGACCTCGTTGGCGGATGCGGTGGCCGGAAGGTGAGTGACGCTCATGGGCCAACGGTACTGAGCGAGATGGGATCGTCCGGTAGCGAGCCGCGAGATGAGCTGCAAGAATCGGAGCGGTGACCGCCATTATCGAGACTCAGGGCCTGGTCATGCAGTTTCCTTCCACACTTGCTCTGGACCAACTCGATCTCTCGGTTCCCCCCGGGGTAACAGGCTTGGTCGGCGCCAATGGCGCTGGCAAGACCACCTTGATCTCCCTCGCTCTTGGGTTGCTGAAGCCGACCAGCGGCTCGATCACCGTGCTTGGTCTCGATCCAACAACGGACGGACCCGTTCTGCGAGCGCAGATCGGCTACGGGCCCGAACGCAATGTCTTTCCGGACGACCTTCGTGCGTACGACTACGTCCGACACCTCACTGAGGTGAAGGGCCTTCCCCGCGATGAGGCGCGGAGTCGTGCCAGCGATTCGTTGTTTCTCGTAGGTCTGGGCGAAGAGCGGTTCCGGGCACTCGGCACGATGTCGACCGGACAGCGCCAGCGGGTGAAACTTGCCCAGGCGATCGCTGCCGATCCACACCTGATCGTTCTCGATGAGCCAACCGACGGGCTCGATCCGGTGCAGCGCGACTACATGCTCGGGATCATCGTGCAGATCAACCGGGAATTCGGAATTGACGTGCTTCTCTCGTCGCACGTTCTCGAAGAGGTCGAGCGAGTCTGTGACCACGTGGTTGCGTTGTCCGAAGGCGCTCTGGTTGCTCAAGGGTCGATGGCTGAACTGGCTGGCGCGTCCGGCGGAATTGATTTGGAGTTGGTCCAGATTGACGATCGACTCGGAGCCATTGACGAGGTCGTCTGTTCGCTGATTGCTGGCGGAGCCACCGTCAGGCGCTCGGGGATGGTCTTGTCAATCGGGGGTAAGCCCGACGATGATCTTTTTGATCTGGCGAACGTTTCGGTGGCGAGTGCCGGCGCACGAATTCGCCGTTTGGGCCAGCATCGTCGGACCCTTGATGACATCTTCGCACCGCACAACTCGACCGGAAGCAGTCCAGAACTAGGAGCTACTTCGTGAGTGGTCGCGGCGATGCACACATCGTTGAGCGCGGCTTCCAACCATATGAGGGAGAGCGCTCCGGAGTTGCTGGGGCCATTCGAAGTGTTAGCTGGGAGAGCATCCGGGCGACGCTCGGCCTTGGGCGACCCGCTCGATACAAGATCTTCCCGGTCATCGCCGTGGTGATCGCCTACTTGCCCGCAGTTGTGTTCATCGGAGTAGCCGTCCTCATCCCGGGCAACATCCTCGAACCGGAAGAGGTGGCTGACTATCCGGGATACTACGGATTCATCACATTGGCCATTCTGCTCTTCGCAGCGATGGTGGCGCCTGAGGTACTTGTTTCGGACCGTCGCAACGGCATGCTCGCTATGTATCTGTCGACTCCGCTGGATCGTGGGACCTATCTCACGGCAAAGGCGATTGCTGTGGCCTCGACGCTCGCTCTCGTAACGCTCGGACCGCCCGTCTTGATGTTGCTCGGGTACACCGTGGAGGGGTCCGGACCCGATGGTCTCGGCGGCTGGCTACTCGTACTGTTTCGTATCGCGATTTCTGGCCTCGCTGTGTCTGGCGCCCTCACGGCAGTTTCGATGGCGGCTTCGAGCCTCACCGATCGACGAGCCTTTGCGGCGATCGCGATTGTTCTCGTTGTACTTGTCTCGCCGGCTCTTGCGGCCGCGCTCGTGGAAGGCGCCGGACTGTCGCCCTATTGGCGGCTACTCGATCTCTACTCAATGCCGTTTGAATTGGTGTTCCGAATATTTGGCCAGCCGGGCAACTTCCCTGAAGTCTCAACGCTGAGTGTCGTTGCGGTGAACCTGGCGTGGACGGTCGGTGGTCTGGCGATCGTCTGGTGGCGGTACTCGAGGCTGGTGATTGCGCGATGACCGAACTCCCACCCCCGGTAGTCCAGGCTCCGGCGCCACCCGCGCCGACCAACTACCCCGGAATGATCGCGGTGGACAACGTGTCGAAGTTCTTCGGTTCCGTTGTGGCAGTCAGCGAAGTCAGCTTCTCGATCGACGAGGGAGTAACTGCGTTGCTTGGCCCGAACGGGGCCGGAAAGTCGACGTTGTTCCGAATGATGTGCGGGCTCACGCCACCGTCGCGTGGCACTGTTCAGGTACTAGGCACCGACCCGCGTCACGACCGAGCGGTGCGCGGACGGATTTCACTTGTTGCCCAACAGGACGCGCTCTTCGATCATCTCAGCGCCTCCGAGTTCGTTGTATTCGCGGCTCGAACTCAGGCGGTGAGGGATGCGGATGACGCGGCGGCGGGTGCGCTCGAGGCCGTCGAATTGTCCGATGTTGGATCGAAACCATTGGGACAATTCTCCAAGGGGATGCGCCAGCGCGTGAAGATCGCCTCGGCGCTTGTCAATGATCCCGAGGTATTGATCCTCGACGAGCCGCTGGCCGGGCTTGATCCTGTTCAGCGCAGGAACATGATCGCCCTGTTTCACCGGTTGGGAGATGAGGGTCGCTGTGTTCTGGTGTCGAGCCACGTGCTCGACGAGGTTGCACGATTGGGTTCGCGAGTCTTGGTGATTGCCCAGGGCCGACTCATTGCGAGTGGCGACTACCGCGATCTTCGCGACTTGATGGATGATCGCCCTCATCGGATCCGTGTCGGCGCTTCCGACCCGCGGAAGTTGGGGTCGGCACTCGTTGATCACGGGCTGGTCAGTGGGCTTTCGCTGGACGATGGCTACGTGCTGGTCGACACACTCGATGTGGATGCGTTCGGTCGGCAGTTGGCTGTCCTCGCTGTTGACCTGGGTGTTCGCCTCACCGAGGTCAGTCCGCTCGACGATGACCTCGAGTCGGTCTTTCGATATCTCGTGGAGGGCCGATGACCACCGTCGATACGCAACGCTCAGACGCCGACCGTCCTGTTCGCGAGGTGCCATCGCTCACTGCGATCGCGTTGACGTACCGGATTGTGTTGCGCCAGTTGACGAGTCGCGGACGAATCATTGCTCTGACCATGTTGGCATTGGTGGCCCCTGTGGCCGGATGGGCGCTCGGAAGTTCCGATGCGTCACTCAATGATGCGGTCCGGTTGATTGCAAGTATCGGACTAGGTCTAGTCATACCTGTTGTCGCATTGGTGTTCGGTGGCGCGGCGATTGGCGACCTCCGAGATGACAAGACACTCGTCTATTTGTGGCTTCGCCCGATGGCTCGATGGCCGATCGTAGTTGGCGCAGCAGGAGCGGCCTGGACGCTGACCGCGCCCATCACCCTCATCCCTGTTGTGGCAGCGGCGATCTTGACCGGTACCGGTAGCGGCATTGTGACCGGCACCCTCATCGCTGGCTGTATCGGTGTGACCGTTTATGTTGCGGTCTTCACCTTTCTCGGGACGTGGCTCAAACGCTTCATCGTGTGGGGCCTGGCATACATTTTGATCTGGGAGGGATTTGTTGCGCGGGCGGGCCCCGGTGTTGCGCGGGTTGCGCTTCGCAAGTACACACGCTCGATCCTCGTGGAGCAGACCGGCGTCGACCTTGATCTCGCCGACTTCTCGCTCGCTGTCGGCATCATCGTGCCTCTGTTAGCGGCTGTTGTCGCGTTGGCCCTCGCAGCGTGGCGTCTCGGTGCCCAGGACATCGACTGAGCGGCGATGAACTCGGTACGCGTCGGATTCCAGCTGACAGGAGAACATGAACGCGACCCCCTAGCCGCGGCGCGGCGGGCCGAGGAACTCGGCTTCGACATTTTGCTTGCCAGCGATCACGTTGGCCCGGGCCCTGCGCCGCTGCCAATGCTTGCGGCAATGGCCGCGGTAACTACAACGATCCGGCTCGGCACGTTCGTGCTCAACAACGACATGCGTAACCCGGTGCAACTTGCGTGGGAGGCGGCGACCATCGATCGTCTCTCCAACGGCCGATTCGAGCTAGGCCTAGGCGCTGGACACACCCCTCAGGAATACGCCGCCACTGGGCTCGATATGTCTTCGGGACTCGAACGGAAAGCGCGTTTGGCCGAGTCCGTTGAGATCATCAGGCAACTGCTCGACGGGTCGCCGGTTGACTTCGATGGAGTCCACTATCACGTACGCGATGCTCAGATTGACGCGGCGGCTCAGGAGAGGGTTCCGATCCTTGTCGGCGGTAACGGCACTCGCCTGCTCGCGCATGCGGGCAGGCACGCGGACATCATCGGTTTTCAGGGGCTCGGCCGAACTGCAGGCGACGGACACAGTCACGGTGTGCGGTGGGATACAGATTGGCTCGACGCCCAGGTCGGACAGGTGCGCGATGGTGCAGGTGACCGTTTCGACCAGGTCGAAATGAACGCTCTCGTGCAGGTTGTCGAGGTCACCGATGACCGCGGCGCGGCGCTGTCGAGAGTCTGTGATCGTGTTCGTGGGTTGTCGATCGATGATGCAGCTGTGATTCCGTACATCCTTGTTGGATCGATCGACGAGATCGTCCAGCAGATGCGAGCCGGCAAGGAGCGTTGGGGAATCAGCTACTACGTCGTTCGAGAACTGGATGCATTCCGGCCCATCCTGGAGGCCCTCGGATAGAGAGGGTTGAGTCTCAGGTCTTGGCGCGCGTCTTGCGCAATACGGGGTCTGCGACGCCGAGACCTTTGTCGGCAAGCCACATGACTCGTCCGGCTGCTCCGGGTGTGGTGTTGTCGACCAGGTTGCCCATGACAGCGAGAGTGATGTTGGCGATCGCGTTCGTACTCACCGAGAGTTGGAGGCCCGGGCGCAGAATCCATGGGTGCCCAATGAGGAAGGAGAATCGTCGGCCCGTTCGAAGGAAGGCATCAAATCGTTCACCGATGATCGCGTCGTACCGAGCCGGCGCCGTCGACGGATCATCGAGGAACAGATCTGCAGCAAGCATCCCGGACTCGAGGCCGTAGTCGATGCCCTCGCCGTTCATTGGGTTGATCAACCCAGCGGCATCGCCGATAGCCACCCATCCGGGTCCGTGCCGCCGCTGGCTCGACATCGGGAGCCGCCACGCTCGTGGGCGTTCTTCGTTGGGTCCGAGGTCCCAGTCATCCTGGACGAGGCCGCGGTACGACTCCAGGAGCGTGTTCAAGTTGAGTTTCTTGAACCCCTTCATCGTTGAGAGCGCACCGACACCGATGTTGACGGTGCCGTCACCGGCCGGAAACATCCAGCCGTAGCCAGGGACGGCGGTGCCGTGTTTGTCTTTCAACGACAGGCAAGCCTCGAGATGTGCATCGGCATGACGCGGGGTGGCGGCATATGTCCGGATCGCTAGTCCGAATGGTTCGTCAGCGACCCTGTCAGCGCCGAGCATGCGGGCGACTGCGCCCTGGGCTCCAGCAGCGACAATTGTGAGATCGGCGAGGACCCTTCTACTGCCGGCCTCGACACCGATCACGCGGCCATTGTCAATGATTGGCAGCGCTTCGGTCTCGTAAACCATCTCGGCACCGGCCTCTGCTGCAGCGTCCATCAGCGCGGCATCGAGTCGGCGGCGCGGCCACACTGCACCATGGTCGGGAAAGCGGCCGGTCTTCGGCCAGTCGAGCTCGCGGACCTTGGTGCCTGCAATCATCCGCAGACCTTTGATCCGATGCGCATCCGCGAGGTTGATTTCGAGATCGTTGAGCGCCCCGACAGCCCGCGGAGTGAGTCCGTCACCACAGACTTTGTCGCGTCCATGGGCTGCCTTCTCGAACACCATCACCTTGGCCCCGCCACGCGCCGCGCGGATCGCCGCTGCTGTGCCGGCGGGGCCTGCGCCGATGATCGCTACGTCGACTCTGGTGCTCGGGACATTCACCCCTCCACGCTGCCAGATTTGAGTCGGAAAACCACCCGTTGAGCCACTTCGATCGATCCGACGTCGACTATGCCACTGGTACTGTCACCCCATGCCCACTGATGAATCTCCCATCGAGCGTGTTGTCGTAGAAGGTCTCGGGAGACTTCCACAGTTCTGTCACGCGACGATTGCCGGCGGCTGGATTCACATCTCGGGAACGTTGGGTACGCAGCCCGGATCGATGGATCTGGTGCCTGGTGGAACGGGTCCGCAGACCACACAAACCCTGCGAAATATGCAGGTGATTCTCGAGGCGTGTGGGGCGGGTATCACTGACGTTGTGAAGATGTCGGTTTTCTTGGCCGACATGGACACGTTCCCTGAGATGAATGAGGCTTACTCAACGGTGATGGGTTCGGATCCACCGGCGCGAATCACGGTCGGAAGGGCGGGGTTGGCTCTGGGCGCAGCTGTGGAAATCGAGGGCGTTGCGTACCGACCAGATGCCACAAATGGCTCTGAATAGTGCTGATCTACGGACATGGAACCGATGATCCGAACAATCTGATCAACAGTCGGCGGCTCTTGGGGGCGAAGGCGTAATCACGGCGTATCCGGAACGCGCTGTTCAGTCACGCGATCGATAACGCCGAGCGAACAGAGACCGGCTGCTCTTCTTTGCCAAATCTTGTGGTTAACAACTGTCGGCTCTGACCTTCGCCCTCTTCCATGTGTGTTGTCAGAAACACAACACCCCACAAACACACAGGAGAGCATCATGAACAAGCGCATTCGAAGTGGACTTCTCGCAGCTGCGATGGTCGGCGGAGGTCTTGTCGGAGCAACGCAGCTCGTCGGCAACGCCAGCGCCCAGAGCTATGACGAACCACCCCTGGCGGAGCCAACCGTCGAACCCACGACCGCTCCCGTGCAGCCATTGGTTGCTCAGGTCGACGACGCCGAAACCCCATCCCCGGATGGTGCTGAGGAAGGCGAACGCTGTGGTCGTGGTGGCCGCGGCGGGCGCGGCCTCGATACCGCTGCTGAGACGATCGGAATTGAAATCGACGAGCTGCGCGAAGGCGTTGAGAGCGATCTGACGATTGCACAGATCGCTGAACTGAACGCCGTCTCGGCACAGTCGGTAATCGACGCCATGGTCGAGGATCTGGCGCAACATCTTGAAGATGAAGTTGCTGAAGGGGAGTTGACAGAAGCCGAAGCCGCGGAGCGGCTCGAGGACTCTGTCGAGCGCATCACGACCCGAGTCAACGAGGGCCGACCGGATCGTCCCGAACGTCCCGTAGAGACTGGTGAGAACGAAGGCTGACCGTCGCATTGAACGGTGGGTGGGTGGCTATGGCCACTCACCCACCTCCGCGTCAGGCACGATGGTACGACGCACACATCTGAAATGTCCCCGCCGGCATCTGCTGGCCGCTCCCACTACTGCCATTCCACTTCCGACACGGAGACTCGCCGATATGGCCACTGTTCTGATTGCTGAAGACGACCGACAAATCCGGGAAGCACTTGATCGCATTCTGCGCTTCGAGGGCTATGACACCCTGCTCAGAAACGATGGGGCGGCTGCCTTGGAGGCCGTTGCGGAACACCAACCCGACGTCGTCATACTCGATGTCATGATGCCGTTTGTTGACGGGCTGTCAGTTGCCCGAAAGCTACGCAGTAGAGGTGACCGCACACCGATTCTGATGCTCACCGCTCGGCAGGAGACGTCGGATCGCGTTGCAGGCCTCGATGCCGGAGCCGACGACTATCTGTCGAAACCATTTGAACTGGATGAGCTCTTGGCCCGCATCCGGGCGCTTCTTCGGCGGTCTGACAACAGCGTTTCGACAGCGGTTCGCTGCGGAGACCTACTGCTCGATCCTGCCAGGCACACAGTCGTACGTGACGAACGCGAGATCGACCTCACACGCACTGAGTTCGAGATCCTGCACACGTTGATGGTCAATTGCGAGATCGTCCTGTCGCGGAGTCAGCTCTATGAGGAGATATGGGGATACGACTTCGAGACATCCTCGAAGTCTCTCGATGTTCACATCGGCTATCTCCGTCGCAAGCTCGAGGAAGGCGGTGCCGATCGAGTGGTTCACACAGTGCGCGGAATCGGGTACGTGGTCCGAACATCTGGCGGGGCATGAGTCTCCGGTCGCGGCTAGCGCTGATATTCGGGTTACTGGCGCTTGTCGTCAGTGTGCTCGTCAGCCTCGCTGCCTATCGCTCAACGAGCGCTGAACTTGCGAGTGCCACTGATGACTTCCTCGAGACTCGAGCGAGCGATGTCTCTGACGGTCGAAGGGAACAGCCGAACAACAGTCGCGGGGATCGGCGCCAGGATCAGCAGCGCCCGACAGCGCTGTCTTTCGACCCTGACGCGATCGTGCAGACGTTGGACCGTTCTGGTGACATCACTGCATCGACCGGGGGCACACTTCCCGTTACCGATGGCGCTCTGGACATAGCCACAGCGCGGCCGGATCGGTCGGCACCACCGAGCGAAGACTTCGAAGACATCACTCTTGACGGTGAGTCCTACCGAATGATCACGCAGAGCGTCGAGGGCGGGGGAGCCGTGCAGGTCGCTCGTTCGACTGAAGAGACTGAACAAGTTCTCAGTGATCTCGTACAGCGATTTGCCATCGTCACGATTGTGGTGGCGCTCCTGGCTTCTGCTGTCGGATGGTGGGTTGCCAGGCGAACCACGAAACCGTTGAGAACACTGGGTGAGGTTGCCGCAGATGTTGCTGACACCCAGGACTTTTCGACGCGAATCGACATCGACCGAGGCGACGAGATCGGCCAGCTGGCGAGCAGTTTTGCCAAGATGCTGGCAGCGCTCGAGACGAGCCGCGAGCAACAGCATCGGCTGATACATGATGCGAGCCACGAGCTTCGAACGCCGCTGACGAGTCTGAGTGCCAATGTCGCCTTGCTCGAACGAGCCGGCACACTCCCGGCTGACGATCGAGCGGAGTTGATCGCTGCAGTCAAGGCCGAGCTCGGCGAACTGAACGAGCTATTCGACGAGTTGATCGAACTGGCAACCGATCGCTACGACGACGTCGCTGTCCCGGCGACTCCGGTTGACCTCGACGACGTTGTGCGTGTGACTGTCGAGAGGTGGGAGCGGCGCATTGATAGGCCGATTCTGATCGACTCGTCGAGCGCCGTCGTTCTTGGGGACGAAGCGATGCTGGAGCGTGCGCTGACGAACCTCCTGTCGAATGCCAACAAGTTCAGTCCGACGGATGAACCGATCACGATCGTGGCTCACGGTGGATCGGTCTGCGTTCGGGATAGAGGGCCCGGAATCGCGCTCGATGATCGCTCGCGGGTGTTCGACCGTTTCTACCGGTCGGATGAGACTCGCTCGATGCCTGGTTCGGGCTTGGGTCTGGCAATTGTTGCGCAGATCGTCGAGCGTCATGGAGGCGAATGCTGGATCGACGAGGTACCTGGCGGGGGTGCCGAGGTTGGCTTCCGACTTCAGTTGGTGACAGCGAGTGATTCGTCGAGCAGCCAGTCGAGCACTTCCGGAGCAAATTCGGGATCCACGTGAACTCCGTCGATGGTGCGGATTCGGTCGCAATCGTCGTCGGGACACAAGATGGTGTCGAGATCAACGACTGCCACATCGAGGGATTCGAGGAATGGTGTGAGCCCGTCTCGCACGCATGCGAAGCGCGCGTCCACATCATCTGGAAGAACGTAGGTGGTACCGGTACCCGGCCGGGCAGGGAGCGCGAAGACGACCGTGAGACCTTCATCGCGCAGATAGTCGATGCGATCGGCGAGATCGGCGAGATACCAATCAATTGAGTCGCAAGGGTGGAGCCACTCTCCGTCGACGAACCTGTCGGCTGTGGGGGCCTGGCCGAGTACAAGGACGCCGATCGTCGGCGTGTTGGGGGTGGCCGCGAGCGTTGCGGGATAACTGACTGGCCACTCATCACAGTCATCCGGGAGAATCCACTCGTTGAAGTGACGGTCCCGTCCGGTTGGTAGGTCGATCATGCCGTCACAGGCCTCGGCTGACCCGTTGGCAATCTCGACATCCGTCCGCTCGTAGGACGGGGCTGCATCGCGTAGCAACCAGGCGGGAACGCTGTCGCCAAAGACGGCGATCGATGTCGGCATCGTCACAGGCTCGGGCGACGTTGTCAGTGGCGTGCTCGCCGGTGTCTGCGGCGGACTCGTGCTCGGTGCGCTGATGACGAGAGGTGCATCGGGCAGCGTGGGCGCGGCGCGCGGGGCAAAGATCCACGCCGCCGCCAGGACGGCAATTGTTGCGGTGCCAAGCGTGCCGGCGAGCACCGATGAAGGTTGAATTCGTCCAGCTCTGATGGGACGTTCGACGAGGTAGAACGACAGCGCCGTCAAACCGAGTGTCACAGCAAGCTGCAGTGCCACGGTGGGCCAGCGCCCAAGCCCGGTGCGGTCCTCGCTGAGCCACAAGATCACCGGCCAATGGAAGAGATAGATGCCGTAGCTCATGCTGCCGATCCACACCAGTGGAGCGATTCCGAGTACGGCCCTCGTCCGAGACTTGACAAGCAAACTGATGATCAGAGTCGCACTGACGAGAGCGAAGACCGGGAGCCAACCCTCAAAGGCCCAACCACGGCCAGCTGGAGTTGCGGCGGTGATGGCGAAGATGACCAGAAGGCTCGGTGCTGCGAGTCGTGAACACCATGCCGGGACTTTGGACCTCATCGTCCACCCCCCCAGTGCAGCACCGATCAGAATCTCCCCGGATCGTGCCCATGTTGCTAGGTATGCCGCGGATGATGACCACAGCGCCGCCGTGAGGGGTGCAGTCAGACTGGCGGCACCGGCGAGCACGACAAGCATTGACGTGCGCCGCCGCACGGGCACGCGCGGGAGCAGCGCAACCATCGTCAGTGGCCAGAGCCAATAGAACTGCTCCTCGATGGCCAGCGACCAGAAGTGAGCGAGCGGGCTCGGTTCGGCGAAGAGATCTGCATACTCCCTGCCGCCCAACAACTCGTACCAGTTGAAGGTGCTCGTCAGCGCGGCGAGCGTGCCACCAAAAATGCGGCTGGAAGCGCCGAAAATACCCGCAGCGGCGAGAGCAATCACCAGCGCGATCGCCAGGAGTGAAGCTGGGAGCAGACGGCGGATTCGTCGGCCGTAGAAGCGGCCCATACTGATCTTGCCGGCTCGGTCGTATTCGGTGATGAGAAGCCTGGTGATGAGAAACCCCGACAGGGTGAAGAAGATCGACACACCGAGGTAGCCGCCCTGCGCGCCCGGCAACTCGAGATGGAACGCAAGCACCATCAGAACTGCAATGGCGCGCACCCCGTCGAGCGCGGGCTGGTATCCCAGGCTCGGTTGCGTCATCCGATCGTTCGCGCCCATCTGCGCAATCGTCGTGTCAACCGTGTCCGGCATTGACGATCTCTCCCGAGTTGACGGTTAGAACTCGAGTTGTTTGGCGAGCGATTCGACGGCCTCGATGAACTCCTCGATCATTTCCATGACGACCTGGCCCGATGCCTTCGGCTGGTTCATCGTGCCGACGATCTGCCCGACGAAGTAGTTGGCCAACTTCTCGGCTCCTGAGCCGTGAGTGTGTGCAGCGCGATTGATCCGGCGTTGCGCGTCAGCCACCATCAACGGCTGAAGTGGCATACCGAGGGGAGCGGGTGTTTCGTCACTGTCCCACTCTTCGGTCCACGAGGACTTGAGCATGCGTGCCGGTTTGCCAGTGAGCGACCGCGATCGAACGGTGTCGGCGGACGTGGCAGCCAGGAACTTCTGCTTGACCACTTCGTGGGTCTCGGCCTCGTCGGTGGTCAGCCATACCGAGCCGCACCAGACGCCCTGCGCGCCAAGCGCCATGGCGGCCGCCATCTGTCGGCCGCGTCCGATGCCACCTGCCCCGAGCACCGGGATGTCGACCGAGTCCACGATTTCTGGAATGAGCACCATCGATCCGATCTCGCCGGTATGGCCGCCAGCCTCCGAACCCTGCGCAATGATCAGGTCGACTCCTGCGGCTTGATGGCGTTCGGCGTGCTGAGGACGGCCCGCGAGTGCTCCCACGAGTCGGCCCTCTTCCTTCACTCGGTCGATCAAGAACTTGGGCGGCGGGCCGAGCGCGTTGGCCACGAATGCTGTGCGGTGAGCGAGAGTGATCTCCAACTGGGGGAGGGCGGAATTCGCGCTGAAGGGGGCTATTCCGTCGTGCCCGGCAATGGAGGTACCGCCGCGCGTGGTGGCATCATCAGGTAGATCGGGAACTTCGTACCGACGCAGGATGTCGTCGATGAACTCCAGGTGGGTTGATGGGATGAGTGCCCGGAGATCTTTGACGGTGTATCCACCATCTTCGTCGCCGGCGTATTTGGCTGGAACGATCAGGTCGACACCGTACGGTCGATCACCAAGTTCCTCTTCGATCCAGTCGAGGTCGATCTCTAGCTGCGCGGGCGAATGTGCGACGGCACCCAGCACTCCGAGTCCGCCCGCTTTGGATACGGCGGCGACGACGTCGCGGCAGTGGCTGAACGCGAATATCGGGAATTCGATGTCGAGCATCTCGGTAGCGGCGGTTTTCATGAATCTCCTGAGGGGAAAGGGACTGGAACCATTGTTACTTGCTGTGCACGCTGGAACGAAGTCGCGGTGTATCTGATTATCTCGCCCTACGATGGCGGGGCGCCGACAGCGGTCGGCGTTACGACAAACAGGAGAGATAGCTCATGTCCGTGACCGACTCGACAGACACGTCCGAGCTCGCGGCAAGGGCGAAGGAGATCACCGAGCGCGAGCTCGTGGTCTACTCAGAGCGAACGAAGAATTCCCAGGCCGCCAGTGAGCGCGCCCGCAAAGTTCTCCCGGCAGGAGTGCCCTCCAGCTTCCAGGCGTACGACCCACACCCCGTTGTCGTCAAGTACGCGTCGGGGTCGCGAATGATCGATGTTGATGACAACGAGTACATCGACTACGACATGGGATTCGGTGCGCTATTTGCGGGCCACATGCATCCAGCGGTTCGACGTGCGGTTGAAGCGCAGCTAGATGATGGAACGCTCTATGTCACGCCGTGCGAGCTCGATGCGGAGTTTGCCGAGCTGCTCGCAGAGCGCTACGGCTTGCCCATGTGGCGCCCAACCAACTCGGGCACCGAGGCGACGATGGACGCAATTCGTCTCGCCCGTGGTGCTACCAAGAGAGAGAAGATTGTCAAGGTCGAAGGCGGCTACCACGGTCATCACGACGAAGTGATGATTTCGAACAAGCCGTCACTCGACGTGGCCGGGCCGGCCGATTCGCCGAACTCGATTCCTGAGTCCGGTGGGATTACGCAGGGGACGATCGATGATGTCATCGTCATCGAGTTCAACGATGCCGCCGCACTCGAGCGTGTCCTGAAGAGTCGCGAAGTTGCGTGTTTCATTGTCGAGCCCGTCATGGAGAACATTGGCATCTGTATGCCGCAGCCCGGATACCTGGAAGCGGTTCGGGAGATCACATCCAAGTACGGAACGTTGCTGATATTCGATGAGGTCAAAACCGGCATAACGGCTGGTGTCGGTGGGGCAACAAAGCGGTTCGGAGTCACGCCCGACCTGATCACTCTCGCCAAGTCGATCGGTGGGGGCGTTCCTGTCGGGGCATTCGGCGGCAAAGCTGAATACATGGACCTCATAGCGACCGGTGAAGTCCTGCACCTCGGTACCTACAACGGCAACCCCCTCGTGATGGCGGCGGCCAGGGCCACGCTGACTGAAGCGTGTACCCCGGAGGCTGTCGAGGGGGCGATGGCCCGTAATCATGAGCTGGTCGTTGCCTGCCAGGCGATCATCGACAAGGCCGGACTCCCCGCCCACACGGTCGAGTTCGGGGCGAAAGGTTGCATCACGTGGGCAACAGAGCCGATCAAGAACTATCGCGACTACAAAGCGACCGATTTCGACCTTGCCTTCGCCCAGTGGATCCACGGGATCAATCGCGGAGTTCTTCTTCCGCCCGGCCTCGATGAGCAATGGCTGATCTCGGTGATGCACAGTGAGGCCGATGCAATGAGATACGCGGATGTTTTTGCTGAGTTCGTCGACGAGCTCACCGCCTGAGCCAAACTGCATTCTGTGATGACTGCCGAGGTGTCTCCGTCGACCGGTCACTTACTGTTCTGTACCGACACGTTTGTCGCCGCGTACGGCCATCGCGTTAAAGCAATCGCACCGGATCTCGAAATTGTTGCGCTCGGTGAGTCCGAATCGGTGTCGGATGACGACATAGGACGAATCACGATCGCCTTCTTCTCGAACGACAGTTGGCCGGAACGCGCACCCTCGTTCTTCAAGGTTGCTCTCGCCGCATCTGGCTTGCAGTGGCTGCATTCCATGTCGGCCGGGGTGGACAGCCCGATCTTCAAGATGTTCGTTGATCGCGGCGCCCGTGTGACGACGTCATCGGGGGCGAGTTCATCCCCGATTGCGGGCACGGTAATGCTTTACTTGCTCGCGCTGAGCCGAGGTTTGCCCGGATGGATGCGAGCCCAAGCGGCTCACGAGTGGTCACCGATCCCATATCGAGAGCTGAGCGGGCAGCAGGTCGCCGTTGTCGGGTTCGGTCCGATCGGTCAAGAGGTTGTTCGGCTGGCGTCGGCGTTCGGGATGAATCCGGTCATTGTTCGTCGGGCGGCCCGCGGCGACGAGCCGTGTCCGGTCAGGCCGTTGAGTGAGCTGCTCGATGTAGTCGCCGAGGCCGATGCCGTTGTCTGTGCGCTGCCCCTTCATGACGACACGCGTGGGATATTTTCGGTGGACGTGATCGAGGCAATGCGCTCGGACGCGTCGTTCGTGAATGTTGGCCGTGGTGAGCTGGTCGATCAGAAGGCGCTGACTGAAGCACTCGCCGCAGGCCGCCTCGGCGGTGCGGGTCTTGACGTATTCGACCCTGAGCCGATGCCTGCCGACGATCCGCTGTGGGATCTCCCCAACGTCATCATCAGCCCACACAATTCAGGTGCCAGTGACGGCACCGAAGAGCGTGTCGTTGAGATCTTTCTCGACAACCTCGGACGCTTCCTCGAAGGTGACCCACTCCGAAACGAGCTGAGCCCGTGACTTCGCCAGTACCCCCAAGAATGGGCGATCCCAGCGGTTTGTGTCAGCACATACCGGTGTGTCACAGGTTTCTGCTGACACAAACTCAGGCGGGCGGATTTGGCGATGACTGACAACGTGCCCAGGGCATCAGATTTCTCGGCGAATACGGAGGAGTTGCTCGGATACAACGGTGAGTATGCGGACGCATTCGACGCGGGTCACCTCGATACTGCTCCTTTGCGACATTTGGCGGTCGTGGCGTGCATGGACTCGCGGATGGATATCTTCAAAATCCTCGGGCTCGACAATGGTGAGGCGCACATCATCCGCAACGCCGGCGGGGTTATCACCGACGACGTGATCAGGTCGCTGTGTTTGTCGCAACGAGCACTCGGTACTCGAGAGATCGTCTTGCTGCACCACACCAAATGTGGGCTCCACAATTTGAGCGAAGACGATTTCAAGGCTGATCTAGAGCGCGAACTCGGAATCAAGCCGTGGTGGGCTCTCGAGTCTTTCGTCGACCCTTACGCCGACGTGCGTCAGTCGATCCAACGGCTGTATGCGACGCCGTTCGTTGCCCACAAGGAGCACATTCGTGGATTCGTGTATGACGTCACGACGGGCGCGCTGCACGAGGTGACCTTGAGCGAAGGAGTTCACCCAACGTCGGGTGGGGGCGAGAACAGCTGAGCGAATTTGGGACGAACGTCACTTGCGATTGTCGGCAGAATTCACAAGTCTTTGACTATGCGACTTGAAATTACTCAACGCGCAGATCTGGCGGTACGAGCGCTCGTTGTTCTCTCCGAGAGCGCCACAAGGCTGAAGAGCAAGGACCTGGCAAGTGAACTTTGCACAACACCGGGCATCGTTCCGCAGGCGGTTGGTCCGTTGGTACGGGCAGGTTGGGTCCGTTCTGTTCCCGGGCCGGGCGGGGGCTACGAGTCCGTAACGCCGTTGGAGGAACTCAATGTCTGCCAAGTAGTCGAAGAGATCGATGGCCCGACCGACAGCGGCCGCTGTGTAGTAGCCGATCGAATGTGCGACGCCGGAGCCCCGTGCGCGCTTCACGCTTCATGGATCAGGGCGCGTGACGAACTGCTCAGCTCGCTAGCGGCAACGTCGATGGCAAGCATCACTGTGTCGTGCTGAACGATCGGATCCCCACCACTTTGAAGCCGTCTGAAGTTGAATCTGACTCGACGAATGTCGCCAGCCGCGCCGCATGGCGAGCGGTCGCAGTTCCGAACGAGCATGGTGGTTGGGGGCTCACTATCGAGCCGGTTCTGCTCGGTCTCCTACTTGCTTTCTCTTGGTCTGGAGTTGCGGTGGGAGCGGCGGCCTTTCTCGCGTTCCTGGTTCGGACCCCCTTGAAGCTGGCCCTGGGCGACCGACGCCGCAAGCGATCATTAGGTCGAACCGCGCTGGCAGGACGGATCGCGTTTGTCGAGTTGGTGCTGATCGTGTCGTTCGCCTCGGCGGCAATTCTTGCCGCTGGTTGGGCTTGGCTCCTGCCAGTAGTTGTGGCCGTGCCGCTTGTAGCAGTCGAACTCTGGTACGACGTCCGGAGTCGCAGTCGTCGCCTTCTTCCAGAAATCTGCGGGACCGTTGGTATCACGTCTGTGGCCGCAGCGATCGTGCTGGCCGGACATGGAGCAACTGAACTTGCCGTGGCGGCATGGCTGATTCTTGCTGGTCGTGGGCTGGCGTCGGTCCCATTCGTGCGGACACAGATCTTCCGGTTGCGCCGCGGACAGACCGCGCTGGGAGCGACAGACGCTTTCCAAGTTGTTGGTGCGGTGGTGGCTCTTGGCGCCGTGGCGATCGAACCGAGCGTGGTTGCCGGAGCCATTTCGGTTGTGGTCTTGGCTCTGGCGCAGATGGTCTGGCTTCGCCGGCCGGTGGCACCTCCCAAAGTGACTGGGATACGTCAGATGATCTTCGGGTTCGCAGTAGTCGGAATCACGGCGCTCAGCGCAGCGATACTCGCGTAGTCATTACGTCCACGCAGTCGAACGGCTCACCCGAGATCAACCGCGTTCGGCGAATCCGGTCAGCAGACGGCAGCGACGTACGGATAGGGGTTTACGGCGCGGCCTCCACCGGGGTGCACTTCGAAGTGGAGATGGTTCGTCGTCGTGTTGCCAGTGGCGCCGACGTATCCGATCACCTCACCGCGGGAGACCCCGCGGCTCGAACCGGCGAATGAACTGAGGTGGGCGTAGAAGTAGCGAGTGCCGCTGGCGCCGGCGAGCCAAACCGAATTTCCCCCGAGTCGGGTTTGCTTGAACTGGACAGAACCGGACTCGACCGCGACCAGTGGGGTTCCGCCCGGCGAGATCATGTCGACGCCCTCGTGGCTTCTACCGCCGGAACGCGATGCGCCCCAAGTGTTGCTGAATGCGCGCGACCCGGCAACCGGACAAGCCATCCCACTACCGGCATTTGAAGGCGCAGGTGATGATGGGGCGGGAGTAGATGCTGGGGAAGCAGATGATCCAGATGATCCAGATGATCCAGACGAGCCAGACGAACTCGATGAACTCGATGAACCGGACGAGCTACTCGATGAACCGGACGAGCTCGAGGAACTGCTGGCTGTTGTTCCAGAACCAGACCGAGCTGCGGCAGCCGAAGCGGCTGCTGCCGCAGCAGCTTCTTGCTGTTGACGCGCCTGGCGCTGGCGTTCTAGTTCGTGCTCTACCTGCTCGTCGATCAAGCGCTCTTTTTCGACCTGAGCGAGCCGGACTACTTCGGATTCGGCAGCTGCTTGTAGGTCTTCGAAGTTCTGTCGGGCGCGGTCAGTAGCTGATTGTTGCTTTTCGAGATCGGATTTGGCGGCGCTCACTTCGTCCATGACGGCGTCGAAGTCATCGAGTTCGACCGCGGCATTGCCCCGCGCAACCGACGCGAGTCGTTCGGCGGTGATTTCGTCGTTGGCGTCTTCGAGATCGATCAGGAGTGGCAGTGCCGAGCCGGAGTTGGCGAAGCTGCGCAACGCGTCCTGCTGCAAGCCTGCTCGCATCTGGCTTGCTTCGGCCTCGACCGCTGTGAGGCGTGTCTGTGCATCGCCGATGTCGAGTGACAGTTGGTCGAGTTCTGACTCGGCGTCGGACATCGCTTGGGCAGCAGCGTTGGCACGGTCGCGTGCGGCCTGGATTTCTTGGGCCGCTTGTGCGGCGGCGTCCCCCGAGTGGTCGGCGCCGACGACACCAGGCATGGTGATCGTTACGAGGGCTAGAACAATGAGCGCGGCAATGGGGCGGCCAGGTGAACGCGAACCTCCCACCGATCTCGACATGAGGATCCAGGCTAGTCGAATATGACGGTTTCGTGACGAACGGGTGACATCGCCGGGTCGTTTGGGGGCGATGGAGGGTTTGGCCTCATTAACCAGCCGTGATGTCATCTGGATACGGGAACCATCGAAGTTGCTCGAAGTCTGCGTTCGTCTGTGGGCGGGCAAACGGGTTGTCCGGATTGGTGCGAGCGTCAGCGAACAGTTCTCTGGCGTCTTCGAGGTGTCGAGCCAAGTCGATCTCTTGGGTTTGCCTTCGGTTCTCGAACTCCATCTTTCCACTCTCATAGGAGATTTCGCGGAGGCTCATCGCAGGTCCGGTATTGCCCTGCTTGTGATGCCACAGACCCAAGTCGGGTTCGAAGCGGTATGAGGGGAGCAGGTGGACTCCATCGGTTGCTATCAAATGAACAGCATCGACGATGTACTGGAAGGTTGACTCATCGATGAAGTAGTTGAAGTTCACACGAACCCAACCTGGCTTGATCCCCTCGCAGCCGCGATTGATCTCGCGCTGGAACTCATGGGACTGATCGAGGTCGATCCCGAGAAGGCGGTGCCCGTAGGGTCCAGCGCAGGAACAACCGCCGCGCGATTGGATCCCGAAGACGTCGTTCAACAGAGCAACCACAAAATTGTGGTGGAGGTACTGCTCGGCGTGGCGGATCACGAAGGAGATGATCGATAGTCGATCAGCCTGGTGACTTCCGAGCACGTTGATGTTCGGATTCTGTTCCCATGAGCTGATTGCGCGTGTCACGAGTCCGTGCTCACGCTCACTGATGATGGCCGGCCCGACTGCCTCCTTGAGCTGAAACACTAGACCAGCTCGGATCGACTCGACGATCGCCGGAGTTCCAGCTTCCTCTCGGTGCTCGATTTCGACCAGGTAGTCGTGTTCTGTCGTGCTGACATACCTAACGGTCCCTCCGCCGGGGATGTCGGGAACGCGGTTCGTGAACAACCCCCTTCGTGCGACGAGGACCCCTGGAGTTCCTGGGCCGCCGATCAACTTGTGAGGAGAAATGAATACTGCGTCCTTGTAAGCCAAGTTGCCGTCTTCGCTGGAGCCCATCTCGATTGGTACATAAGGCGCGGCAGCCGCGAAGTCCCACAACGAGAGCGCCCCATGCTCATGAAGCAGTTTCGAAACGGCGACGGTGTCGGTGATGATTCCCGTGACGTTCGATGCCGCAGAGAACGAGCCGATGAGCGTTGATCGGTCGGCGTGCTCTACGAGTTCTCGCTCGAGGTGCTCGAGGCTGACGTGTCCGTCCGCGTCTTCCTCGATGATCACGACCTCGGCGATCGACTCGCGCCATGGAAGTTCGTTGGAGTGGTGTTCGTATGGGCCGATGAACACCACCGGCCTTTCGTCGAGCGGGATCGAGCTGCCGACCCCGTACTTGTCTTCGATCGGCGATGGGACACGCAGCCCCATGACGCCAATCAACTTGGCGATGGCATGGGTGGCGCCGCTCCCGCAGAAGAGCACAGCGTGTTCATCGTTGGCACCGACGCATTGACCGATGATCTCCCTGGCCTCCTCGCGCATCCGTGTGGTTTGTAGGCCCGTTCCCGACGACTCCGTGTGGGTGTTGGCGTAGAGCGGCAGCACCACGTTTCGGATGTAGTCCTCGATGAATGACAGGGAGCGGCCCGATGCGGTGTAGTCCGCGTAGATGATGGGGCGGGGCCCATATGGCCCGTTGATTACCTCGTTGCGTCCAATTACGGATTCGCGGACATAGCTGATCAACCCGTCGGACTCCATGCTCAGCATTCTCGCACCCAAATCGCACGAAAGGGGTCAGACCCCTTTCGTGCGATTTGGTCGTAGTGTCCGGCGGGACATGGGTGGATCAGACATCGACTCGGAGACGGGTCTTTCCGACGGCGAGGTCGCGGAACGAATCGCGGACGGCCGATCCAACATCGTTCCGGAGCCGCCAGGGCGCACGCTCGCCCAGATCATTCGGGCCAACACCTTCACGACCGTGAACGCGATCATGATCGTGCTCTTCGTGTTGGTTGTCATTTCCGGAAACCCACGTGACGGATTGTTCGTCGGCGTCGTCGTATCGAACTCCGTCATTGGAGTTGTTCAGGAAGTTAGGGCGCGTCGCGAACTCGGTCGCCTGCAAGTCGTCACAGAACCTCGCGCTGTGGTTGTGCGCGATGGCACGCCGCGGACGATCGGCACGGAGCAGATTGTGCTCGACGATCTCATTGAGCTGAGTCTCGGCGGCCAGGTGCCGGTTGACGGTGTGATCGTCTCTTCGACTGGTCTTCGAATGGACGAGTCGATGCTCACGGGGGAGTCGCTCGAAGTTCACAAGGAAGATGGTGAAGAAGTTCTTTCCGGCAGTTTTGTGGTGGCCGGCAATGCGAGGGTCCGAGCCACGGCGGTTGGTGCCGATAGCTATGCGAGCAACTTGGCGACGGAGGCGAAGACCTTCACAGCAGCGCGCTCGCAGCTACGCCGAGGTATCGACCGCATACTTCGGTGGCTGACGATCATCATTCCGATCGCATCGATCTTCTTGTTCGTCTCCCTGCTCGGGGAACAGAGTTGGCAAGATGCTCTCCAGGGGACAGTCGCCGCGGCGGTTGCGATGGTGCCCGATGGGCTCGTCCTGTTGACGAGCGTGGCTTTCATGGCCGGCGTGATAGCGCTCGCTCGGCACAATGCTCTGGCGAGCCAACTTTCAACCGTCGAGGTGCTCGCCCGCGTCGACGTTCTGTGTCTCGATAAGACGGGCACGATCACGACTGGTGACATCAGCTTTGCGGCGATCCATTCGTGTGGCGATCAATCGGAGACCGAGATTCGAGAAATCCTGGCCGCCCTTTCGTCAGCTGATCGCGCCCCCAATGCCACGATGGCCGCGATCGTCGATGAAGTCGGATCGGACACCGAGTGGATTGTTGATGAGGTCGAGCCCTTCAACAGCACCCGGAAATGGGCGGCAGCATCGTTCGTCGATCGATGCTGGTTCTTCATCGGCGCGCCCGAATTCCTCATTGCGGAAGGTGATTCAGCACGGGCCCTCGCTGAGGGTCTCAGTGCGTCGGGCAAACGAATACTCGCCGTCGGGTCCTCTGAATCGGGGCCCGAGGAAGATTCTCCCGCTCCCGCGATCTCGCCTCTAGCGATCGTGGAGCTGGAAGACGAGATCCGACCCGACGCTCCTGAGATCTTGGCGTACTTCGCCGATCAAGACGTGACGCTGAAAGTGATTTCGGGCGACAATCCTGAAACGGTCGCGGCGATAGCGGAACGTGCTGGCCTCGAACTGTCCGCTCCACCAGTCGACGCCCGAAGCCTGTCGGACGATCTCGACCAAATGGCCGATCAGCTCGAAAGCGGAGTGGTGTTCGGCAGAGTTGCACCGAGGCAGAAGCAGGCGATGGTTCGTGCTCTCCAGCACCGGAACCATGTTGTTGCAATGACCGGTGACGGCGTCAACGACGTACTCGCATTGAAGGAGGCCGATCTCGGGATCTCCATGGGCTCAGGAAGCGAAGCGACCAGGTCGGTCGCAGACCTCGTGCTGACCGACGACTCATTCTCGAGTCTCCCGGTTGTTGTCGGCGAAGGCCGCAAAGTGATCAACAATGTCGAGCGAGTGTCCAACCTGTTCGTCACCAAGGCGGCCTATGCGGTGCTGTTGACGTTTGCGGTCGGACTCATCGGTAGTCCGTTTCCGTTCCTGCCCCGCCAACTCACTCTGATCGGAACGTTCAGTATTGGTATTCCAGGAGTGTTCCTTGCGTTGGCGCCCGAAACGGATCTGGTTCGGCCTGGATTTCTGCGACGCGTGCTGTGGTTCTCCGTCCCCGCAGGTATTGCGGCCGGATCGGCAACGCTTGCCGCATTCGAGGCGTCGCAGCGGATCACCGACCTCGATCTCGACGAAGCGAGAACGCTCGCCACGGTGACGCTGATGAGTATCGGTTTGGTAGTTCTTGCTGTGTCGAGCCGTCCGCTTCGGCTCTGGAAGATCGGTTTGGTTGCCAGCATGGCCGCCGCGTTTGCAGTGACCTTCATGGTGCCGTGGCTCCGGGACTACTTCGAGCTCGACCTGTTCGTCAGCAGTGCATGGGGTTTTGCGATCGCCGCAGTCGTGATCGCCGGGACGTTCATCATCTTGATCCCATCCCTCTTCCACTCAAAGTTCGCCCGCCAGCCCGAGTAACCAGACTTGTGGTGAGCTTGTCCGCGGACAGGTCGCGCTCAAGCTCACCGCAAGGGTCAGGCCGGGGTACCGTCGGCGTCGTCGCGCCAGCTGTCTTCGGGTGGTGGAACATCGGTGACGCCGACCTCGTTACCGAGACTCGCTCCGACCAGCTCCAGTCGATCACCGCTCCAGAATCGTCCCGGGTCGTACCAGTTGGCTGGACGATCAGTTCCGAGGAGACCCATGCGTTCGTATGTGATGGCCACCAGCTCGGCGCAATAGATATCGGTGAGCGGCACACCGCGCCTCATCCGGCCCTTGATCCAGTGACCGGCAAGCGTTTTGGTACGCGGGAAGCCGCGCCCGCTGTACTCGGCGACGACCTGCAGCGCACGATCTTCCATATCATCAGAAGCAGCGATGTCGATCTGACGGAACCATGGTTGCTGGTTGTACCTGTGAGTCCAGACACTGACAGCGCGATTGAGGTGATGGAGCTGCGTCCCTCGCTGGCGCAGCCCCGTCCATACGTTCGGCATGCTCGCCCCGAGTTCGGCATGCCAGAGCAGAGGTGGCAGATCGTCGAGCGCGAGGACGACCCCGACGTGGTTGACAGGGCTGTTGGTGAACAATCGGATCGTGCGATCTGCCACCGCCTTACCGCGAAACAGCCACACGTCGCCGGTGGCCGCGTCGGCGACCGCATCGTGTAATGACAGAGAGTTCGGCATCGAGGACATAATCTAGATCCTCATGCGGTGGGCAAAGTTCCTTGGTATTGCCGGAGTGGTCGGGGTGTTGAGCGTTGCGGGTGTGCAGGTTTACCGTCGGCGCCAACAACGTCAGTGGAACGAGGTTGAGCCTTCCGAGCTCCGAGAACGTCTACATGTTCGCCTCGAGGCTTCGCCGTACGCGGTGGACTGACTGCCTATAGCTATCGGTCAGGACCGTGTTGGGTCGTCTGGCGAACGCCCGACAACGCGCCCGTCGCGAAACACCGTCACGGGACCGCTCTCGCTGACTGCCACCACGATCGCCGAAGGGTCGTCGAAGCTGTACCGACGCGCCGATGTGTGACGGGTTCCGCCCATTGCTTCGATCGACTGCTCGGCCGCGACGCTCGGGATGAGCCGCACGCCGAGCTGACGGAGCACGCCCTTGTTGTCGATGATCGTCGCTCCATCGACTTGGGTCAGTACGTGACGCAGCGGCCCAAGGTCAGTTGGGCGAGCGAGGCGTAACGGCGGGGGTGGGGCCATTCGCTGCTCGAACCTGCCGCCGTGGCTCCCACCGAGGATCATCAATGCACCAATGCCAGCGGCACCGAGATCGTGAACGGCGAACCGCAGTACACGATCGAGGATGCTGCTATCGGTGTCGTCCAGGCCACAGCTGGCCTGTTCGAGCCATGATTCGAACGGTGGTTCGACGTGCCATGTGGAACCGTCCCAACGGGCCACGCCGAACGAGCCGACAACGCGTACATCGCTGTCAGGGCGGCGTTGCACGATGATGGCCCCGGTTGCTTCGGCCAGCACCACAACGTCTCGTTCGGACCCCGCTGCCCGGTCGAACACTGCGAGCGCGGTGACGCCATCGGCCTCGCGGATTGTCCAGCTGACGAGGCCGTCGGCGTACCTTCGTGTGTCGTGGTCATCGCGCTCAGCCGTGCGGCTCAAGGTTGTCGTCAGCCCGGTGATCCGCGACCAGTCGTCGGGAGCATTGGACGGCAGCACGATTGAGCCGTATGTGGGAAGCCGCCGTTCATGACGAGGCGGGCGAAGCGCGTAGTCGAGTTCGTCGACGAGAACGCTTGGCGCCGATGTCGCCTCGATGATTCCCGTCCCCTCGTCGAGGAGTTCTTCCTCCAGTCGGCGTAGGCGGCCTGAAGCCATTCGGCGAGCGCTGTCCACTCGCTCAGGTTAGGAGCCCCTTACGAGATCGAGGTACCCCGGCATCTCGTGAGGTCCGAGGGGTCAGCTTCTGGCCATGCGTTCCCGGGTGTCCTCTGGCATGCCATATGGGAGTGACCGTTCGTGGAGAATCGCATCTGTTCGGTTCATGTTGTCGTGATCGGCCAGGAGTCTCTTGACACGACGGTTCGTCCCGTATGAGTTGGCGAGGATTTCGGCGACCAAGTCGGCGACAGCACCATCGAGTTCGTCGTCGGGAACTGCCCGATCGACGAGCCCTATTGCATCGGCTTCCTTGCCGTCGATACGTCGACTCGTGAACATGAGTTGTTTGGCCGTCGAGCGCCCGACACGTTCGGGTAGACGTACCGACATACCCCAGATCGGAACCAGCCCCCATTGACCGTGTGTGTCGCCGAGCTTGGTGGACTCCGCGGCGATGAGGATGTCGCAGGCGAGAGCCAGCTCGAGGCCGCCGGTGAAACAGTGACCGTGGATGCGTGCGATGGTCGGCTGCGGCAACTGCTCCAACGCGTCAACGGTCTCGGGTTCGAAGTGCGGGCTAGGTGCTTCTTCCCCGGAGGCGATGGCGGCGAGGTCGTGACCAGCGCAGAAGGAACGGCCGGCGCCTTGCAGGACGACACATCGAATCGAGTCGTCGGTTGCGATTGCGTCGAGGTGCGCACGAAGAGCCACGAAGGATCCGGGGGTCAAGGCGTTCAGTTTGTCTGGCCTATTGAGGGTCAGGGTTGCGAGGCCATCGGAATCCGATCGCAGAACGAGTGATTCAGCGGATGGGTCAGAGGAGGCGGCCATCTTGACAGTTTGCCTCAAGTCACGAATTGAGGGTGAAGTCGTGCCGCTGGAACTATCTTGCCCGCATGAACCCCGTTGGACGCATCCCAGTGATAGGCGCGGCGGTAGTCCTACTGGCAATCTCCGCGTGTACCGGCGATAGCGAATCCGACTCCGACTCGGTATCTGCGACAACGACATCGTCAACCGAGACAACGATGGCTGCGACGAGGGCACCAACGTCGAGCACGTCGCCGGAGTCCACTACGACTTCGGAACCGGTTCCCGAATCCACCGAAGCTCCAGTACCCGAACCGGTCGACTACGACTTCTCGGCTGTCTCGCCCATCGTGCAGGACTTCGTCGACGAACGATGGCTGAACGGAGCCGGGCTGATCATCGTGCACCGCGACGATGGCGTGATCTACGAAGACCATTGGGGCGAGTTCAGCAAGGACCGCGTTTCGTTGATCGCATCGTCCAGCAAGATGATCACCGCCGGAGTGCTCCTGCGTCTGCAGGATGAGGGCCTGCTCGACATCGATGCGCCAGTTGCTGATGCAGTCGAGTGGGGGGTGGGCAACCCTGAAGTCACACCGGCCCAACTCATGTCCAACAGTTCCGGACTTGTTGGACTGGTCCCCAATCCAGCGTACGGGCCCTACATCTGCCAGTACCTACCCTTCGGGACGATTCAGGACTGCGCGGCATCGATTTTCAACAACCTGGACGACGAGAACGACGTTGTTGCCCCCGATACCGAGTTCCGCTACGGCGGCGCGCAGTGGCAGGTCGCCGGTGCGGTGGCCGAGGCGGTCTCGGGCAAGTCGTGGGCCGAGCTGATCGATGAGATCTATGTCCAGCCATGCGCGCTCGAGTCGTTGGCGTACAACAACAATCTTGCGCTGATCGCGTCTGAAGGATTTCGCTATCCGGCATCGTTCAACGGTGACCCCACAACTCTCGCTTCAACAGAGAATCCGAACATGGAAGCCGGCGCCTACATCACGACCGGTGACTACGGCAAGCTGTTGCTGATGCATCTTCGGGGAGGTGCCTGCGACGACAATCAGGTGCTCACACAGGAGTCCCTCGACCTGATGCATGCGGATCGCATCGGTGATGTTTATGGGGGTGACGCATACTCTGCCGGCAGGGGGTACGGCATGGGGTGGTGGGTTGATCGCGAGAGCGGAAGAATAAGCGACGAGGGCGCCTACGGGGCCGTCCCGTGGCTCGACCTAGCGGATGGTTATGGCGCCTATCTCGTGATCGAAGCCGACAGCGCGACAGGTAACGAACTCGCCGGTCTGCTCTACGACGTCATCGACGAAGCGGTCACCCAGTCCTGACAGGCCGTTCTCGTGAACTATTACCGACGTGTCGTCGGCCGAAGATCACGAGAACGCGACGTCCCAGTGGATTGTTGCGAGCGGATCGGGTGAATAGACGCAGTACGTCCCGGTATGAACGCTTTGTTCGAGGTGGTTCGCGAGCGCCGGGTGGTGTTCGGCTAGCCGCCCGAGGGAGTAGCGAATCGACCGGGTCACGCTTGTTCGGGCGCGCTCGGCAGTGCCACCGACCGTTCGGCTCCGTCCGGCGAGCCCGACTGCCGCAGTCAACTCGGCGATCAGGTACTCCCGGTCGCGTTGGGCAAGTTCGACTCGACCGACGTCGTTCATCAAGGTCGCTTCCTCGATGTCTGCGTCGACATCGGCGAGGCGCCGACGGTAGGCGTCGCGTGCCTCGTCATCGATGATGGCGAGCCCGCCGCCGAAGCCGAGGGTTACCGCATCTGAGCCTTGTTCGCCGCCAGGAGTAGTAGGTAGTGGCGAGCCACCTTCGATGGCGACCAGGTCGAGTACGTGAAACTCTCGGCCGGGATCCGCCAGTAGCCGCTCGATGTAGCGGAAGCCTTTGAGGTCGCGCATCAGAACTGTCTGGTTTCCGAAGCTGATGGCTCTCGTGTCGCCATCACATCGAAACGTCGCCGACGTCGGCGCTCCGGTTTCCTCCGAGCTGGCCAGCGGTGCCGGCGTTGTGGACGGGTCCGCGAGAAGCTGCGTGGCCTTAGCCGCCCACAACACGGCTCCGTAGTCGTCGAAAACGGTGTGCGCGGCGCGCCACTCCATCCGCGCTCCTTCGATATCGCCGGACTGGTGGCGCGACTCAGCCAGCACCATCCTCGCGACTGCCGTTTCGAACGGCGCACCGATCTCGGCCCACGCAGCGGTCGCGGAAGCGGCATCGTGGATTGCTTGTTCGTGGTCGCCGTAGGCCAGCGCAGCGCGGGCTGCGGCGAGAGCGGCGCTCGCCTCGAGAGAACTGCTCGGGTATGAGTCGGCGATCGAACGAAGGGCCTGCGCGGCCACGACGACAGCGTCGACGTCACCTGTCGCAGCAGCAATCTCCGACTGCGCGTCAAAGAGGGGCGCCAGGCGCAGATCACCGAACGGGGGTCGCTCCTTCGACGGGATGTCGAACGGATTTGCGATCGCATCATTGATCATGGCGGAGGCCGAAGCCGGGTCACCCTGGGCCAACCGGAGCAGCGCCAGCCCAGGGTGCGGCGACCACGCTCGTTCGTGGGCTGCGATGAACGCTTCTTCGGCCCCAGCGAGATCGCCCTTGCGTAGGCGGATGTTGCCGAGCTCGACGAGGGGCCACCCGAACTCACGGCGCATCCACGGCCTCAGTTCGTCACACGCTCCGAGAGCTTCTTCTTCGGCGAGGTCGCAGGGCCCCGAGATCTTGAGGAGTTCTGCGCGATGCACGCGACACCGCCCGCTGATAGCGCCGATCGCCTCGCCAGGCCGCCACTTGTCCATGATCTCCGTCCACTCGATTGCCCGGTCCTGGAGCGCCAGGCCCTGCGCCGCACAGATCAGTTCGCAGTACATCATTCCGGTCGTCAGCGGGTCGGCCTGACCCGCCATCAGATCGACGGCAATGTCGTCGAGCAGGTCGAGACCCTCACCAATGTTTCCGTCGAATATGCGGACACGCGCCGCGCACACGCGCCCGATCATGACGACAGATTCGACGCCGAGCCGTTCACCGAGTTCAATCGCTCGGGCCGATTGTTCGCGGGCGGCATCCATATCGCCACACATGAAACGCTCGTAGCCCCGTACGACGGCTACTACGGCATGTGCCGGAACATCCTCGCTTCCTACCAACAGCCGCTCGGCGCGGCGAAGCCACCCCCGAACCGGTGCCATCATCCCCGTATCCATCATGAGGAACATCGCCACCATCGCCGCGGCGCGTGCTGCTTCGATGTTGTTGCCTTCCGCTACTTGAAGTGTGTGGAGGTCTTCCCAGGCCGCCACGGATGGTTCGAAATCGCCGTTTCCGTAGGTGGCCTGAGCCCGAAGCTCGAGGCCCTCTGCAGACTCTGCGGCTGGGCCGATCTCGTCAAGGAGGTCCAGCGCGAGGCGCCAATCGCCCTGGTCTGCAGCGGCATGTACGGCTGAAAGTTCGCCCATTGTCGCATTGTGACATCAATTGTCACGCCTCTTCGGTATCGCCTCGCAACGTCGAGGCGCCACCGAAATACTCACCCACCGAAAGGCAGCCCCATGGAACCCACAGAGCAACTCGGCTACATCCTCCCGACACTCAGCGCGACCGTCGATCGCATTGCGGCCGCACAACTGGACGACCCGACGCCGTGTAGCGACTTCAACGTGCACGATGTGCTCGATCACATGATCGTGCTCGGCGCTTCGTTCACGTATTGGTTCCGCGGGGAGGACGCTCCGGAGTTGGACGCTCCCGAGGTCTCTGACCGCGTGCCGGCAGCCGAGTTCCGCGGGGTCATGGAGGACCTGCTCGACGCAGTGAAGTCACCTGGAGCGATGGAGCGCACGATCTCCGCACCGATGGGTGAGATGCCCGGTTCTGTGTTCGCACGCCTCGTTGCCTTCGATGGACTGGTTCATGGTTGGGACTTGGCGTCATCAACCGGCCTGAACTTCGAACTTCCGCCCGCCGTCATCGAATCGGTCGACGGATTCGCCCGGGATGCGTTGACCTCGGAAATGCGCGACGGTGACACGTTCAAAGAAGAGACCAGGCCGCCTGCCGAT
>JADWMG010000182.1 GCA_015767405.1 Actinomycetota bacterium
GCATGCACACTCGTCGGCGTAACCGTTCGTCGGCGGGAGAAACGCCAAGCCTCGGGAACGGAAACGGCGTTTGCGCATCCCACGAACGGATGTGGAAGTAAGCTCTCCACGATCCGCCATCTTCCCAAGGGGAAACGCGTCAAGGAGCGTGCGTTATGAAGAGGTGAAGGAGTCCGGATTCAATGCCTGATCTGAGCAACACCTTTGACATTCGCATCATCCAACCCGGTTCGCCGGAGCAGAACTGCTCTACACCTCGATGTCGGACTCCGCGTTCGAACGACTCTCTGAAGCCTTCGAACACGGCCACTGACCACGCTGACGCGGATTCTCGGGGAGGCCCTGGTCGGGGTCAGTTGGGAGTTGCATCGGGAGACCAGATATGAAGGTGGTCATAGTTATCGTCTCGTGATTGGACCTTGAGGCCATGTCGAACCCGACCGTCAGCCGTATCGAGCTCTGGCACTTCGGCGCTCCGTTGCCGGAGCCGTTCTGGCCGAGCTGGATTCCGGGCTATCCGATGACTGAGAACCGTTGCACCATGATCCGGATCGTCGACTCCGATGGGGTGGAGGGGTGGAGTGCAGGCCCTGAGCTGATCCGTGAACGTCGCGGTCTCGGCGATGTGGTTGGTCTGATGCTCGGCCAGGATGCCACGGACATCGATCTCGCTCAGCAGCGCCTTCGTGAGGTCGGCTACTTCGGCTGGAAGAACTGGTGGATCGAGCCTGCATTCTGGGACATGGCCGGACACCGCGCCGGGCAGCCAGTATGGCGTTTGCTCGGAGCCACCGAGGGTGGTGAGGTGGAGGCCTACGCATCCTTTGGTGAAGTTCGATCCGGATCTCAGCGCATCGCTGATGCCGAGGCCCGCTACGAAGAGGGCTTCCGCACGGTCAAGATTCGCGTACATGAAGATGAGGATGCCGACATCCGCCAGGTCACTGAGGTCGCAGCGGCAGTTGGCGACAAGTTGCGCATCGGCGTCGACGCAAACCAGGCATGGCGAGTCTCCGCGTTCGCCGATGCGCCGCAGTGGGATCTAGATCGAGCCAAACGTTTCGCGGACGTGTGCGCCGATATCGGTATCGCATGGCTCGAAGAACCACTTCCGATGGATGCCTACGATGATCAGGCAGCGCTGAACGAGTACTCCAGGATCCCGATTTCAGGGGCTGAACTGCACACCGGTGGTGAGCCGGAGCTTCGCATGATGATCGAGCGTGGCTGCTACTCGATCTACCAACCTGACGCAATCTTCACGGGTGGCATTGATCAGACTCGCCGCATCATTGCCTACTGCAAGGAGAAGGGCGTCACTTACACGCCTCACACTTGGACGAACGGTGTCGGTTTCGCCGTCAACCTCCAGTTGTACACGTTGTCCGATCGTGACAAGCCGCTCGAGTTCCCACTGGAGCAGCCGTCCTGGATACCCGAGTGCCGCGACGCGATGATTACGGAACCGTTCATTGCTCGAGACGGCAAGGTTCAGATCCCCGAAGGCCCGGGCCTCGGTGTGACCGTCAGCCAGGAAGCGCTCGCGCAGTACGGCGAGCAGTTCTTCGTAGCCGACGCCTAGATCGACGGAGTCGACTCGATCTGGCAAACGGATGGCTACCGGCGCAGAATGGCGACAAGGAATTCAGAGTCGGCGTTGAACGCACGAAGGTCCCACGTTGACAGCTTCAGGTCGACCGTAAGGCCAGCGTTCTCGACGTCGGTGAAGAAGTCGGCGAAGTCATACTCACGTGCTGACCCGAATCCGACAACGAGGCGGCCGTCTTCAGCAAGATGGGATCCCAAACGGGAGAGAACCTCACGGCGGGTACTCGCAGCAAGAAATGCCATCACGTTGCCTGCGGAAACGATGATGTCGAAGTCCGCCTCGATGCCGTCGGCCGCGAGATCGAGCTCCGCGAGATCCCTGACCAGCCACATCGGTCCGGGGTGGTCCTCCTCCGCTGCGGCGATCAAGATGGGGTCGACGTCGACGCCTGTGACCATGTGTCCGAGGTCGGCGAGGAACCCTCCGGTGCGGCCAGGCCCACAACCAGCGTCGAGAATACGCGAGCCTTTCGGCACCATCGCGTTGATCATTCGAGCTTCGCCGGACAGGTCCTCACCTGCCGCGGCCTTGGCCCGGAAACGCTCGATGTACCAGGAGGAGTGCTCCGGGTTCTCATCGGTGATCTTCACCCATTCACTTTTTTCGACCATGTATTCAGACTCCGTTTAGATGTGGCGGCCGCGCTCCGGGAATTGGGCACGATGTTGCGTTCTTCAATCGGATGCGGAGGGCCACGGCGAGCAGCACGATCGAGCCCACCGCCAAGAGCGGCTGGAAAGGCTCGAACCATTGGCGCGCTCCGGTGGCGCCAAGTGCGATCAGCACAATCTTGTTGCACACGGGGCAGCCGACAGCGAAGAATGACACCAGGCCCGCAAACCCTCCGAGTTTTCCGGGTCTGTCGAGATCGACATCAACATCGTTCTCCGGGATATCGATCTCGCCGGGCTCACGTACGTAGGTGGCAAACAGCAGCCCTGAGAGGACTGCTGTCACGACAAGCGTTGGGTAGGACCACCAGGTGACCGGCACCGGACGCCCGAATACTGGGTTGGGGATCACGTCCGTTGGTAGACCGACCATCAGGGCAACAGCGCCCGCACCGATTGCGGCCATGACCCAGCGGCGAGGAGACCACTTTCCGATCGACGCCCACGTCGCCGGCTCAGCGGAGGCGAGCTCCTGGGGATCGATCATCGTTGCTGAGTGTAGGGGTGCATTCACCGTCCAAGTGCCCAGCGAACGCGTGAACATCTTGCGCAGTATGTGCGCAAGATGTTCACGCGTTCGGATTGCGGTTGCCGATCTCCGCGAGGGAAACGCGGGCCTGGACTAATCACCGAAGCCATCGGGTTTCCACATCACTATGTTGACCTCATCGCCCAACTCGACCGCACTGGTTGGCCGTAGCCCAGGGGCCGAGAAATGAACGGCCCGATTGTGCTGGCAATAGTCGCCGGTGGTCTTGCAACTATCAATCCCTGCGGATTTGCGATGCTGCCAGCATTTCTGGGCTTGTACGCGGGCGCTCGTGAGGAACAGCTTCCCTCCGGACCGACCCGCCTCGCGCAGGGAGTTGCCACCGGGCTACTAGTAGCCGCTGGCTTTCTGGCGGTGTTCGCAGCCGTTGCCCTACCGATCATTTATGGCGCAACTCAAATCGTGCGCGCTGTTCCGTTCGCCGGGATTGTTCTGGGTGTCGCGATGATCCTCTTCGGCATTGCGACCGCAGTCGGATTTCATGTTCGACTCTCGGTCGTGAACCCTGTCCAGCCGGGGGAGGAGCGTAAGCCAAAAGCGATGTTCCTGTTCGGCATCGGGTACGGAATTGCGTCACTTGGATGCACACTCCCGGTCTTCCTCGCCGTTGTTGGAGCGTCACTAGCCACTGGTGGTGCAGCCGAAGGCCTTCAAGTGCTCATCGCATACGGCTTCGGAATGACCGTGGTACTCGTCGTGCTTGCGGTGGCAGCAGCGATGCTGCGAGAGGGAATCGCCAGAGGCATGCGGCGCCTACTTCCCTATATGGACAGGATTTCGGGAACGCTGCTGATCCTGGCCGGCGCCTATCTGACGTATTACTGGGGTCGAGTCAAGTTTGGTTCCGCAGCGACTCTCAACGATGATCCGATCGTTGGGTTCGTCGGGCGTTTCACAGCCTCGATCGAGCGATTCGCCGACGGCAACGGACGCACGCTGATGCTCATCGTTGGAATCCTCGGAGTCTCGATGCTGGTTGTGGCGGCGGCTCAATGGTTCCGTTCGGACCGCGACGAGGGTCTCGACGACTTCGACCCAGACACATTCATCCCGGATTCGCTCCCGGCGGGTCCACTTGACGAAGAGTTGTCGGCAGACCTCGAACCTGCCACCACTCGGATCGGCAACCAATGAGTTCTACAAGTACCAAGCGCAAGCCCGTACGCCGGCCGTCAAAGAAGGCCGAAGCCGCGCGCCGACGCAAGAGCTACATCCGATGGGGCGGTGCCACCGCTGTCATCGTGATCGCTGTGGTCCTGTTCCTTGTCACTGCTCCTTCCGACGATGGGACCACCGTCGCCACGGGGCAAGCGTCGATCGGTGAAGTGGCGCCAGCCATTGAGATGGTCGACTTCGACGGCGTGACGTTGACGCTCGACGAGTACCGCGGTACGCCGGTTGTGCTCAATTTCTGGGCGTCATGGTGTCCCTTCTGTGTTGCAGAGATGCCGGACTTCGAACAAGTCAGCCAGGCCTTCGGTGAGGACGTTGCGTTCCTCGGTGTCAACCTCCGAGACGACTCGGCGCAGGCAGTGAGCCTCGCAGGCGAAACCGGGGTGACTTATCGCCTTGCGGCTGACCCCAACGGTGTGGTCTATGGCGCATTTGGCGGCACATCGATGCCCACGACTGTGTTCATCGATGCTGACGGGGTTGTTCGTGATGTGGTCGCCGGTCAGATGTCAGCCGACGCGCTGGCATCCAACATCGAGCAACTGGGTGTGAGTGCGTGAACGAGGAGGCAGCGACTACCGCCTGCCAAAATGGTGTAATGAAGTCGCTGGGAGTCCATCATGTATCGATCAACGTTGATGACACGGATGTCGCCGTCGTGTTTTACACCGATGTTCTCGGTATGACACTGAGAGCTGACCGTCCGGACCTTGGATTCAACGGGGCCTGGCTCGACTTCGGTAGCCACCAACTGCATTTACTCGAACTCACTGTTCCCGATGATCGTGGCCAGCACTTCGCCATTCATGTCGAAGACATCGATGCTGCGGTCTCGGCTGTGCGTTCCAAGGGCGTCGAGGTTGGCGACCCGACACCGATAGCGAGTAGCCGGCAGGCGTTCCTGCACGACCCATCGGGCAACCTGGTCGAGCTGCATCAGCCGGCGAAGTAGAGCCGATCCCGAAACTCACTCGCCGGTGCGATGAAGCGCCCTTGCTCTTGG
>JADWMG010000042.1 GCA_015767405.1 Actinomycetota bacterium
CAGGCGCAGGAGCGCTACGGGCTGATCTGGGTCTGCCCCGGAACTCCCCCCGGAGACATCGCGACGATCGCCCAAGACGACGACCCAGCGTTCCGCCGCATCAACACAGGCGTTGAATTCTGGCGTACATCAGCGACCCGAATGGTCGACAACTTCTTGGACCGCAGTCACTTCCCATGGGTCCACACGGGCACCTTTGGTGACGGACTCGACCCGCGCGTTCCCAAGTTCACGATGGAGCAACTCGACGACGACTTCACGGGTTACGCCTACGAGGTCGATGCCAACAATCCCGCCGAGGCTGTCATCACGTCGGGCACCGACACCGAGACAGTCCACCGCCACATGACCACCGGGTTCCATCTGCCGATCCTTGTACGCAGCACGATCCTCTACGAAGACGGCCTCGAACACATCATCTTGATGACGAGTACACCTGTCGACGACGCGACAGCGCTGTTCTCCTTCGTCATCTGGCGCAACGACGACCACAGCGTCGACGCCGAGACCGTCATCGCCTTCGACCGTGCCATTGGCGCAGAAGACAAGGTGATGCTCGAACAGGTCCCGGGAGTCCTCCGCATGGGGCAGACTGACCTGGCGAGTGTTCAATCCGACAAGGCCTCGGTGGAATGGCGCCGCCAGTTGGCAGCAATGCTCGACTTGAGCAACTGACAGCTCCCCTGGTATGGTCAGACCATCAGACCAAGAGAAAGGCCGGGGGCGCCCCACATGAGTATCAAGGGAATGAACCATGCCGTGCTGTACGTGCGTGACGCCGCGCGGCACCAGAAATTCTACGAAGACGTACTCGGGTTTCTCACCGTGATCGATGGTCCTGGACCTTTCGTGTTCATGCGCGCGCCCGCCTCGGAGAACCACCACGACATCGCGTTCTTCACCATCGGCGAGCAGGCCGAACCGTCTCGAGCCGGCCAACAGACCGTGGGCCTTTACCACATCGCGTGGGAAGTCGAAACGCTCGACGAACTCGACACGATGCGTGACCGTCTCCAGAATGCCGGTGCATTCGTCGGCGCATCCGATCACGGCAGCAACAAGAGCCTCTACGGCAAAGACCCCGACGGACTCGAATTTGAAGTGATGTGGTTGGTCCCTCCGCAGGAGTGGGACCACGAGCAGCACGAGGCAATCGTTCGGCCGCTCGACATCGAAGCCGACAAGAAGCGATACGCGCACGTTGCCGGGGACGCTTCGTGAATCTGACCGATCAGTTCTGTCACTTCTTCGACGCCGAGGCGTTCAAAGAAACCGATCGGCCCGGCTTCCATCGCAGCGTCATCACCGGCGAAAACCTGCAGCTCTGTTTCTGGCGAATCGAGGGAGGGGCTCAGGGGTCATTCATGCACAAACACGATGATCACGAACAGCTCGGAATCGTCGCCAGAGGAAAGCTCGACTTCCGGATTGGCGACAAGGAAACGGAAGAACGCGTCACGATCGGCGCCAATCAGGTGTACCTCGCTCCACGCGGCATCTGGCATGGAGACAGCAACTTCATCGGCGATGATGAGCTCGGCGAGTGTTGGATCCTCGACGTCTTCTCCCCGCCCAGAGACGACCTGAGGAACGGCTGATCGGCATGGCTGAGACGCACGATCCTGACTGGCGGCTCGCCGTAGATATCGGGGGGACGTTCACCGACTTTGTCCTCCTCGATGCTGCTTCCGGTCGCGTGGTCGTCGACAAGACCCTCACGACTCCGAGCGCCCCTCTCGACGCGGTACGAACGGGTGTGACGCAGCTACTGAAGAAGGCAGGGGTTTCGCCAAGCGACATCACCGCCCCCATCGTTCATGCCACCACCTTGATCACGAACGCCCTGATCGAAGGCAAGACCGGCCGCGCCGGCCTCGTCACCACGACTGGTTTCGGTGACACATTACTGATCCGCGACGAGCATCGCTATGACATGTACGACCTGCAGATCGAGTTCCCGGCACCTCCGATCCCCCGCGAGCTGACCTTCGAGGTCGACGAGCGCACCGGAGCGGAAGGCACCGTGCTTCTCGACCCGAGCCAGGAAGCGCTCGACCGGCTCACCGAACAACTGCGCGCTGCCAACGTCGAAGCTGTGGCGATCTGCCTTCTCAACTCGTATGTCAACCCTGCCAACGAGCAACGCGTCGCCGCGCATCTCCGCAGCGAACTGAACGTTCCCGTGTGTATCTCAGCTGAGATCTCGCCGCAGATTCGCGAGTATCCGCGAATGATCACTACAGCATGCAACGCCGCCACGATGCCGGTCATCGGGCCGTACCTCGATGACCTTCAGAAGTGGCTTGCCGCAGAAGGCTTCGGCGGCTCCGTGCTCATGATGCTCTCCAATGGAGGAGTTGTGTCGGCAGATGACGCCGCTCGCGGGCCCATCCGGCTGGTCGAGTCCGGCCCCGCCGCCGGCGCCCTGGCTGGTAGCTGGTTCGCCAGACGACTCGGCGAAGATCGTCTTCTCTGTTTCGACATGGGCGGCACCACCGCCAAGGCATGTCTCATCGAACACGGTGAGCCAGAGCTGACAAACACATTCGAGGTGGCACGGGCTTATCGATTCAAGAAGGGTTCCGGGTTTCCGGTATCGGTACCGTCCGTCGATCTCGTCGAGATCGGCGCCGGCGGTGGCAGCCTGGCGCGAGTCGATCAGTTCGGGTTGCTCAAGGTCGGGCCAGAGTCTGCCGGCGCCGACCCCGGCCCGGTCAGCTACGGCAACGGCGGCACGATCACAGCGGTCACCGATGCCGACGTACTACTGGGCCTGCTCGATCCCGCCGCGTTCCTCGGTGGCGACATGCCACTGGACGCGTCTCTCGCTGAGAGTGCGACTGGCGAGATCGCCGCACAGCTGGATCTGTCAATGATCGACACCGCCGCTGGTATCCACGAAGTTGTCAACCAGAACATGGCCGCGGCAGCACGAATGCACGGCGTCGAAATGGGTGTCGATCTCCGTGGCGTTTCGGTAATCGCCTTTGGCGGAGCCGGGCCGGTACATGCCTGCGGCGTTGCCGATCTACTCGAGTCCGACCGGGTCATCTTCCCTGTGAACGCCAGTGTTCTGTCCGCCTTCGGAACCCTGGTTTCGCCGGTCAGAATTGACTTGGCTAGATCTCTCCCCCGCCTCATCGACGGAATCGACGAGGCCGAACGTGACGCGCTGCTCGACGAACTACGCAACGAGGGCCGACGGGTGCTGTCCGCCGCAGGCGTACCAGACGAAGATGTGGTCTTCCGCTACGGCGTTGACGCCCGGTACGCGGGACAGGGCAACGAAATCACCATCTGGGTCGGTGAAGGCGAGCAATGGCCTGCGACTTCAGATCAGATTCACGAGGCGTTCGAGACCGAGTACAAACGCATCTACGGGATGACCATCCCCGATGTCGCGATCGAAGGCATCACCTGGCGCCTCTCAGCCTCGGCCACTACATCGGCTGTCGAACCCGACCATGCCGTCGACGACGCCACCGGAGCACCAGTTCCGCGCGGTCATCGCCCAATGGTCTTCGGTCGCGGCCAGAATCCAATCGACACGCCGGTCTATTCACGACCCGACCTTGGCACTGGCGCCACATTCAGCGGCCCAGCAGTGGTCGAAGAACGCGAAACAACATCGGTAATTCGGCCTGGGTGGAACGTCGAGGTTGCTCCCGATGGCAGCCTCATCGCCAGTCGAGTCGAACGCGCAACTAGCACAGAATCGGAGACAGCATGAGTACCGACTTCGATCCTGTCGAACTCGAGATCCTGTGGCAGTCACTGATCTCCACGGTCAACGAGCAAGCACGTGCTCTTCAGCGAGCAGCCTTCTCCCCCATCGTTCGCGAGGCAGGAGACCTAGCGAACGCAGTATTCGACCGCCGCGGACGTATGGTCGCGCAAGCGGTCACCGGCACACCTGGCCACATCAATTCGCTCGCGATCGGCGCTGCAAAGATGCTCGAGGAGTACCCCCTCGATTCACTTGAACCAGGCGACGTGCTCGTCACGAACGATCCGTACAAGACCGCCGGCCAACTCCTGGACGTGACAGTGCTCGTTCCTGCGTGGCGCAACGACACACCGATCGCGTTGTTCGGATCCACTATCCATCACACCGATGTCGGTGGCTACGGCATCGGCGCCGGTGGCCGCGACGTCTTCGAAGAGGGCCTCTGGATCCCGATCTGCAAGCTCATGAAAAAGGGCGAACGCAACGAGGACGTCTGGAAGTTCATCCTCTCCAACGTGCGCCAGCCCGACCACATGGCCGGCGACCTACACGCCCAGATGGCGTCCGGCCAGGTCGGTGCGCAACGCTTGAACACCTTGTGTGCCACTCACGGCCTGGACGACATCGAAGCGCTAGCCGACGAGATCATCGATCGCTCCGAAACCGCCACTCGTGACAGCATCCGGACTCTCCCCGCAGGCAGCTACGACGCAAGCGCTGTGCTCGACCTGGCCGATGGAAGCGTCATCGACATCGTCTGTTCGATCACCGTCGACACCGATGCCGGCGAGATCACGGTCGACTACGAGGGCACCTCAGAAGCCAGCCCGTGGGGCATCAACGTCGTGAAGAACTACACACATGCCTATACGACCTTCACCGTGCGGTCCGTTCTCAACCCTGACATCCCGAACAACCACGGCAGCCTCGCCCCGATCAAAGTGGTGGCACCGGAAGGCTCGATCGTCAACGCGATTCCACCGCAACCAGGCACCGCTCGCCACGTGGTCGGAATGTTCCTTCCCAATGCGTTGCTGAAGGCCCTCGCCCAAATCAAGCCGGAAGAAGCCATGGCCGAAGGGTCGGGCGCGGTCTGGACAATGCAGGTCAACGGCAACCACGCTGACGGCTCACCTTTCATCACGGCGATGTTCACCTACGCCGGAGGAGTCGGCGCCCGAGCGTCCAAACCGGGCCTCAACGCGTGCTCGTATCCCACGGGAGTGTCTGCCGTGCCGATCGAGGTTGTCGAAGCATCAGCTCCCATCCGTTTCCGTGAGAAATCACTGCGCTCCGATTCCGGGGGGCCTGGCGCCCAGACCGGCGGGCTCGGGCAGACCATCGAATTCACTGTCGATACCGAAAAGCCGTGGCAGCTGAACGCCGTGACCAGTCGTCTGGCGCATGCCCCTGAAGGTCTCTTCGGTGGCGAGGCGGGATCGGCCGGAGGGTTCACCATCAACGGCGAAGCGGTAACGACACAAGCCCGGATCACGCTCGGATCCGAGGACGTCGTTCGCCTCGATCTACCGGGTGGCGGCGGGTACGGGGAGGCTGACTAACCGTGAACGCTCGGGACGACGAAGACACGCTGGCGGGGGCATGGGCCCGGTCTGTCGCGTCGCGCCCCGACGACACGTTCCTGATCTTTGAGGGTCCGGACGGAGCCGTTACCGAGTGGACCTATGCCGAGTTCGACAGCAAGGTCGCGAACGTTGCCGCTTTGCTCGTCGACGCCGGTGTGGGTCGCGGCTCATCCGTTCACCTGGCGCTGACCAACTGCCCAACGTTCGTTGCAGTATGGATGGCGACGAACCGACTGGGTGGCTGGATCGTTCCCTCCGACCCGATGGGAAAAACCCCAGAACTCGCGGACCACATCGACCGCACCAGCCCTACTGTCGGTTTCTGCTCGACCGCTCGTTCCGCCACCTATCGAGCCGCTTCCCGACCTTCCATGACAATCATCGAGATCGATGAGACGGATGTCGACCTCACCCCATTTCCGGCGCTCACGCCGGTCGGCTGGCCAACCCCCCGGCCAGCCGATCGCGCCGCCGTGATGTTCACGAGCGGTACGACCGGTCGCCCCAAGGGAGTGGAGATCACGCAGGCCAACTACGCGTTTGCCGGCAAGGTGATGGCCGACGCCGCTGCACTTCAACCCAACGACCGTCAGCTCGTCGTGCTGCCGCTGTTCCACGCCAACGCCCAGTACTACTCCTTCGCGTCTGCCATCTGGGTCGGGGCAAGTGTTGCGCTCATGCACACGTTCTCCGCCAGCGGCTTCCTGGAGCAGGCTGCGCGACACAGGGCAACCTGTGCAAGCCTCTTCGCCGCGCCAATCCGCATGATTCTGGCAAGGGGCAGACCAACACCCGGGGTGTCGCTTCGCCACTGCTGGTACGCGCAGAATATTGCCGACGACCAGTACGAAACGATCAGCGGCTGGTTGGGCTGTAGGCCCCGCCAGTTGTACGGCATGACCGAAACCATCCCGGCAGTACTCACCGATCACGCCGATGACCCACAGCCCGGCTCCATGGGCTACGTAACGCCGGGCTGCGAGGTCGAAGTGCACGATGCCGATGGGAACCGCACACCCGATGGCGCGGTCGGCGAACTCGTCATAGGTGGCCGGCGGGGCGCGCAACTCTTTGCCGCTTACCTCGATGATCCGGCCACCACCGAAGCCAGCTTCAGAGGTGAATGGTTCCTCTCCGGAGACCGTGCCCGACGTGAATCCAACGGTCGCTTCTTCTTCGACGGCCGGCGATCAGATGTACTCAAGGTGGCAGGTGAAAACGTTTCGACCGTTGAGGTCGAGGCGGTCCTCAGCGCGCACCCCATGGTCTTGGAGGCCTCGGTGCTCGGGGCCCCCGACGAAGTCCGCGACGAAGTACCAGTCGCTTTCGTTGTGGCGGTCGACCCCGGCCAGCCCCCGTCGATCGACGAGCTGACACAATGGTGCGCGGATCGACTCGCCAAGGCAAAGGTTCCCCGTGACATCACGTTCCTAGACGAACTACCACGCACGAGCGTGGGCAAGATCCGTAAGTTCATCCTGAAAGAGAAGGTGGATGTATGACCGTTCTGACCAGCGATCTCCTGTCGCGATTCGAGGCATCCATCGATGATGTCTCAAAAGCAACCACCCTGCCTCCTGAGATCTACACCTCTCCCGAGGTCTACGAACTGGAGCGCGAAGCCCTGTTCATGAAGGAATGGCTCGGAGTGGGCCGATGCGAGCGGATTCCGAACCCTGGCGACTGGTTCACCGTCAACATTCTCGACGAACCCATCATCGTCGTACGCGACAAGGAAGGCACCGTACGAGCGATGTCGGCCGTCTGTCAGCACCGCGCGATGCAAGTCTGCGAGGGCGCCGGCAACTCGAGCACATTCAAGTGCCCCTATCACCACTGGATATTCGGGCAAGACGGTCGCCTGCTCGGCGCGCCGGCAATGGAACGCACCGAAGGATTCGACAAGGGTGATTTCGGGCTTCCGCCACTCGCTGTCGAGGAGTGGCAGGGCTTCATCTTCGTCAACTTCGACGTCGATGCCGCCCCATTTGCACCTCGAATGAGTCGCTACGAGCCATATCTCCAGAACTACGACCTCACCAATGCTGTGTGCCCCGGTACGTTCACGCTCGAGAACCTCCCGTGGAACTGGAAGGTGATGTTCGAGAACTTCAACGACGGATATCACGCCAATCGACTCCACCAGTTCGTGCAGGACTTCTGCCCGTCACACATGTCGGAGTTCCCTGTGCCATGGGATGACGACTCAGGTGTCATGTTCCGTACCGCGGGATACACGCACATCGACGGTGGCTTCAATGCCACCCATCGTGTGATCATGCCCGTGTTTCCAGACCTAACCGAAGAGGAACGCAGTCGGTCGACGTTCGCATTGATTCCACCCCTGCTCTGCTTCGGCACGGCCGCAGATCAGGCCTTCTTCTTCATCATCCGGCCAACAGGACCTGAAACGATAGATGCCGAAATCGGCTACATCTTCCATCCGTCTGCACTCGATGACCCGCTCTTCGATGCCAAAATGGAACTCTCCGATGCCGGTGTACAAGTATTCGTGCAGCAAGATCAGGACGCCACGATGAAAGTGCAAAGAGGACTCCGCTCGCGGTATGCGCCTCGAGGTAGGTATTCGTGGCAAGAAGAAAGCCATGTTCAATTCAACCGCTGGCTCGTCCAGCGCTACCGGGCCGCGTGGCCCGAATAGATCATCCGCAATATCAACCGGCGCGGTTCGCTTCGCCAAAGAAAGAGGGGGCCATGAAGTCCAAGAAACTATTGAGAATCCTCGCTGTGCCTGTGGCACTAGCGCTCGTCGCCGCATCATGCGGCGATGATGACGATGAAGGGTCAGCTGATACCGAAGCACCCGCTACTGAGGCTCCGGCGGAAACAGACGCGCCCGCTGAAACCGAAGCTCCAGCGGAGACAGACGCACCGGCCGCTACCGAGGCACCGCCTGAGGTCGACGCTGTCGTCGCGGCCTTCGACGCCAACGGTGATGGAAATATCACCATCGGCGTTGCGGCAGCCGGCCCTCGCGACGACAACGGCTACTACCAGTCACTTGTCGATTTCGCCGAGGAGTTCTCAGCAGAGAACGGCTTCGAAGAACCCATCGTCAGCGACAACATCGGAGCAGCCGAGGCCGCCCAGGCAATGGCCGACCTCGCAGAACAGGGTGTCGACATCATGTTCGTGGGTGCCAGCGAAATCGCTGAGCCACTCCCCGACCTGACCGAGCAGTACCCCGAGATCTTCTGGTACTGCAACTGCGGTGCCGGATTCGAGGAGTTGCCGGGCCTGGCACAGGCCACCGACTGGGGTGCCGCCATCCACTACACCGCTGGTGTAGGCATGGGCGCCGTACTCCAGGAGCAAGGTGGGACTCAGGCAGTGTTCCTGGGTTGCTGTGACCTGAACTTCGAACAGGAGGCCTTCAACGCGACCGTCGCCGGTATGCAGTCGGTCGATCCGAGCTTCACGATGGAATACGTCGGTACGGGCGATTTCCAGTTCGACTTCGACAACTCGGCGAACGCCACGGCGGCGCTCACCAATGCCATCGCCAACGGCGCGACGCTCGCCTATGCCTATCTGGGCGGTGCGCTCGACCCGGTCGGTCAACTCGCAACAGATGAGGGAATCGCAGTGTTCGCTGCAGGTCCTGCTGACATATGCGACCGAGATGACGGAATCGCATGGACCGGCAGCGTCGTCTTCGACGGTGGCGTCTATGCCGAACAGGCCCTACGCCTGATCGTCGCCGGGGAACTGGCCGAGGGTGAGACCTACCAGTTCCCGACCGAACAGGGTCTCAACGGAGTCGTCGTATGCGGTGCTGACGGTGACGTGAAGATCCTCGTGGACGACTCCTTTGTCGCTGTGACGTCAGACGGCGACCTGCTCGGCGTCCTTGGCGGAATCTCCGGTGAGGCCTACTCCGGCGGGTGACCGATAACGAACAATGGCTGTCCGGGGCCGGTGAGTGGTCATTCTCACCGGCCCCGATAGTCGAGCTCAGGGGAATCACAAAACGCTTCGGTGCCGTCGTGGCTTGCGACGACGTCGACCTGTCGCTGTTCCCCGGACAGATTCACGGTATTCTCGGCGAGAACGGTGCGGGGAAATCAACGCTGATGAAGATCCTCATCGGCTTGGTACTTCCAGACTCGGGCAGCATCACGATCGAGGGGACATCGTGCACGATCCATGATCCTCGCGACGCCGCAGACCACGGCATCGGAATGGTGCATCAACACTTCAGCCTCGTCGAACCACTGACCGTCTGGGAGAACGTCGCCCTGGGCGACGGTGGAAAGCTCAACCCAGATGAGATTCGCAACCGCATCGGGGAGTTGGGCGAAGAGTACGGCTTGATCATCGATCCTGACGCTCGGGTTGAAGATCTCACCGCTGGGCTGCGGCAACGCGTCGAGATCATCAAATGTCTGAGACGTGACCCAACAGTTCTGATCTTCGACGAACCGACTTCAGTGCTGACGCCCGATGAATCACAGCAGTTGTTCAAATCACTGCGCACGATGGTCGCCTCGGAAGGCAAATCGGTTGTGCTCGTCAGCCACAAGCTCGACGAAGTCCTGACTACCACCGACGACGTCACGATCATGCGCCAGGGACGTGTGGTCGACCAGATGGATACATCTGAAACCAACGCCCCGGCCCTGGCCCGGAGCATGGTCGGCCGCGAAGTGTCGCTGCGCGCCGGGCGAGCGGCACTTGGGCACATCGAACTCGATATCAAAGCCGAGACGGCCTCCGAAACAGAAACTGTCACTGAACCGGTGCTGACTATCACCAACGCCAAGGCATCTGGGTCGAGCGGCCAACGCCTGCTCGACGACCTCACTCTCGAGGTTCGCGCCGGTGAAATCGTGGGTGTGGCCGGGGTGGAGGGAAACGGTCAGCGACCGCTCGCCGACCTACTCTCCAGCCTCCTCCCGCTCGACAGCGGAACAGTCGCCGTCAACGGCGAACCGGTGTCGTCATCCAGTCCCGGCGCAATGAGCCGCGCCGGTATCGGTGTCATTCCCGAAGATCGGCATGACTCCGGAGTGGTTCTCGAGATGACTGTCGCCGAGAACCTGGTGCTCGTAGACCCGCAACGAGTTGCTCAACACGGAATCATCGATCACAAAGCCCTCACTCGCTTTGCCGAGGAGATGATTCGCGACTTTGGCATCCAGTGCTCCGGTCCGAACGCGCCGCTGTGGTCACTTTCTGGCGGCAACCAACAACGAGTCGTGTTGGCCCGCGAACTCGCTGACCATCCAAAGGTTCTCGTCGCCGCCCAGCCGACCAGAGGGCTTGATGTGGGCGCGATCGAGTACATGACCGATCGCATTCGCGAGGCTGCTGCCGCCGGTGTTGCCGTCTTGCTCATCTCGAGCGAGTTGGAAGAAATCTTGGATGTGGCTGACCGCATTGTCGTCATGTCGGGCCACCGAATCGTCGGGGAGACGCCGCGCCTCGGGGTAGATCTTGAGTATCTCGGTCTCTTGATGGGTGGAGCAGCCGTATGACGACGGTCGCAGAGCCCACGACGAACGAGAAGCAGGCGAGCCGGATCCGCCAGAGCGCCCGACTCGGTGAGTGGTTGGTCCTCTACGCAGTCAGCATCCTCGGCGCAATCCTGATCTCGGCGTTGCTCGTCACCGCGACGGGTGGCGAGTGGCAGTCTGTTGTGACTGCCCTACTCGACGGAAGCATGCGCAACCCCGGTCGATGGGGTGAAACACTCGGAGCGGCCGCTCCACTACTCCTCGTGGCCCTTGGAACGGTCATCTCGTCCAGAGCCGGCCTCGTCAACATCGGCCAGGAGGGTCAGCTTGCAGTCGGTGCGGCATTCGCCACCTACTTCGGCTTCCTTATCGGAGGCCCCGGTCCCCTGAATCTCCTCGTGCTACTCACTTTCGGTGCTATCGGAGGCGCGCTGTGGGCCGGAATCGCTGCCCTCCTGCGCTTCTGGCGCGGCGTACCCGAAGTGTTGTCGACACTGCTGCTCGTAGCGGTCGCCGGCCAGGCAGTTGCATATGGCCTCCGGTGGCAGTGGCTGCTTCTTGCTCCCTCAGCGAGCCGCGGCAACCGCAACCAGGTCAGCGAGCAGCTGAGCCCTGACCGCCGACTCCCCAATCAGGTGATCTTCGGCAACAGTTTTCCGATCTCGGTCTACCTCGCCGTGATCATTGCCTTGGTCGTCGCATTTCTGTTGGCTCGATCGATCTGGGGATTCCGCCTCAAGATGCTCGGCCGCAACCCAAGGGCAGCGCAGCACGCAGGAGTCTCACAGAACAGATACGGCTCAACAGCGCTCATGATCGGCGGAGCCTTCGCCGGGCTCGCAGGGGCGGCAATGCTCGCGGGAGGAGGATTCGCGTTCGGAAACTTCCAACTCGTTCCAGGATTTTCGGCGAACATCGGGTGGACAGGCCTGCTAGTTGCGCTGGTTGCCAGGGAGCGAGCACTCGTCTGTATCCCAGTCGCTCTCGTATTCGCATCGCTACGAACTGGGTCCGGATTCGTCGCCAGCACCGGTGTCGAGGGTCGAATTACCGACGTGATCCAAGGGCTGCTCGTCCTGGCCCTGCTCGTACCGCCTGCGGTGATGTTCATCCGTGATCGGCGACGAGCCCGAGCGGCAACGACGGCAAGGACCTGACTATGGGGTTCTTCGAGGCGTTGGTCGACATCTTCACGAGTGAAAGTACCTATATCAATGGTGCGCTCTTCGCCGCACTTCTCCTCTTCGCTGCGACAGGTGAATGGGTCGCCGAACGGGCAGGCACGATCAACATCTCTGTCGAAGGCATGCTTCTTTCCGGTGCGTTCACGACAGCAGTCGGCTACGACTTGACGCAGTCGGCGGTTCTTGCAATCCTCGCCGGAATATGTGGGGGGCTCATCGTTGCATTCCTGCAAGCGGAGATGAGCCACCGGCTGTCTGCCGATCAGTTTGTCGTCGGCTTGACCCTGAACATCCTCGTTCTCGGACTCACCGGATTCCTCGACCGCGAGATCGATCCGCAGACCAAGGTCGTCGACACATGGGAGATCCCCATACTGTCCGACATTCCACTGATCGGCCAGGCGCTCTTCGGCCAACCATGGCCCTTCTACCTTCTATACGTGCTGGTACCCGTGTCAGCATGGTTGGTGTATCGCACACGATTCGGTCTCGACGTGCGCGCCGCTGGTGAGAATCCCCAATCCGCCGATGTCTCGGGAATCGACGTCAACAAGCGTCGGCGCCAAGCCATCTACTACGCCGGATTCACCTCGGGTCTCGGCGGAGCATTTCTCATCCTGGTGCAGGTTGGTCAGTTCGAGGACTCAATTGTTGGTGGACGCGGATTCATCGCAATCGCTGCGGTCATCTTCGGCGGGTGGACGATCAGAGGAACCATTGCCGGATGCATCCTCTTCGCTGGGGCGCTCTCGTTCAGACTGTCGATCCAAGGTCTTGGCTACCAGCTCAACAGCGAACTGCTCCAGTCGCTCCCCTTCCTCGTCACGATTGTTGGCATGGCTTTCTTTGCGCACCGAGTGCGGCCGCCAGCAGCTCTGGCGCAACCCTTCGTCAGAGGGCTCAAGTAACGCCATGCAAATCCGTTCTCGTGAACTTTGGCCGACGAGACGTCGTGAATAGTTCACGAGAACTGGGAGGCGACCCTGCCATGGAGGTCAGTCATTTCGGACTCGGCACGATGGTGCTCGGCAAGTGGGGCAATCGTGACCTGGACGAGTGCGGCCGCATCGTCAACCGCGCATTGGACGCCGGCATCACTCTGGTCGACACAGCCGACATGTACGGCGACGGGGAGAACGAATCTCTCGTTGGCGAGCTACTGGGCAATCGACGTGACGAGGTCGTGCTGTGCACCAAGTTCCACCATCCGGTCGGTGGCCACTCCGACCCGAAGCGAAGGGGGAACTCTCGGCGCTGGATCATGCAGGCCGTCGAGGACAGTCTGCGCCGTCTCGGCACAGATCGCATCGACCTCTACCAGGCGCACCGCCCAGATCCCGGCGTCCCCATCGAAGAAACCGTCGGCGCCCTGACCGAACTGGTGGAATCCGGGAAGATCAGGGCTTGGGGGACCTCTACCTTCCCAGCGGAAGACCTGGTGGCGGCTCACTGGGCCGCCGAGCGGAGCTCTGCCAGCGGGCCGAGCTGTGAGCAGGCGCCGTACTCGATCCTTTGCCGCGGGGTAGAGCGCGACGTGTTCCCGACAGCTCAACGGCTGGGCATGGGCATCTTGACATGGAGCCCCTTGTCGGGCGGATGGCTCACAGGAAAGTACAACCGCCTCGACCCGACGCCACACGGCAGCCGCGCAGCGACGAACCCTGACCATTTCGATGCTGACAACGAGTCGAAATTTGACGCCGTCGAAGCGCTCACGGCAATCGCCGACCATGCAGGAGTGTCGCTCACCCATATGGCCCTCGCCTGGAACGCAGAGCACCCCGCTGTCTCGGCGACACTACTCGGGCCACGGACCGAAAAACAGTTGAACGATCTGCTGGGGGCGACCGACCTCCGGCTCGACGAGGACACCCTCGATGCCAT
>JADWMG010000183.1 GCA_015767405.1 Actinomycetota bacterium
GTTTGCCGAAACACTCGACACCTCGGTCCGCGGCGACCTCGGCGACGAGATCGTCATGAGGGTCCGTTCACCCGAGCCGGCATTCTGGCGCGGCCAGACGTTCACGGACTTCGATGGCCGCTCATGGACGGTGTCACCAGAATCTGGTGTGCCTCGAACCGGCCCGACAATCAATATTCCTCCAACACTCGGTGACATCACCGCCTCAGATGTCGAATCGAAAGATCTGGTTCAGACCTACTTCATCGAGGCCGACCTGCCCAATGTCGTGTTCGCCGCCTACCGGCCCGAACAGCTGGTCTTCGACGGCACCGTGTGGACACGACCCGACGGTGCACTGCGTTCTGACGTGACACTCACGAAAGGTTCGGTTTACACCGTCGTGTCCGACCGCCTCCAGGTGACTCCGGAGATACTCCGAGCTCAAGGCGACATCAGTGTCATCTTCGACGAGTTTCGCAATGTTGACTCGGCGAATGTCCTCGAGCCGTTCCTCGCAATGCCGGATTCGACGACCGCCCGGACAATCGAACTCGCCGAACAGTTGCGAACCCCTGGCGAATCCACATACGACACGATTCAGGCGTACCAGGCATGGCTCTCGACCAACACCGTCTATGACTTGAACGCTCCGGTTCCTGACCAGGGCGCCGACACTGTTGACGACTATTTGTTCGAGTCGCGCCGGGGGTTCTGCGAGCAGATCGCGTCCACCCTCGCCGTGATGCTGCGCAGCCAGGGTGTGCCGACGCGTCTGGCCACCGGATACATCTCCGGCGAACGTGATCGCGGCGACGCCGGGAACGGGACCGTCGGCGGCGACCTGTTCGGCGCGGCGCTCACGTCAGCCACCTCGCATCCGATCGAGATCGGATTGGCCACTCTCTTCGCAATGGTCTTGTGGAGTGCAGTCAGGACTCTGCGCACAATGCAACAACGCCGACGCCGGGGGCGCTGGGGCCTCTTGCAAGATCGATTCTCGGCACTGAGCCCGACCTCAGCGACGAACCCTGAGGTCGCGAGCCATCTCATCCAGCATCTCGATGACGGGGTCGACCCACCAGCTGTCGCCGAGGAGTTGGACCGGGCAGCGTTCGACCCGACCTGGGTCGACAACGACAAGTCCTTTGAAACCGTTTCGGGCAGGGTGGCCACGCTCGAACGTCGTTCGAAGTGACGACCCGTAGACCTACTTCTTCGAGATTCGCGACTTGAGCGCTGCGAGACGTTCAGCAAACCAGGGCTGCTGAGTACTCCACAATTGCGGTTCGAGTTCGCGCTCCACGGCAGCTGCGTGATTGTCGACGTCAGCCATGTCCTGAATTGTCTTCTTCGTGACGATGGCGAGTTCACGCGGGGCCGATGCGGCGCGAGCAGCAAACTCCTGAGCGACATTCATCAAAGAGTCGGCGGGCACCGATTTGTAGGCGAGACCGATTCGTTCGGCCTCCTTCCCGTCGAGGACCTGACCAAACACCACGGCGGCCATTGCCGCCTGTGGGCCGGCAATTCGGCGCAGCATCCATGTGTGCCCACCTCCCGGGTGAATACCCAACTGGAGAAACCGCGTATCGAGCTTGGCGCTGTCCGCGACAATCCGGACGTCGCACCCGAGCGCAAGGTTCATACCGGCACCTACAGCGGAACCGTTGACCGCAGCGAGGGTCGGCAGAGGGCTTCGTGCAATCCGCAGGAACCCCTCATAGATGGTTCCGAGGCTGTCGCCGGTCGCTTCAGCCAGATTGCCGAGATTCGCTCCGGCACAGAAGGCCGGTGGGGTGCCCGTAACTACAACCGCCCCGACCGATTCGTCGGCTTCGAATGACTCCATCGCCGCGATAATCTCCACGACCATCGGTGCAGTGAGCGTGTTGCGCTCGTCGGGATTGTTGAGAGTAAGGGTGGCAACGCCATCGACGACGTTCGTGAGCACGAGTGACATCGGCCAAGTCTGGCACGGCCCGCACCCCTGCGCGCGATGATGTATCGATGGCTGAAGAAGTGGTCTTGTACGACGTAGCGGAGCGGATCGCGACCATCACGCTCAACCGACCCGAAGCGCGCAACGCGCTCTCGAGCGAAGTGCTGAGCCTCTTGTCGCAGCGAACACGCGAGGCGGAGGCCGACGACGACGTCGATGTGATCATCCTCACGGGATCTGATCCTGCATTCACAGCCGGTCTAGACCTCAAAGAACTCGGCTCGACCGGCGACAACCTGGGTCGCGGGTCAGGGGCCGACGGGAGCCGCAACTCAGACGGCGTGCGTGGCCCATTCCCTAAGATGACGAAGCCGCTGATCGGCGCGATCAACGGCGTTGCGGTGACGGGCGGGTTCGAGCTGGCGCTCAACTGCGACTTCCTGATCGCCAGCGAACGCGCCAAGTTCGGCGACACCCATGCCCGCGTCGGGGTCATGCCAGGGTGGGGCCTAACAGTGTTGCTACCCCGTGTCATCGGGGTACGGCGCGCTCGCGAGATGAGCTTCACCGGCAACTTCATGTTGGCCGACGAAGCGCTCACCTTCGGTCTGGTCAATCACGTCGTCGCACACGACGACCTGATGCCTTTCACACGCAAGCTGGCCCAAGACATCATCGGGAACGATCAACTCGGGGTCCGCCAGATCCGGTCGACGTACGCCCACATTGTTGCCGACGACGACAACTGGGAGATCGAAGCTCGCGACAGCCGGGCCTGGAGGCGCAGCAATTTCAGCCCAGAGCAGGTCGCCGCTCGCCGCGCGGCCATCCAATCCCGAGGAAAACAGCAATAGCCACCCGAAATGTGCCTGGATCCATTCACTCAGCGCATCATCTGAGGCATATTTCGGGTTTTGGGTTAGATGCTGGCGCCGAGATCTCGGAGGGTGTCGCGGATTTCTTGGGCGATATCGAGCGCGAGGATTTCGGCACCGGTCGTGTTGAGGTGAAAGCCATCACCAGCGCGGACGTCTTTGCCTTCGCCATCTCGAGGATCGATAACGAACTCGGCCCAGCCACCGTCACGACCGGAGAACCGCGTCCACGTATCAATGAAGATGACTTCGGGCCGCGTGACGGCGGCAGCCTTTGCCGCCTGATCTTGGATCGCCATCCGCTCGGTGACCTCAGGATTGTCGTCGTTGGGGATGCCGACCCAGATCACGGTTCGTCCGTCTTCGAGGAGAAGATCCATTACCTCGCCAGCGCGGTTCGTGTACTCCTCGGTCCACTCAGCCTCGTTTGCGACAGGGTCGCCGATGATGAACTCGCCATCGATAACCGAAAGGCCCTGGGCATCGTTGCCGCCGAAGGTGACGACCACGATGTCGGGATCCACTTCCGGCAGCGTGTCACGTAGTTCGGCCGGCCAGTCGAAGAAGTCGGGGCGGGCCAGTCCCGACGACACCTTGTAGTCCAACTCGGTGTCGACGATCTGCGTACCGTCGAGCAGCTGTTCGAGATAGGGCCCGAACGTGCCTGCGTCACTGTCGCCCACGATAAAGACCTTGGCCGGATTTGTGGCAGTCGGCGGGCCGGGAGGATCTGTCTCGACCGGGGCATCTGTCGTTGCGGTGGTGCCGGCAGGGTCTGTCGTTCCAGAGGAGTCGGTTGACGAAGTGTCGTCTTGCGAAATAGCGGCCGCCGATTCGGAGCCATTCGCATCGGCAACGCCATCGTCGCCGCCCAACGCGCCCGACACAACCTTGAAAAGGCTGTAGCCGACGAGAAGAACAACAGCGAGCACACCGAGGCGGCGCGCTGCATATCTGCGCCCGCTGGGGCGCGACCGGGGCTGGTGGGGGGATGACATTGCGGCATCAACGATACGGCCTTCAGGTCGTAGAGAAGCGTCAACGGTGCCGCGTCACATTGTCATCACGCAACACGGTCGCGCGACCGGGTGGTCGAGCCATCCAGGTCGTCCCCTTCTGCATTACCAGCGGGTAGCTTTATAGGCACGTGAACAACTGACGATTCCGCGTCAGATAATCCTTAAGACAACCCTGAAGGGGAGAACATGAACAAGAGCAAGAAGTTTCTTGCGATCGGTGTGATCGCCGCTCTCGGACTCGCCGCCTGTGGCAGCGACGACGACAGCAGCTCCAGCACCGACGCACCCGCTGAAACCGACGCACCTGCGGAAACCGACGCACCTGCGGAAACCGACGCAATGGAAGAAACCGATGCACCGACCGACGTGGCCGAAGGTGGCTCGTACGTCACGCTCGATGCCGCGTGCGAGGCGTTCGATGGCCTCGAGGCCCCCGACGGCTTCCGAGTCAACCTCGTGACCGACATCGGCAAGGTCAACGACGGTACGTTCAACCAGTTCGCATTCGAGGGCATGGATGCCGCCGCTGAGTGCTTCGGCATCGAAGACACCAGCTTCATCGAGACCGTGTCCGAGGCCGACTATGCGGCGAACATCGCCACTGCACTCGAGAACGATCCCAACGCTCTTGTCACGGTCGGCTTCCTGATCACCAGCGACACCGAGGAAGCTGCAAACGCGAACGCTGACGTCGACTTCATCGGAATTGACCAGTTCCTCGACGAGTATCCGGAGAACATGGTCGGCGTCGTCTTCAACGAAGACGAGAGCGGTTACATCGCCGGCGTGCTCGCAGCTTCGCTCAGCGAGAGCGGCGTCGTGGGCGTAGTTGCCGGACGTGAAGACGTCCCACCGGTGGTCAAGTTCGTCAACGGCTACACCGTCGGCGCAGCGTCGGTCAACCCTGACATTCGCGTGCTGTCGATCTACAACGAGAGCTTCACCGACATCGCCAAGGGCGCTTCTGACGCTTCACAGTTCATCGGAGAGGGCGCTGACGTCATCTTCGGTGCGGGTGGCCAGACAGGTTCGGGCGGCGTCGCAGCCGCAGCCGAAGCCGGAGCATGGGGCATCGGTGTCGACCAGGACGAGTACTTCACCACCTTCGCAAGTGGTGACGCTCCGGGGTCTGAGTACCTCGCCAGCTCGGCCATCAAGCGCGTCGATCTCGTGACGTTCCGCCTCATCGCAGATTCGATCCTGGAGCAGTTCGAGGGTGCCCTCTTCGTCGGCACCGCTGCGAACGACCTCATCACCTACGCAGAGGCACATGACGCGGACGTACCCGCTGAAGTGACTGCTGCCGTCGAGGCGGCACGCGTCGGCCTTGCAGATGGCAGCATCACCACAGGCCTTTGCGGAATCGACGGACTCGTCCTCGGCGAAGGTTCCGCCTGCGACTGAGTCACCAACGACTTAGCGCAGTACCAACACTGACGCTCGACCACGGTTGAGCATGCAATGGGCCCGACTCCTCATGGGGGTCGGGCCCGTTCGCGTTACTGACGATGGAAAATTCCTCGACGGGTGGCAATGGTCTAGGATTCGGATCGTGAATCAGCGAGAAACGCAGAACCGTTGAGCGACGCCACCGACCAAGTCCCCGTACTCGACGTACGTGACGTCACCAAGACGTTCCCCGGGGTGATCGCGAACGAAGATGTCAGTTTTTCACTCAATCAGGGTGAGATCCACTGTCTCCTCGGAGAGAACGGTGCCGGCAAGAGCACCCTGATGAACGTTGTGT
>JADWMG010000184.1 GCA_015767405.1 Actinomycetota bacterium
AGAACAGAGCATACTTCACAGATGGATCGGTTTGGAGGAGCCGAGTTGCGAGTTTGGTCGTCTATGTCAAGGAAAGCGGCGAGTGGAAACACCACTCCTCGCAAGATGCCATATGGCCCTTAGCGGACGGTGACGACAACCCGAATTGACCGCGACTTACCTCCAATTGACTGCCAGTTGATTGTGCTCAGCTACTTTGCCGCATCTCTAGCAATCCTATCTCAAGGAGACGACCATGCGCCGTTTCGTTCTTGCAGCATTCGCCCTTACCGTGTTGGCCGCGTGTCAGCCGGCTAGCACCGAGTTGACAGAAGAAATGAAGGCCGAGATTGCCGCCGAAGTGAACGCCCTTCAACCTGACTACCTCGACGCGTGGAGCGAGGCGGATTTCGAACGCGGTATGGCATACTGGGTCCAATCCCCCGACGTGGCCTATGCAAACCAAGGTGTGATGACTGCTGGGTACGCCAACATGTTCAGCACCTTTGGCCCGGTGATTCAAAGTGTTGCCAGCCAAGAGTTCGAGATTACTGATAGGCACACAGTGGTTTTGGCATCCGACGTCGTTTGCGTAGTCACTCAAGGCACGACCACGATTACGGACCTAGACGGAGTCGCAACCACAGGACCTCCGGGCGTCTCGTTCACCACCTGGGTGCGCCGAGATGGAGAATGGAAGGTGTACCTGTTGAACGAGTCGAACTCCCCCATTACCGTGCCCGAGACCCCATAGCGATCTATGTTCGCGCACCAAGCCGCCTGGCACCGCGCCGGGCGGTGGCCGTACGCCGCCTGCTCCTCGCTACCTGACCCCGATCCAGTAGCTCGCTTTGATCGCGAAAAAATTGTCGCCTGGTGCCGTGATCGCGTCGCCGAGTGAGTTCACACCGATCAGGTCGCCGGTGCTCGTGTAGGCTCGCCGGTTCTGCTGCCAGATCAGGTAGAGGGTGCTGCCGGGTGTCCACTCCCACCTGATTACCAGGTTCGAACGCATGAACAGTCGGTTGAAGTCGAGGTTGTCTATGGTGAAGCTTGTCCCATCATCCGTGACCACCTGCGATCCGTCGGCCTGTCGGGTGATGGTGGTCCCGTCGGTGCCGTATGTCCGCAGGTCCCGGGCTTCTGGAGCCGGTAGCTCACCAAAGTCGAAGTATCGCCCACTTGCGGCGAATGGCTCTGCGTAACCCTCGACAGTGAGGTCGGGAGTGAAGGAGTACTCGAGTCGTATGGGCGCGGAAAGTTCGGAACGCTCGATGTATGAGAAGATGTAGCGGTTCCCGTAGGTTGTCGTGCCACCGTCGTCGCGCGTGTTTACGTACTGCCTCGGATTCACACTTCGCTTATAGGCCATGTTTACGGAAGCCTGCCACCGGGGCGCCAGCCGGAACTGGAGCCCGCCATTCGCCTCGCGTTGCCATCCTTGGAATTCGTCATGCGAATACGTGAACGCGGTGTTCCACGAGATACGCGCGCCTGGATTCCCGCTCAGTCGCGCCTGGTACCGCCAGCCGCTCGGCGTGGCCATGAGGGGCCCGCCGCGAGTCAAGACGTCGCTCAGTCCCTTAAACGCCCGGGACGTTGAATACCGGAAGCTCCAAAAATTGTGGAAGTCGAGAGCCAGTGTCTGGTTGAGGGTCGAGGCCTGTCGCACACCCCCGTAGGACCAGGCCGACTGAACGGAATGACCAAACTGCCAGTAGCGGAACAGCTTTCCCGGCTGGGTATCGCGGAGTTGGTAGTCGGCATTGAAGGCGATGTCGTCCGAGGTCTTCATCTGTCCCAGGTCGTTGATCTCAAAACCCGGTGAACGAGTGGTCAAACCGATACCCCACACGCTCCATCGCCCGGCGTTTTTGTCGGCGCGTATGCCCGCACTGTAGCCATTCATAGATGTCAGGTGAGGATCGAACGTTACGTAATTCTGATCCGGTCTCTGGTAGTAGCGCGCTGACGACAGCTGAAGGCGCTGCAGGGCGAGCGAGTCACCCTCGACACGGCTCGCCCCCGCAAACCCGGTGATCTCGTACTTGCCCTCCTTGAGCCGAGCCTTCCAATCCACTCCTGCGGTGTAGGATGCGCGGGTGAGCAGGGCGGCCAGAGGGTCGCCGTCATCGAGCAACCGCCTGGTACTGGTCACCACCATTCCGATTGCCGACTGCTGGCTACCAACCTGCTGCTGAAGTCTCAACACCCCGTACGCAGCCGCCGGCTCCACCGGCACTTCTGCCGAGGTGCCCGACTCCACATCGTACGTGGTCGCCCGTTCGCGCGGAGTGAAGCCGGCGAGCGCACCCACTGACAAACCGGACGCGAGTCGCCCCGTCACCTTCGCGGCAGTAGCGATGGTTGTACTGACCGGCATCTTCACGAAGTCCCCTTCAGCCTCACCCCGCGGTGCCGCGCCGATCCGCCTGGAGTAGTACCACTTGGGGAGCCTGATGAAGCCCTGGCGCCCTTCGAGCATACCGTTACCCTCGATGAAGAACGGCCTGCGTTCCGGGAAAACGGTCTCAAATGCCGTGAGGTTCACCTCGGCCGGGTCTGCTTCCACCTGTCCGAAGTCTGGGTTAACCGTGACGTCGAGCGTCAGGTTGGGACCCAGGCCCATCTTCAGGTCCACTCCCGCTCGTCTCTGTGTTTTCTGATCGAACGGATCAGCCGGGTCGACATCGGACCTCAGCGTCAGGTCACCGGCAGCATACGGCATGATCTCAAGTCGCCGGGAGGGTCGAATGCCCTCGATTCCGTTCAGGATCCCAAAGTTGGAGGCAAAACCGGCCGACTCCCGCGGGATGAGGACCCATTGGATCTCCTCGTTCCGTTCTGGAATGAACCGGGTGATCTCCAATCCCCACACCTGCGGGTCGGCAGCATTGAATCGGAGTTGTGTGAACGGAATCCGCATCTCCGCCGTCCAACCCTGCGCGTCGACGTTAACCCGGGTCGTCCACACCGGGTCGAACTGCGCCTCGCCTTTCTCATTGTCTTCCGGGTAATACGTATCGAAGCGGACGCCGGCCGCCGAGACACCGAAGCTGTACGCAGTGCGTCGATCGTGGAATGTGTCGAGGAAGATGACGAGACGCTCCGCGTCGCTGTCTCCGTCCCGACGTGTGAGCGTGGTGCGGATGTTTGCGGGGTCGGCGTGATACATACGAGCGCCGACGTAAAGTGCATTCTCGTCGTAAAGGAGTCGGACCTCGGTGGAGACAGAGGGCTCGGCACCCTCGAGCGGTACTTTTTGTGAAAAATCGACGATGGGGATGGCTTCGCCCCAACCAGCATCGTCGAGCACGCCGTCGATCGATGGCGCTGAGCCGACCGTTCGAGTCGCGGTCGCACTATGAGGTGCGCCTTGAGCAAGGAGACCATCGGTAGGCAGGCAAAGAACTACCGAAACCACTACTGTTGTCACGACACACCGGCCGAAACCCATATTCACCATCCCTGTCCAATTCAACACGTCGGCCTGAAGCCGCTCCGCAAGGCAAGCAAAGTACTATGGACGCGCCAGTTGTCGCACCTTCGATGATTGACACCTGCTCGCTGCATTGGCTGGTGAACGGTTGTAGCAGCAGAGTACAGACGTGTACATTGCCCTCGACCCAACCAACGTTATTTCCCTTGTTGTTACGTGGATGCAGGGTCATATCGAGACACATTCCTGTAGATGGAGGATCGGAGAATGACCCTTTCCCGCCTCGCCCCGCGCTTGTGCGTAAACGTTCTCTTTTTCGCGGTTGTCTTCACTTCGTTCGGCGCAGCGCAGATTACTCCACCTGAGGAATTCATCGGGTTCGAGGTCGGTGCCGACTTTCATCTGATCACCTATGAACAGGCTGCCGGCTACATCGAACTCCTCGATAGCCAGACATCGCGTCTGAGAGTGTTCGACGCCGGGACGACCTCGTTCGGCAGGAGTCAGAAATACGCCGTCATCAGCTCCGAAGAAAACATGGCAAATCTCGAGCACCACAAGGAGGTCGCTCGCAGGCTCAGCCTTGCCAGGGGTGTTTCGGAAGCCGAAGCACGAAGTTTGGCTGACGAAGGGAAAGCCGTTGCCTGGATCGACGGGGGCCTACACGCGTCGGAGGTCGTCGGGTCGAACATGAACGTCCAGCTGGTTTACGACCTCGTGACAAATGAAGACCAGATCACGCAACGAATTCGAGATAACGTGATTGTGATGATCGTGTGGACGAATCCCGATGGCATGACGATGATCGCAGATTGGTACAACGGGAATGTCGGCACCTTGTACGAGACGAGCCGTACACCGTTCCTCTACCAGAAATACGCGGGTCACGACAACAATCGTGAGTCACACATCGCCAACCTGCAGGAGACGCGGAACACAAACAAACTCGTAAACGAGGAATGGTTCCCGGTCTTCTACTACAACCAGCATCAGACTGGACCATTCCCGGCGCGGATCTTCATAGCACCGACGGCTGAGCCCGCGAATCCCAACGTGCACGCGCTCGTCCGACGCTACGAGAATCTCTTGGGTACAGTGGGTGCGAAGGGCATGGAAGACGCAGGACTGTCCGGCGTGATCTCACGGAGCAACTACGACTACTACTTCAGTGGTTCCGTGCTTGCGGTTGCAGAAGGGCATAATATCCCGTCGCTGTTGACCGAGACGCAGACGTATGGGTACGCCACTCCGCATCACTACACTGTGTCGGACTTTCCAGAGGCGCACAGAGATCTCGTGCCTGGCCAGTTTTATCCCAACCCTTGGATGGGTGGCTGGTGGCGGTTTGCGGATCAGATCCACTACAACCACACCGTTGCGATGTCCATTCTCGAGTTGGCTTCGTTTTACGGATCTGACTTCATGTTCAGCAAGTGGCAAATCGCCAACGACAATATCGAGCGCTTCAAAACCGAGCCGCCCTACGGCTGGATCTTCCCGGCCGAGCAACGTGATCCGAACACAACCGCATTGTTACTCGAACGGTTCCTTTTGCATGGCTTC
>JADWMG010000185.1 GCA_015767405.1 Actinomycetota bacterium
TCCTCGCGGTCAGGCTTGGTCGATGATCTCTCTGCCGATGTCGACCAACTCGTGTTTGGAGTAGCCCTCGTAGCGCTGCTCGGACAGTTCGTCATACGCGGCGCACAAGTCGCGGCAATCCTGGCCCTCGATCAACTCGTCGGCGATGTTGAACAAGATGTTGTTCTCTTTGCCGATATGGGCAGTTATGAACTCGACGAGGGAGGTCGCTCTTCCTCCCGAGCCCGAACGGGTCATCGTCGAGCGGTTGGGCGACGCGACCGTGGCAACCGACCATCGAGATGAATGCCTCGAGGTCCTGACAGCGCGTGAGCGCGAAGTGCTCGACCTGCTGGCCCAGGGGTTGGAGGGCCCGGCATTGCCGAGCGATTGTTCCTGTCGCAGGCGACCGTGCGCAACCACATTCAGCACATTCTCACGAAGCTCGAGGTGCACAGCCACGTCGAAGCAGTCGCCCTCGCCCTACGCGACCGTTGACGGCGCGGTTGAGGCGGCGCTCACCCGTCGTTCGTCGGTGAGTTGCGAAGAGCGAACCGTTTGATCTTGCCGGTTGCGGTCTTCGGGAGTTCGTCGACGACGATGATTTCGCGGGGCCGCTTGAACGACGCCATTCGATCGCGGCAGTGTTGCTGGAGGGCGTCGGTGTCGGGTTGGGACCCCGACGCCGGAATGATGAACGCAACAATCGTTTCGAGCCCAACGTCGTTGCGGGACCCGACGACCGCGGCCTCGAGCACATCGGGATGCTCGATCAGGACGCTCTCGACCTCAGCCGGTGAGACCCAGATACCGCCCGCCTTGATCATGTCGTTGTTCCTGCCGAGGAATGTCCAGTGGTCGTCGGCACTTCGGGTGTACACATCACCGGTACGAACCCAGCCGTATCTGAACGCCGCCGCCGTGGCCTCGTCGCGCTGCCAATATCCGGTGGCCGCTGTCGGCCCCTTCACGTGCAGGTACCCGGGAGTGTCCGTCTCGGTGATCACCTGGTCGTTCTGGTCTCGAATCTCTGCGACGTACCCCGGAACGATTCGGCCACTCGACCCAGGGGTCTGCTCGTCCAACGTGTTCGAGATGAAAATGTGGAGCAGTTCGGTCGAGCCGATGCCGTCGAGGACAGGACGGCCGGTCAGTTCCGCGAATCTGGTTTGTACGTTCGCGGGGAGTGATTCACCCGCAGTGATGGTCGCGCGCACGGTGGAGAACGCATCGGCGGGGGCGTTCACGTCGAGAAGCGCTGCAACGAAGCCCGGGCTGGCGAAGAAGAGTGTCGGGCGTTCGGCGGCGATCAGCTCGAGCGTCGTCGCTGGCGCTGCTGGCCGCGGATCGAGAATTGCTGTGGCTCCGACCGAGAACGGGAAGGTCAGCGAGTTGCCGAGCCCGTAAGCAAAGAAGAGCTTGGCAATTGACAAGAATCGGTCGTCTTCGGTGATCTCGAGCACGTTGGTCGCATAGGTGTCGACCGTTGCTCGCGGGTTGCCGTGGGCGTGTATGACTCCCTTGGGCATGCCTGTCGTACCGCTGCTGTAGAGCCAGAACGCGGCTGAGTCCTCGGTTGTCGCAGCGATCGGCATCTCGCCGGTTTCGGTGAAGCTGCCCCATTCCTGCACACGGACATCGCCGCTGTCTCCGCAGGGCTTGTCGTCTCCGATGACAACGACATTGGAGATCTCGCTGGCACCAGTCAGGATCTCGGTGAGCGCGGGCCGGTGGGCGGCGGATAAAACGAGTGTTCGCGCGCCGGAGTCGGCGATGATCGGCGCCAGCTCCGAGCCGTTGAGCATCGTCGAGAGTGGGATCGGTACAACACCGGAGCGCTGAGAGCCGAGGAACCAGGCAGGGAACGCGAGCTCGTCGTTGATTACCAGAGCGACGCGGTCTCCTTCGGCTACCTCAAGTTGTCGAAGTGTCCGCTGTACGCGCCACATCTCGGCGAGTAGTTCTTTGTATGTCGTGGACACGCCCTCGCAACGGACCGCCACTCTGTCTCCGCGACCCTCGTTGACGTGTCGATCGACGAGCCACCCAGCGGCATTGTGCAAACTCACGCGTTGGTCTCCTTTCTTCGCGCCCGGGCGATGTGCATTGCCCAGTTCACCACACCAACGCGTCGACGTGACAACCGCGCTGGCGCTCAGGGCGCCTGTTCGCCGAGATAGCTGGCCTCAAGGAGGTCTCGCCGTTGTGCAAGTTCGTCGGCGTCGCCCTCGAGCACGAGTTCGCCATGGCTCAGAAGGTAGGCCCGGTCAGAGATACCGAGAGCCAGATGGATATGTTGTTCGACGAGGAGCACCCCCGTACCGAGCTCGTCGGCGACCGTACGAACGATCGGCAACAGGCGTTCGACAATGATCGGAGCGAGTCCGAGGCTCATCTCATCGACGAGCAGTAGACGCGGCGCTGACGCGAGCGCACGGGCAACGGCCAGCATTTGCTGCTCGCCACCCGATAGCAGACCGGCTTGCCGACCCATCAAACGCTCGAGCTCAGGGAAGTGAGCGACTGCGGACTCGAAGCCGTCGGCCCGGTCCGATTTGTTCCCGCTCAACCCCAATCGAAGATTCTCCCTGACCGTCAGGTCGGAGAACAACGAACGATCTTCGGAGACGTGAGCCACACCTCGACGCGCGTTCTTGTACGGCGCGCGGTCATCGACGGGCGCACCGAGCAGTGTGATCGATCCGGCGATGATCGGGAGCAGCCCGGAGATCGCCGACAGCATCGTGGTCTTTCCCGCACCGTTGGCACCCAGCAGCGCAACCACTTCACCGGCATCGACCTCGATCGAGACGCCGCGAACCACCGGCGCACCGTCATAACCGACCGAGAGATCACGAACCGACAGGAGCGCGTCGCTCATCGACCCGACTCCGACGCGTCATCTGCGCCCGCCTCGTCGGCATGGGAGCCGAGGTATGCCGAGATCACGTTCGGGTCGTTGCGAACCTCTGCGGGCGTACCCTCGGCGATGACACCTCCCGAGTCCAGTACGTAGATGTAGTCGCAGACGCTGAGCACAAGACCCATGTCATGATCGACGAGGAGCACAGTCGTGTCGTGTTCGACGAGTCGCCTCAGTTGCTCGCCGAGCGCCTGGCTCTCTGTCGTGTCGAGGCCGGCGGCCGGCTCATCGAGAAGTAGGAGCTTGGGTCTGGCCGCGAGAGCCCGAGCCACGGCGATCAGCTTGCGCTGGCCGTGTGACAGTTCACTCGGGTAGCGGTCGCACGTGTCGGCCATATCGACGACCCCAAGGGCCCAGTCAACGTCGGCGGTCGAGGTTGACGCGCGCCCAGGGTGGAACGCGTCGAGAATCATGTCGGTCCACTTCGGATTCTCAGCAGCGGCGAGAAGGTTGTCGAGAACGGTCAGGTCCTCGAACAGCTCGAGCTGCTGGAATGTGCGGGTCAGTCCACGCCGGGCGCGAACATCCGGCGCCAGGTCGTCGATGCGCTGGCCGTCGAACACGATCGTCCCCTCCGAGACCGGCACAAAACCGGTGATCGCGTCGATGAATGTGGTCTTCCCCGCACCATTCGGCCCTATGAGACCGACGAATCCGCCGACCTGAATCGAGATGTCGACCTGCTCCACGGCGTGCAGGCCACCAAAGGTGACTGAGAGCCCGGTCGTTTCGAGCAACGTCATCGAGTCATCATGAGACGGCATGAGCGGTCAGACCGAGCGGTCGATGCCTTCCCAGTATCGATCGCGAAGCCTGCGCTTCTGGATCTTGCCAGTGCCGGTGCGAGGCAGCTCGTCACGAAACTCGATCGTCCGAGGCACCTTGTAGCCGGCGAGGTTGATGCGACAGTGTTCGAGCAGGAGCGATGTCATCGCAGCCTCGTCATCGAGCGAGTTGGCGACGACGATGGCCTTGACCTCTTCGCCGAACTCCTCCGCCAGAGATGATCATGTCGATCTTCCGGTCGCTCAACCACAGGTAGCCATCGTCGTCGAGGTAGCCGACGTCGCCGGTCGTGAATACGCCCGGCTCGAGGTGGGCTTCGCTCGTTTTGTCGGGAGCGTTGTGGTACTCGAAATCAGTGCCCATCGCATTGCGGAAGTACAGGGTGCCCGATTCGTTGGGGCCCAGTTGTCTGCCGTTGTCATCGACGACCATGACCTCCATCGCCGGCAGCGGCTTGCCGACACTCCCACGTCGCTCGAGCCATTCTTCACTACTGATCGTCGTGATGATCGACCCTTCAGTCGACCCGTAGTACTCGTTGACGATCGGGCCCCACCATTCGATCAGGGCACGCTTGACGGCTGGTGGGCAGGGGGCTGCGCCGTGAATGCAATACTGCATCGTCGAACCGTCGTAGGCCTGCTTGCGTTCCTCGGGCAGATCGATCAGACGCTTCATCTGGGTGGGTACGAGGTGGATGTTCGTACCTCCGTGCGTGTCGATCAAGTCGAGTACACCTGCACTGTCGTATTTGTGCTGCATCACCACGCTCGAACCAGCCACCATCGGCAGGAATGAATACGCCCATTGTGCGGAGTGGTACGCAGGCCCACAAAGGATTGTGGTTCCGTTGTCGGGCATCGGCGCGGAGAAGCCAGACCCGACGAGTTGCCAGATCTCGGGCCCAACGTCGGGCCCCATCGACGACAGGCTGCTCCTGACCCCTTTCGGATTGCCGGTCGTGCCCGACGTGTAGAACATGGGACCGCCGAAGACCTGCCCCTGCGGCTCAGCCGTCGAACCCGAGGCGAGAACGTCTTCGTACGAGAGGAGGTCGTGCCCGCGCCGGTCGCCGATCACCATGGACAGCGCTACGCCGGGTGAGCGGCCGTCGCTGAGTGCCTCAGCGGCAACGTCGACGAAGCGTTCTCCGATGACGACCGCCTTCGACCCCGAGTCTTCGAAGATGTAGGTCATTTCAGGAGCGACGAGGTGCCAGTTCACGGGAACGAAAATGATGCCCGCCTGTGCGCACGCCATCACAGTCTCGAACCACTCGCGACGATTGCCGGCGATCAGCGCAAGCGTGTCACCTGGGCCGAGCCCGGCGTCGCGGAACGCATGTACGAGCCGGTTGACACGAAGGTCGAGTTCGGCCCAGGTCGTAGCACCGTCATCGTCGATGACGGCCGCCTCATCTGGCCGTGTTGCTGCGATGTCGCGTGTGAGTGTTGCCATGATGTGCTCCGCTGTTCAGTCGGTGGTGAGGAGAAGAATGTCGATACTGGGGAATGCATATCTGGCTCGGCTCACGAGCGCGTACCTCCAGCGCTTCGTATCCCGACGATTCCTTCCGGGAATTTGATGGCGGCAACGATCAGCAGGATCCCGCTCACCGCGAACTGGTAGCTCGACGCGCTGTCGCTGATGGAGTCGAGTGCCACGGTCAGCAGACCCTCGGATGCCAGTACACCAGCCAAAACTGCGCCGAGTGGGCTCGCGATGCCAGCGAGGTAGGTGATAGCGACGGCGATGAGTGATTCGAAGACGCCGAACGAGCTCGCCGAAACGATGGTGCGGTGATAGGCGATGAGCACGCCGGCCAGTCCGGCGAGTGCGCTCGACAATGCGAAGGCGGAGAGCTTGACCCAGGTGACCGAGATGCCCGCCGCAGCGGCAGCTCGTTCGTTGGAACGCACCGCCAACCAGCGCCTGCCGGTGGAGCTGCGTCTGAGGTTCGACACGACGATCAAAGAAAGTGCGGCGGCGACGAGCGTCATTATGACGAACGTCCGCCTCGGAAACGCGTCGCCGATCGCGCTGACTCCGAGATCGATACCGAGGAACGAAGGCGACTCGGTGGTGGCGCCCTCGAAACCACCGGTGAACCACGACCATCTGAACAAGAGTTCTTCGATCGCAACTGCCATGGCCAGCGTGGCGATCGCGAGGTTGAGTCCGCGTACCCGTAGGGCCGGGAGCGCGATGACCTGCCCGATAGCGACGGCGACAAGGATGCCAGCTGCGGGTGCCAGCGGGAACGGGAGACCAATATCGTCAGCGAATCGAACCATGCTGAACGCGGCCACGCCCGCGATGGCGAACGTAGCGAGCGAGATCTGTCCGACATACCCCGTAATCACAACCACCGACAGGGCAACGATTGTGGCGATCGACGTGACAATGATGCCCGAGCGCCAATCGGAACTGACAAAGAGTGTCGCCGCGATCCCGACCACAAGCAGACCGATCGCCACGAATGGCACGTTTCGTGCGTTGCTGGCCCTCGGGAGCCGGGTACCGGCAGCCGACGCACGATCGGGAAGCACGTCGCCGCGTAGGACGAGGGCGAAGAGCACCACAACGAGCGCCACACCCTTTTGGAGGCCGATGTCAGGCAGCCACGACCACTGACTCTGGAGGAACAGGATCTCCGACTGCGCCATGCCGATCGCGAACCCGGTCAAGACGGTGACCCAGATCGAGTTGAATCTGCCCGGAAGCGCTGCTGCAACCGCCGGGACGATGAGCAAGCTTGTGGTTGCCGGGTCGAGCCTGACGATTGGTCCAGCGAGGATCAATGTTCCGCCGGCGAGCATTGTGGCGACAATCCAATTGACGACACCGACGACGTTGGGCGAGATACCGAGCAGGATCGCGCCGCGTTCGTTACCGGCGACCGCTCGCGTAGCGAGCCCCAGCCGCGTGAATCGGTATCCGAGTGACAACAAACCGGCGAGCACCAGGACGATCAGCGTCAACCAGTACCGGTCGGCTGGCACCTTGAGGGCGCCCCATACGACGAGATCGTTGGGGAGTGGCCCGTCGAGCACCAGGGCCGCTGCTCCCTGTCCGCCGAACCGCAACCCGACAATGGCGATCAGATAGACGAAGAGTCCGAGCGAGGCCACGACACGTGCCAGGGCGGGGGCACCGCGCAGGGGTCGGAAAATGAGGAGGTAGATAACCGCCCCACAGGCCGCCGCGAGCAGCATGCACAGGGCGAATGCCGTCACCTCGGTCGGACGATCCAAGAGCGGAACGCGTGCTGGGAGACCGAGGATTGGAAGCACCATGTCACCCGTCGCTCGTAGTTCGTAGTAGGCGAACGCTATGTACATCCCCATCGCGGCGTGGGCAAAGTTGACTACGCGGCTAGCGCGGTATGTGACAACGACGCCGAGACCGAGTGCAGCAATGACCGCGCCGCCGCCGAGCCCGATGACAAGAAATGTCAGGTACGACACAGACCGTCTTTACAACAGCGCGGACTGGAAGAGCTCGTCGGTCTCGACCCAGCCGTCAGTCTCCTCGAACCCTTCCGGGAGGAAAACTAGATCAGCACCGGGGACGCCGGTGGTCGTGAATAGTCCCTGTTCGGGTGCACAGAGTGCCGGTAGGCCGGGAACCCTGTTGCCATCGCAGGTGTAGGGATGCCCCCAAAACGACGGGCGGTCGACCGCGTCCTGCACCAACGCAGTGATGGTGGCTGGTTCGATGTTGTCGGCACCGATTTCGAGCAACAGTGCGTATAGGTTCATCAGACTGCGGAAGCCGACGGTGCCGGCACCTCCTGCAGGGCCGGTCGCATACTCCTGGACGACCGCATCGAAGATCGCCCCTTCGACGTCATCGGGGTCGGGTGGGCCTTCGGCGCTGAACACCACTCCTGCTGCCGAGGAACCCGCGGCTTCGAGGATCGTCTCTGCCGCGCAGGCCCCGACGAGATACAGCTGGGAGCGGAGCTCGAGTTGAACGGCCCCTTCCATCACCGGCACGCACGATGTGTCGGCGGCGGCCACGATCAACGCGTCGACGTCAGCGTCGCTGGCCGAAGTGAGGACCTGCAACATGTCGGCCCCGACGATCGGGAATGGTTGGAGTACCACACGCATCCCGAGCGACTCGGCAACGGGTGCTGCGTAATCGCGTGCAGTGACCTCGAACGACTCGAACTCGCCGTAGGCGATCATCACGCTCTCGGCGCCATTCATCTCTGCGTGAGCAATCATGGCGGCCATCGCACCTGCAACGCCTCCGGAGAAGAAGAAGTTCAATTCCGACTGCTGTTCGGCAAGGTTGGCCGGGATACCACCGACGACGGGGATCCCGTTCTGCTGGAGTACCGGAATCGACCCGTTGCTGGTGACGTCAATGCCACCAACCAGTGCGACAACGTCGTCTTGCACCAACTCCTGAGCGCAACCCTGCGATTGTTCGACGCTGAAACTGCTTACACACGAGATGATCTCGATCGGCCGCCCGTCGACTCCGCCGAGCTCAGCATTGACCCACGCGGCTGCTGCTTCCACGCCACCACGAACCTCTGGGAACGAACCGAGCGGTGTGTCCTCTTGATTGATCAAGCCAATCTTGATTGGTTCGGCGTCGGGGTCGGACGCGACAGCGGTGGTCGGGACCTCGCCCATGAACCAATCTTCCCCACCGAACTGGAACACCACCGATCCATCGTCGACGGCCTCGGATTCCTCGTCGGAATTCGTCTCGGCGGAGTTCGCCTCCGTGTCGTTCGTGATCTCGTCATCTTCGGTCGGCTCGGTGTCGTCGTCCGTTTCGACGGCGATCGAGTCGGCGTCCGGGGTGGATGTCGCGGCCGATGTGCCCTCGTCTTCGGCTTCGCTGCAGGCCGCAGCCACGAGTGCAATCACGGCCGCCAGCGCGAGCAGTTTCGATGACCGGTGACGATGTTGTGTCATGAGAATCCTTGTGAGCATGCGGTGAGCATCAGGGCACCGAAGGCCCTACCGGCCCCTCGGCCGACTCA
>JADWMG010000186.1 GCA_015767405.1 Actinomycetota bacterium
CGGGCCGATCAGCATCGTGAGGTCATCAAGCTCGAAGACTCGCAACGGGTGTCTGCAGGCGTGCATCATGTCGTTGTCCGTGACTCCATGTTTGCCGTGCACTGTGCACAGTTACAGGATCCGCAGCCGCTGATGACCACGAAGCCCGTCACGACCGCCAGTGAGAAAACCCAGCCTCGCAGCTGACCCATCAGGTCTATTCTGGCACAGCCGCTGATTCTGCAAACGGTCGGCCCTGACCTCCGGTATTCGGGAATTGAGACAGAATATTTGGATATGGACTTGGCCGAGTTCTATGAATCCAGGGGTAGAAGCGACTTCCACCGGGTACTGCGTGGAGCCCAGAAGGGGAGTTGAACCCCTGACCTACGCATTACGAATGCGTTGCTCTACCAACTGAGCTATCTGGGCGGGTCCGGAAGACAATTGTGGGACATTCCCACGGCTATCGGAACCGGATATGGCCGACGCAGCGTATCGGCCATACTGCGCGGTCGCCGACATCGAGTTCGTCGTCATCGGTCGTCGGGTTTGAATGGGCGCTAGGAGATCGGTCGTCGGCGCACTATGGCGAGCAGGTCGATCGCCTCGTTGAATCTGCGGTGTTGGCTTCGGCGTACACTTGAGCGTTGTAGTGAGTGGAAAGTGGCCTCGACCGTACGCTGGAGATCCGTCCGATCGACCGCACATCGACGCAGGACCCCTGGGGCGCAGACCCATGCATGAATATTCGACACATGACGTTCTGCGGCTGGCTACTAGGGCCCGTCGCTCCAATCGGGGACGAGTGTTGCCAACGTGGCTGAGTTGAGAGTCGACCCGTTTGTGGGAACACGTGTGCATGTCGTCGACAGCCGACAGACGCGGCCCAACCTTCCGTCGACTGGTTGCCCGTTCTGTGTCGGGGGACGGGAGGCGCCCGAACCATACGATGTCAGTTGTTTCCCGAATCGCTGGCCGGCGATGGAAGGCAACCGTTGTGAGGTGGTGCTCTATACGCCTGATCATGACGCGACCTTGTGGTCTCTCGGGGTGTCCGGCATCCGAGACGTGATCGATATGTGGGCCGAACGAACCGATGCCTTGGGCAGCCGTAATGACGTCGAGTATGTCCTCATATTTGAGAATCGCGGCGCCGAGGTGGGCGCGACGATCGCCCATCCGCACGGGCAGATTTACGCGTATGACCACGTGCCTTCGCGTCAGTCGCGCCGGTTGAACGCCTCATGGGCTTTGGACCCTGACCCCGGCGATCGGTTGATCGCCGAACGCGGGTCGTGGATGGCCTGGGTTCCGTACGCACCGACCTACCCCCACTCGGTGGAGGTTGCCCCTCGCCAGCGGATCGCTGATCTGCCGTCGATGGGCGACGAGGACCGAGACATGTTTGCCGCGATCCTTGCCGATGTTCTTGAACGCTTGGACAGGCTCTACGGTCAGCCGATTCCCTACATGATGTGGCTCAATCAGCGACCAACCGTTGAGGCCGGTTACGAGAATGCTTGGTTCAATGTCGAGATCGTCTCGCCGTGGCGGTCAGCAGGGGTCCAACGGTTCATCGCCGCTGCAGAGGTGGCGAGCGAGGAATACTTCAACCCAATCGTCCCCGAAGACTTCGCCGCGTGTCTTCGTGAGCTCGGCTGACGTCGAGCAGACCTGGAGGTAATCGTGTTACCCACTATTGGCCAGATTCAGCCCTGGGCGGATCCGTCTGTGCTCCAGATCAATCGGCTACCCGCTCATGTCCCGATGTCCGGCTACCCCGTTCGTGGGCTCGACGGCAGCTGGTCGCTTGAAATGTTCGACAGCCCCGACAAGGTGCCGGGAGCAACGTTCAAGGGGGAGCGCCGACGGGCGGTCAATGTTTCGGTGCCCGGCAACTGGACAATTCAAGACCTGGGAGGTTTCAGCGATCTGCCGCAATACACGAACGTGAAGATGCCTTTCCCCGGCCCGCCTCCACGGTTGCCGGATCGCAACCCGACCGGTGTGTACCGCCGTTCGTTCAAGGTGCCAGCGGACTGGTTGAAGCGTCGCACCGTGCTGCATGTTGCCGGTGCGGAGAGCGTCCACGCCGTCTATGTAAACGGCAACTTCGCTGGCTACGGAACTGACAGCTGCCTGCCGAGTGAGTATGACATCGGTTCATTCGTGTCAGCTGGGAAGAACGAGCTGGCGATTGTCGTGATCCGCTACAGCGCCCACAGCTATATCGAAGACCAAGACCAGTGGTGGATGGCAGGTCTTCACAGATCTGTGCGGATTGAGTCTCGGCCGACCGTTCATCTAGCCGACCTGCCGATCTCTGCAGCGTTCGACCCGGTAACCGGCGCCGGTTCGATTACCGCAAACGCAGTCGTCGACTTTGACGGCACACCTCTTCCGGGTTGGTCTATCCGAGCTGTTCTGAGAGATCCAGCCGACAAGAAAGTTGGCCGGACCATCGAGCAAACAGTGGAACACAAACATGCCCGGCCCTACCTGTTCGCCGGGTTCGAAGCGAGCGCACATTGGGACATCCGTCGAGCCAAGGCCTGGAGCGCGGAGACGCCACAGCGCTACTCCGTGACAGTGGAGTTGGTTGATCCTCGTGGGCGAACGCGGCAAACGGAGACTCAGTATGTAGGTATTCGGAGCGTCGAAGTTCGCGATCGACAACTGCTTGTCAACGGCAAACCCGTCTGGATATTCGGTGTGAACCGACACGACCATCATCCCGACCGCGGCAAGGCGGTCACAGTCGACGACATGCGCGCTGACCTTCAACTGATGAGGCTTCACAACATCACCGCGATCCGCACTTCGCACTACCCAAACGACAGTGCGTTCTACCTACCGGCTACCGATGTCGTCTGCCCGATGTACTCCGATATCGATTCCATCCGCAAGTTTGGCGAGTCCGGGGTTGGTGACAGGCCACTGATCATGTGCGAGTACAGCCATGCGATGGGTAACAGCAACGGTTCGCTTGCCAACTATTGGGACGTGATCACGTCGACGCCCGGATTGCAGGGTGGGTTCATCTGGGAATGGAAAGACCATGGGCTACGCCAACAACTCCCGGATGGCACTACCCGCTTCGCGTTCGGTGGCCAGTTCGGCGAGCCCATTCACGATGGCAATTTTGTTGCTGACGGACTCGTGTCGTCCGACCTCCTCCCGCACCCGGCAATGCGGGAGGTCGCATGGGTCTATCGGCCTGTCACGGTGAGGAAGGTGCGCGGCGGGTTGCGAGTCGAGAACCGGCGATCGTTCAGTGGGCTGAGCGACCTACGACCTCGCTGGGAGCTACTTGTCGACGGCAAGATCGTCTGTCGAGGGGTCCTGCGTGTACCCCCGGTGGAACCGCATTCGTCAGTTACCGTCCCGATTCCAGAATTGCCTGCTGGCACGACTTCGAGTGGTGAGATCCAGCTCAGCGTCAGGTGGGAAACAAAGCGTGATCAGTGGTTCGCTCCCGCTTCCCATGTCGTCGCATGGGACCAAGTTGAGGTACGCGCACGGCGCGGGCGGCCCCCACTCCCGAAGGGTGGATATTCGCCGGACCCGCTTGTGACGCCTGTGCTCAATCTGTGGCGGGCGCCGACCGACAACGACGGGTTCAAACTGATGCGCTCACACGCCCGGTTGGCGATTGGCGGCCGGGCCCTCGCTGCATGGCTCGAGGCGGGTCTCGACCGGTGGCCCGCAGATGAACTGGTTGATCACGAGATGCAGGTCGAACGCGACGAGCATGGAACCATCTACCGACATCTCGTCGACGTACCCGAATCACTCGTCGATTTGCCTCGACTCGGCGTGCAGTTCACTCTCCCTCCCCGCTTCACGCACCTGCGATGGTTCGGGCGAGGCCCTCACGAGAATTACCCCGATCGCAAAGGCGGCGCGATGCTCGGGATCTGGGATGGCGTACCCGATGAGCCGCCATACCTGGTGCCGCAAGAGTTTGGCCTCCGCACCGATTGCCGATGGTTCGAGTTCATCGACCCGACACGAGGTGAAGTGGTCCGTGTCGATGCGGTGTCCCCGCAAGGGTTACATATCTCGGCAACCAACTTTCTCGCCTCAGATCTGTTCGAGGCCGAAACGGAGACCGAACTCCGGAGAACAGATGGGTTGGTGGTCTGCCTGGACGTCGCACATCGCGGATTGGGAACCGCAAGTTGTGGACCCGACGTGCTCCCGCAGTATCGGGTCGCGGCGGGTCGCCACGAGTTCGCTTATCGCGTATGCCTGCGGCTGCAGGCCTGAATTTGGCCGCGTCAGGACAGGTTGTTGCTCACGATCGAGGCGCCCTGGGCGGGGGCGCAGCTCCACACGCGGGCCTGGCGGTCTTCGAATTCGTAGCGGCCCAACACTGAACTCCTGAACGATTCTGCGTCCTCAGCTCGGACCAACGCGACGGCGCATCCTGCAAAGCCTCCTCCGGTCATGCGCGCTCCCAGACAGCCGGGGGAGTTGTTCGCAGCATCGACGATTGCGTCGAGGCCGGGGCCGGAGACTTCGTAGTCATCACGAAGACTGGCATGGCTCTCCGACATCAGCCGACCGAGGCTGATGATGTCACCGGACCGCATTGCCCGGGCGGCGTCGAGCGTTCGCTGGTTTTCGGTGATGACATGTTGCGCCCTCCGTCGATCGACGGGGTCAACGATTCTTGCGACCTGGGTGGGGTTGGCCTCTCGTAGTGACCCGATGCCGAGTTCTGCTACCGCTCTCTGGCACGCTGCGCGTCGATCGCCGTAGGCAACCTCCGCAAGTACTCGCCGTGTCGCCGTGTCCATGATCGCCACCACAGCCTCGTCAGGTAACGGGATCGGTGTAAGTGAGTGCTCCCGGCAATCCATCAAGCTGGCGTGGCCGCGCACCGCGCCCGCTGAGATGTATTGGTCCATGATCCCACTGGGCAGCCCCACGACCTCGTTTTCGACTCGCTGGCCAAGTCTGGCGATATCGATCGGTTCCCACTCGATTCCAGCTCTGACAAGTAGCACCTCAATTGCCGCGACCTCGAGCGCTGCTGATGATGACAAGCTTGCGCCTGTGGGGATGTCGCTTTCGATCGTGGCTCGCCAGCCAGCTGATGGCACCCCGTACGAGGGGAGCAGTGAGACAACGCCGGCAAGATGGCGGGCCCAACCCGCAACCGTCGTCGGATCTCCGGTGGGATCAATGGCAATCTCTCCGAAGCCAGCTGACTCGACAGTGACAGTGCCGCTCGATGGATCACCGTCGGTGGTAAGAGCTATTGCCGTGTCGAACGGCAACGCCATCGGAAGCGTGAAGCCTTCGTTGTAGTCGGTGTGTTCACCGATCAGGTTCACGCGCCCCGGCGCTCTTACTACAAGTTCCGGCTCGCCCCACTTCGCTTTGTGGACGGCAATCGCACGATCGGTTGCCGAGGGCTGAGGCACAACAACACAGTATCTGTGGGCAAGATTGTGTGAAACTGATCAACACACTCGGACGAATCACGAGGGGTACAAGGAACTGTGGCCGACATCACTGTGAGGAAGATGCCATTCGAATGGCCCGACGATCTGCCCATTCTGGCATCAACTGACGATGTATCGGGGTCCTGCGAACTCGTCGGGTTCTCGCTCACGATGCCTCACCTAGAGCCGTATCTCATTCGCACCATGCGGGTCGGCGGGCAGCAGGCCACCGACCCGACGATTGCCGAAGATATGAAGAACTTTTCGGCGCAGGAAGCGCAGCACCACCGCAACCATTCGCTCGTCAATAAGATCGTTCGCAACAAGCTCTCGCCGGAGACTGCTGCGCAGGTCGAGGAGATCGAGGCTGAACTCGAAGCCGATTATCGGGAGTTCACCAAAGACAAGAGCCTTCAGTTCAACCTCGCGTACGCGGAGGGATTCGAGGCGATGACGCTGTCCATGGCCCTTGCCCGATTCGACAATCCGCGTGAGGGCATGGACCCTGAATGGGGTCGGCTGATGCAGTGGCATCTGGCCGAGGAGGTCGAACATCGCACTGTGACCTTCGATGCGTACGACCATCTATTCGGTAGCTACTTCTACCGGTTGCGCGTTGGCGTGTGGGCTCAGAAGCATTTCATGTCGTACGTCTTGCGTCTTGCCAGATGCGTACAACAAGACTTCACGGAACCCGGCGATGGGAAGACGAAGGGCGGGGGCTGGGAGCTACTCAAGAAGCAATGGTCTTCGGGCTTTCTTCCGCGCTATTTGAAGACGCTGCCGCCCTGGTACAACCCGGCCAAGATTGAGATTCCGCAGGGCATCCGAGATATGTGGGCCGCGTACGACGAGCTCGCTGTGTCTGCTGACGAAGCGTGACGTCAGGCGTTTCGCGAGGAGACGTACTCGGCCAGCGACGTGAGCTCGCTCTTTGCCAATTTGGTGATTGGCGCACGATCGAGGGACGTGACCGCCTCGTCTGTAAGAGATGAGATGTGTGTCTCGAGTTCATCGAGGGCGCCCGTATCGATGATCACTTGCTGGATGTCCGACACCGTCTGATCGGTCATCGCTTGATCACCCACCATGTCGAGTACCGCTAGCTGCGCTGGGCTGGCGGCGCTCACGGCCCGCGCCAGGAGAGGGGTCGGCTTTCCCTCGCGAAGGTCTCCACCGACGGGTTTGCCCGTGTCCTTGGTTTCCCCGAACGCGCCCATCACGTCGTCGCGCATCTGGAATGCGTCGCCGAGTGGAAGCCCATAGGCACTGAGGGCCGGGATTAGCTCATCAGCGCGGTCGGGTGCCGCGAGCACTGCTCCGAGGTGGAGCGGACGTTCGATCGTGTACTTGCCCGACTTGTACCGACTTATGCGCTCGGCCTTTGCGAGATCACGTTCACGCCGAACGGAGCCCACGATGTCAAGGTACTGACCTATGTTCAGCTCGATGCGCAGCTCGTTCCAGATATGAGTGGCTTCGACCGGAGCGCCTTCGAGTAACTGGTCGGAGTACACGAAGGCCAGGTCCCCAACGAGAATCGCAACGCCTTCACCGAACCGGCGCGACTCTCCTGTCCAGCCGTTGTCGGCGTGTTCGGCTGCCGCCAAGGTATGTGTTGTCGGCTGACCTCGGCGGGTAGCGGCATCGTCCATCACGTCGTCGTGAAATAGCGCCATTGCGTGCATCATCTCGATCGCAGCCCCAGCGCTGATGTCGACCTGATCGTCGGCCCCCCCGCCGGCACCCACATACCCCCAGTGGCAGAACGCTGGTCGGAGTCGCTTGCCGCCGGACATGACGAGTCGGCTGATCTCATCGATCGCTTGCGCAAGGATGGGGTCGAGTTCACCCCATCGACTTGCCTCGACGCGGAGTAGTGCATCGAGGCGTTCCTCAACACGTTCTGCGACGAGACTGAGGCTCGGCGGGGGTGGACCTGGCACGGCGCGGAGGCTACTGGCAGTGCAGGTGATGCGCGCCCGCGGGCGAAGGACTATTCACTCAGGTTCAGCGTGGGACGATGCGTCGAGGTCGGCTGTCACCTGCTCGATTCGAAGTTGCGCGGTGGAGATCTTCTCGCGGCAGAGCGTGATGAGGTCAGACGCGCGGGCAACACGCTCGGCGAGATGATCAACGTCGACATCAGATCCCTCCAACTCTCGGAGG
>JADWMG010000434.1 GCA_015767405.1 Actinomycetota bacterium
CGGACGTCGTCATGTACCTTGGGGGATCCAAATGCAAGAAGAGGGGGTCATTGTGAGCCAGATCTTGAGGAACTACACCAAGGCGGTCTCCGGCTTCGATGCGGTGGTCCAGCGCGTGGGACCCGAGCAATGAAATGCTGACACGCCATGTGATGGATGGTGCGGCGATGACGTCGTGGCCCATGTCGTCGGCGTACTCAACGCAATCGCTCAGATGGCAACAACAGGCGAGGTCGCGATGCCTCAGACGCCTGACAAAGGCGACAATGTCGTCGACCTGTGGAATGAAGGCAGAGACAACGTGCTCGCAGCGCTCGACCAACCTGACGTCTTGCACAAGGTGGGGACGTATTGGTTCGGGGAATCGACCATCGAAGACCTCCTGGCCTTTTCCCAATGGGACACACTCATTCACGCGTGGGATCTTGGGCAGGCCGCAGGCCTCGATCCTCACTCGAGTCAGGAACTCGCCGAGAACTCGATCGCGACTATCGCCCCGCTGGCCGAGACACTGCGCAGTATGAACATCATGGGAGAACCCGTCGACGTCCCCGCCGATGCCGATGCCATGACGCGCTTCCTTGGCCTGACCGGACGCAACCCCTTTGGCTGACCTCATGAGTGAACGCGTGACTGAATCATCCGTTTCGGCCCTCTTGATCGAGAATGACGATGGCGTTCTCACGCTGACGAACAACGACGCGCCCCTCAACCGCATGTCATTCGAGTACATGGACGAACTCGAATCGGCAATCAGTCGCGCCGCTGAAGATACGAGTGTGCGAGCGATCGTTATCACCGGTGCGGGCGACGTGAACTTCTCCGTCGGCATGAACCTCAAGCAGTTGATGACCGGAGCTGACGACCGCGGTGGAATCGAAGCCGTACTCGACCAGCGGCTACGAGTGCTGGCTGCGATCGAAGGTCTTGCGAAGCCTGTGATCGCAACCCTGTACGGATACTGCCTCGGCGGCGGCCTCGAACTCCCGCTCGCGTGCCACTTCCGGCTCGCAGCTGAGAAGGGAGCACGCATCGGCCTTCCTGAACTGGATCTCGGCACGGTGCCCGCATGGGGTGGAACGGCGCGCCTCACGCGGTGTGTCGGACGTGACCGCGCCCTCGACATGATCCTGAGAGCGAAAAAGATCAGCGGGCCCGAAGCACACCGAATCGGGCTCGTCAACGAAGTTCATCCGATGAGTGAACTCAAGGCAGCGGCGCACTCCCTGGCGCAAGAATTAGCAGCGATGCCTCCGAAGGCGATCGAGGGTGTGCTCCGCTGCGTGGTCGGCGCCGAACACTCCACGCTCGACGAAGCTCTGGCAGAAGAGCGCCGCATGATTGCGTTCATCGAAAAGCGTCGCCCGGTGTTCACCGGGGAGTGAAGTTCGCGACTCACCCTCTTCGTTGAATCGCCGTAGACCGGCGCCGCGACCTACGGTCCGAAGATGGAACTGAACGACAGGGTTGTAGTAGTCACCGGAGGCGGATCGGGTATCGGCGAAGCGATCGCCATAGCGCTGGCGGAGCATGGCGCCCGCTGCATCCTGGTCAGTCGCAAAATAGAAGGCCTGCAAACCGTCAAAGAAAAAATCGAACGCAAAGGCGGACGGGCGGACGCCATCGCGGGCCATACCGGTAATCTGGAACAGATCAATCAATTGTTTGAACACATCCAAAACAAATATGACCGTCTGGATATTCTGATCAACAATGCGGCGGCCAATCCCTATTTTGGCGAAATGATGGATGCCGCTGAAGCAGCTTGGGACAAAACCAACCAGGTCAATCTCAAAGGCCCATTTTTCATTACCCAGCATGCAGCGCGACTGATGGAAAAATCCGGTGGCGGGGCCATTGTCAACGTGGCATCCATCAATGGCATCCGACCCATACCGATGCAGGGAATTTATTCTATCACCAAGGCCGCCTTAATATCGATGACCAAAGCCTTTGCCAAGGAACTGGCGCCGAAGAACATTCGGGTGAACGCCTTGCTGCCGGGTTTAACCGAAACCCATTTTTCGGAAGCGCTCATTAAAAATGAGTCGATCTATAACTATGCGCTGCAGCACATACCCATGCACAGGCACGCCCAGCCAGGCGAAATGGCCGGCGCCGTTCTCTATCTGGTATCCGACGCCGCCTCGTTTACGACCGGAACGTATATCGTCTGTGATGGCGGGGCACTGGCATAATCGTGAG
>JADWMG010000187.1 GCA_015767405.1 Actinomycetota bacterium
GCGAGACCGCGGCTGGCTCGGTCACGGAACTGCGATTCGAACGACCGTTCATAGCTCTGTTCAGAGTACTGAGCTGACGGGCTTCCGCTCACGATGGTCGCGGAAGATCGAGGGATCGAGCGAAGGCAGTGTTGCGTTGGTGGATCGGGTGCTCGGCGGCGATCGTGTCGGGATGTGGAGGAACTCCTCGGTGGTGATCCATGATCACGCGTTCATCCAGAACCTCGCCAGTTGGCCGCGCCCTTCGATCGATCAACGCAACAGTTAGTCATGATGGTGAGGTCCAACCCTGGGGTTTGGTCTGACCCGCAACGCAACCGGACCCTCCCGAATATTGCAGCTCGTCACAACTCGCTACCTGCTCGAAGGGATGCTCGATCGATGAATCCTGCAATGCTGGCGAGCATGACCGATGTGACCGACACCTGGCAGACACCCTTTCTCCAAGGGCTTCTGGCACCCGTCAGCGAGGAACGCGACGACAGCAATCTCGCGGTCGTCGGCGAGTTGCCCACCGGGCTCAACGGAATGTTCCTCCGCAACGGACCCAATCCGCAGTTTGCGCCGATGGGTGCATATCACCCATTCGACGGTGACGCGATGCTGCATGCGGTCTACTTCGAAGATGGTGCAGCGCGGTATCGAAATCGGTGGATCGAGTCGAAAGGGCTGATCGCTGAACGGGCCCGTGGTCGGGCGTGTTACGGAGGGATGAGCAACTATCAGATGCCGCCACCCGAGATCGTCGATGAGGGCGGCATGTTGAAGAACACGGGCAACACCCAAACGGTGCGCCACGCCGGCCGATACCTCGGCCTCATGGAGGCCGGCCAGCCGACCGAATTCGACCATGATCTCGCAACGATCGGAGAGTACGACTTTGGCGGCCGACTCTCGGGCCCGATGACCGCACACCCGAAAATCGATCCGGTTAGCGGGGAGATGTTGTTCTTCGGGTATAGCCCGGTCGCGCCGTACCTTCGCTACCACGAGGTGAATTCGGCCGGCGTGTTGGTGAACAGCATCGACATCGACTTGCCGGCACCGGTGATGATGCACGACTTCGTGATCACCGAGCACTACGCGGTGTTCTTCGATGCTCCAGCGGTCTTCGATCTGGGGGCTCTTTTCGACGGTCGCGAGCCGATGAGCTGGCAGCCCGACAACGGCACCCGAGTGGGTGTGGTACCGCGCGGTGGCTCGGCCGCCGATGTCCGCTGGTTCAACATGGACAACTGCTACGTCGTTCACTTCTTCAACGCCTGGGAGTCCGGCGACACGATCGAGATTCGAGCGCCGCGCATGGCCGACATGCCCGGCGGTTTCGAATTTGATTCGCCGGGCAACGCACGCGAACCAATGCCGTGGCGTTGGGTGCTCGATCTTGCGACCGGGATGGTTACCGACGAACAGACCGATGACGTGCCAGGAGAGTTCCCCCGGATCAACGACGGCTATGCAGGTCGACCGACGCGATACGGCTACAACTGCCTGGCTCGCGGCTGGGACTTCGACTTCGACTTTCACGGCGTACTCAAGTACGACATCGAGACCGGGACCTCCGACCGTTACACCTACGACGAGACTGCCGTCAGTGGTGAGCACGCCTTCGCTCCGGACCCCGACGGTACGGACGAGGACGACGGCTGGCTGTTGAGCTTCGTGACGGATCGAGTTACCGAACACTCCGAGCTCGTCGTCATAGACGCCCGAGACGTTTCGAGTGGTCCGGTGGCCCGGGTGCAGATGCCCGCACGCGTACCGGTCGGCTTCCACGCCAACTGGTACAGCAGCCAGCCGTAGTCGCAGCCCGGATGGCCCCGCTTGGCGCGCTCCTCAGCGAGCCGCGTCGAGCAGCACCCGGTCGCTCCAGAAGCCGTGGAACTGGTGGGGCAGGTGATGACGGAGCTTGAGCGTGGCAACCGGTTCGGAGATATCGGTCGCCCGGAAGATGAGCAGTGAGCTGTTGTGCTCGTGGGCGTTGTAGACGACCTCGAGGATGTAGCCGTCGGCATCGGAGTCCGAATGCTTCGCTGGAGCGAAGAGTGGTTCGGATCCGAAGAAACCCGGTTCGAGCGTGTTGAGCTGGACATCGCCGTCGTACGTGACGCGCTGGATTGCGTTGAAGAAACTGTCGGCACCGTTTTCGACCGAGCACGCGGAGTAGGTGACGTCGTGGCGGACTCCTGCCTTGTGTTGATTGAACGTCGGAAACTCCGAGTTGGTCGGGCTCATCACCTCGTAGGACATTGCACCGGTCGCAACGTTGAGGCGGTATCTGCGGAACTCGCCGCCGCGGAGTCGGACCGAGTTGAAGATGTCACCGAGCGCCTCGTTGGCCTCGAAGTTGTCGGAGTGCATTGCATCAACGACTATCTCGTCGCCGTCTTCGAAAGCGTTGCCGAAGTGGACGATGGCCCCCGGGTCGGTTTCGAATCGGCTCACCTCGCTCATCGTGTCGAGATCGACGATCGCGATCTGCATGGGCAATGACTCGTCGAAGTTGACCCCTTCGGAGATCGAACGGGTACCGAGGAGCACCGGGCCGAACGACCCCATATCGATCGAGTTGACGAAGAAGATCGCGTACTTGCCCGATAGGGCGAAGTCATGGGCAAACGGGAAGTGGGCCACCGGTAGCTGCCCAGTCGCGGCGATCCTTCCGGCGCCGTCGACACGGAAGATGTTGAAACACATTTTCGGGCCTTTGAGCCCCAACCCCATCGAGCCGGCACCGAAGTTCACCCAATCGCCCGTCGGGCCGTGGAAGTGGCCGTGCGCGCTCATGACCATTCTCTTCGTCAACGCGCCCTCGTAGGTGTACTCACCAACCGTTTCCAGTGTGGCCGGGTCGACCTCGAACGGTCGCCCTCCCTCATAGAGCGCGAGGAGTTTGCCGGCATGGACCACAGTGTTGGTGTTCGCTGGGTTGCCCGGGAGGCGCCCGATGTTCTTCAGCAGCCCACCCGGAATCTGCGTTCCGAAACCTCGATAGCAGATCTTCTGCTCGGCGGTCTCGCGCACATACTTGGGTGTGCGCACATAACGGTTCGCGAAGTGCACCTTGCCGTCGGCGATCGAGAAGACGCTGAGCATGCCGCAGCCGTCGAACCAGTGGCCGTACGACATGTCGCCGATCGTCTGACGACCCGGGCCGTTACGCACGAAGGTCCCCTCCAGGTCGGCGGGAACCGTACCTTCGATCGCTTCCAACCAATAACTGTGTTCGTCGTCGAGGTTGAGGAGGCCGGTGTGCATCGTCGGCGCACCGATCCTGTCGGAACGAGTTGGGTCATCCAGTGTGGTCATGATCGCTCAGTTCGCGGGAAACCAGTTGGCGTGGAAACCGAACGGCATTCGCTGTGGGATCTGTACACGGGCGATCGGGCCCGACTCGATGTCGCGCGCGTCGAGCACGATCACCTCGCTGAGACCACTCTCGGAGTTGTGCGCGGAGTTGATGATCCAGCCGTCGTCTTCGGCGCTTCCGTTGGGGTCTGGCGCGAATACGTTCTCGCCGATTGACCCGTTCGCGCCCGCATACCATCGGCTTCGGTCGCCCGTCTTCCGGTTGTATTTGACGACCGTGTCGAAGTCGGCGGCACCCGGATTGTCGCGGGTGAATCCCGACATGTAGAGGCAGTCAGTACGCACACCGGTGAGGTCGTCGTTGACCCGGCAGAACTCTCCGTTGATGTCGTCGAAGAACTCGCTGCCGGCGCGGCCCGTATCGAGGTCGATCCAGTAGCGGGCGGGTACTCCACCGACGCCGCCCACACCGCTGTCCACGTCGGACGAGGCTGCCTCGATGCCGAACTCGATCTGTTCGAACCGGCATCCGGAGAGCTCGATCCTGTTGCCCTCCTGCCACGCGTTCCAGAAGTGTTGGACATGTGAGGTGTCTACATCGAACCAGCGAACTTCGTCGGCTGAGCCGTGACGCGGGATGATGCCAAGCCGGGTGCCATTGTCGGGGCGCCACTGCACCATCGGCTCCCCGGTGGCCATGCCTTCGAGGTTGAACACGATCGGACTATCCATGAAGACGGCGTAGTCCTCGGTGATCAGCATGTCGTGCATCATCACGGGTGCCGGCATGTCGATGTCGACCTGACGGATGAGTGCCCCGGTCGCATCGACGACGTAGTACTTGAGATATGGCGCGAAGAAGTTGTACGAAAAGAAGAACATCTCACCGGTTCGAGGGTCGATGCGAGGATGCGCGGTCATCGCGCCCTCGAGCTTGCCGCCGAAGTTCCATTCACCGACCGTTCCGAGATCGGGCGAGATCTCGGTCGGTAGGCCTTGCTCCCAAAGCGCGAGCAGCTTGCCGGCATGACGGACGATGTGAGTGTTGGCTGGGTTCTTGATTGGCCCCGCGTCGCCGACCAGTTCGGGGGATGGGAAGTTCATGACGTCGCTCAGCCCCGGGTAGACAGCGCGTCCCAGTCCGATCTCGGCGTCAAGCGCACGCGAGTGGATCCAGCGGTTGCGATATGACGCCTTACCGTCTGCAAAGAAGACGCCGTGCAGCATTCCATCGCCATCGAACATGTGGTACTTGCTGATCGGCTCGAACATGGGGTTGGGCCCGTTGCGGACGAACGACCCGTGGAGAGCTGCTGGGATCTCACCGATCACCTCGCACTTGTCAGATTCGACCTCGGCTCCGATTGGAAACATGTTTCCGGTGAGATCGGATTGGTCTTCGGCATTCGTGACTTGTCCGGCCAGTGGCATGTAGGTCGACCTTTCTTTGGTGCGGGTGGCCTGCATTCTTACAGTCGGCGCGTGGCCGAGCGAACATGTGCTTCGTGGTGGTGCCCGTGCTCGTGGGCCAGTGCCCGTGTGTGAGTGCTCTTGTGTCAGGATGAGTCGGCCGAGGAGCCGGTAGCGGCCTTCGGTGCCCTGATGCTCACCGCATGCTCATAA
>JADWMG010000043.1 GCA_015767405.1 Actinomycetota bacterium
GGACGTCGGACCACGACGTCGACTTGGTGCTCGCCAATGCAAGCCTGCAATGGGTCCCAGACCACGAAGCCGTTCTGCGTCGGTGGGTGGAGGCGCTTGCGCCTGGCGGCCAACTTGCCGTTCAGGTTCCCGCCAACGGTGACCATGCATCGCACGTTGTTGCAGATGAGACCGGGCGGACCGAGCCGTTCTTGTCCGCGATGGGTGGCAACCCGCCACCCAATCCAACGAGCGTGAATGTGCTCGCACCGGAGGCCTATGCGGCGTTGCTGTATGACTTGGGATTTGTAGAACAGCATGTGCGGTTACTGGTTTACCCGCACGTTCTCGCATCGTCTGGCGACGTGGTCGAGTGGGTGCGCGGTACCAACCTCACGCGCTTCTTCCGCCGGCTGCCCGATGAGATGCACGAGCCGTTTGTCGACGCTTACCGCGAAGCCCTTCTCGATCGGATCGGCAAGCAATCGCCCTATTTCTACGCCTTCAAACGAATTCTGATGTGGGGCAGACTCGGAGACTGACTTCGGTGGTGAGTCGGATTCGCCTACTCAAGAGGAATCAGCAGGACGAATCGCATAGGTTCACGGTGTGAACTGTTCCAGTTACCACGATCTGTGGACTCAATCTGACGAAGACACATACCAATCGCAAGACCTCAGTCGCCTCGAAGTCGAGGCTTCCTGATGGCCCGCTTCGGTCGAGTGCTCACCGCAATGATCTCGCCATTCGACGACTCCGGCGAGCTCGATGTCGATGCCGCGGTTTCGCTCGCGAAGTGGCTTGTTGAGCAGGGCAACGAAGGCTTAGTGGTCGCCGGTACCACCGGCGAATCACCGGCCCTGTCGATCAATGAGAAAATGACGCTGTTCGAGACGGTGTGCAACGCTGTGACGGTTCCTGTAATCGCGGGTACAACCGGATCGCATACCAGCCTCGACATCGGCCTGACTGAGGAGGCGAGCAGACTTGGCATTGCCGGGATTCTCGGGGTCTGCCCCTACTACAGCCGACCGTCGCAGGCAGGTATAGAGATCCACTTCCGGGCAATCGCCGACTCGACCGACCTTCCCATCGTGTTGTACGACATACCTGGTCGAACGGGCCGCAAGATCGCCGGGACAACTCTGGTGCGACTCGCAGCCGATGTAGGAAACATCGTTGCCCTAAAAGACGCAGCTGGCAACCCGGGGGCAACGGCCGACGTCATTGCCAACACGCCCGGCGATTTCGAGGTGTACTCCGGAGACGACACCATGACCTTGCCGCTGTTGGCGGTCGGTGCGGTCGGGGCAATCGGAGTGGCGACTCACTGGTGCGCTCCAGATCACGTGGAGATGTTCGATGCCTGGGAGCGCGGTGATGTTGCCGGGGCGCGGAAGATCAACGCCCGCCAGCTGGAGAGCTACGACTTCGAAACGGGCGACATCGCGCCCAACCCTGTACCGTCAAAGGCCATGTTGAGGACACTTGGTCACGCCGTGGGGGAGTGTCGGTCGCCTATGGGCCCGACGCCCCACGGGCTCGAAGATTCCGCGCGAGACGTATACGCCCGCTTGGTTGCAGCCCGTGGCTGACCGATCCAACTCCGGCCTGACCGACCCGTCGATACCGGTTCGCGTCGTTTTCCTCGGCGGGCTCGGCGAGATCGGCCGGAACTGCATGGCGATCGAACAGGGTGCGGTTGATGACCCTGATCGAACGGTCATGCTCATCGACTGCGGACTGATGTTCCCCGATGCGAACATGCACGGGATCGATCTGATCCTGCCCGACTTCACCTACCTTCGCGAGAACGCGGCACGTATTCAGGCCCTAGTGCTGACCCATGGCCACGAAGATCACATCGGCGCCATTCAGTATCTGCTCCGCGATGGTGATGGAATTGGAGATCTCCGCGACGAGCCCCTGCCCATCTACGGATCGGCGCTCACCCTTGGCTTGGCGAAGAACCGCATCGACGAAGCCGGCCTCATGTCGCGAACCGACATGAGGGTTGTCGAAGACGGCGAACGAATCGAGATCGGCCCGCTCGCGGTGGAGTTCATCCCGGTCACTCACTCAGTGCCACATGCTCACGCGATCGCAGTGCACACAGCCCAGGGAGTCGTTCTTCACTCCGGCGACTACAAGATCGACCTGACTCCTGTCGATCAGCGTCGAACAGACCTTGCCCGTATTGGCCAGCTCGCGAAGTCACCTGGAATCCGTCTCCTCATGGGTGATTCGACCAACGCCGAGGAAGCCGGCTATGCGCCGAGCGAAACCGGAGTGGGGGCCGTGCTGACCGGCTTGTTCGCGTCGCAGCATGATCGGCGTATCATCACTGCGAGCTTCGCCAGTCACCTGCACCGAATCCAGCAGATCGCGACCGCTGCGATCGCCGACGGCCGGATGGTCGCAACTCTCGGGTTGAGCATGATGAAGAACGTTCGCCTCGGCCGGGAACTTGGCGTTCTCGACATCCCTGAGTCATCACTCGTCGACATCGAGGCGATCGACAAATACGAACCCGGCAAGATTTGTGTGATTTCAACTGGCTCGCAAGGTGAGCCGATGTCCGCGCTCGGGCGAATGGCGAGAGGCGACAACAAGTGGCTCAAGCTGAACGAGCACGACACTGTGGTCTTGTCGAGCCACGCGATTCCTGGGAATGAGAACAACGTCAACAAGGTCATGGACGGCCTGCTTCGGCTCGGTGCCGACGTCATCCACTCCGGAGTCATGGATGTTCACGCGACGGGCCATGCCCAGGCTGACGACATCAAGACGTACCTCTCGATCGTGAACCCTGATTGGTTCGTCCCGATTCATGGCGAATACCGCCATATGGTCGCTAATGCTCGTCTAGGTGAGCTCATGGGTGTTGCCCGTGATCACGTAGTGATGTGCGAGGACGGAGATGTAATCGAACTCACCGCCGATGAGCTCAAGCCGGTCGGCCGCGTGCCGGCGGGCTACCTGTATGTCGATGGCATAGTCGGCGATGTCGGGCAGGGCGTTCTCCGTGACCGCCAGAAGCTGGCCGAAGAAGGCGTAGTGGTCGTCGTTGTGACCGTCGATGTGCAAACGGGCAAAGTCCTCGTGGGTCCGGAGATAATCACCCGTGGCTGGGTCTACGCCCCTGAAGCGGAAGATCTGCTCGACGAGGCCTGCGACACTGTCGCTGATGCCGTCGAGGCGTCGTTGGCCAAGGGCGTGCGCGACGTCGAGGCCTTGGAGCGTGATGTGCGCCGTGCCGCCGGGAAGTTCGTCAGTGATCGCACAAAGCGCCGCCCGATGATCGTTCCCGTAGTCATGGAAGCGTGACCGAACCGAGCCGACTAAGGCGTCAAGTTGGCGGCGTGAAAACAATGCCACTTTCGGATAGTTGTTCGTTTCAGCGAGTCCTACCGTTGGTCACGACCGACGGATTTCGAAGTGAGGACTCGCGATGACATTGAGCGCAGCTGACGCGAAGGCAGCCGCCAAAGAGGCATACATATTCAGCTATCCAGCGGTGATGTACTACCGCACGATGTATTTGCAGGCGATCGATGCCAAGTCATCTTCGTACAGCGGTGGCTTCGGCAAGTGGCTTCATCTCGGTACATCTACGCCCCAAGACACCGACATCGTGTCGCCAAACAACGACACGCCCTATTCGTATGCGTGGGTGGACCTGCGGGCTGAGCCATGGGTCCTGACAATGCCGAAGATCGATAAGACTCGGTTCTACACCAGCCAATGGGACGACCTGTGGGGCTTCGTTCTGGACAATGCCGGCTCGGTCGAAGATGGCAACGACGGTGTCTCGGTGCTTCTGGCTTCACCAACATGGAAGGGTGACCTCCCGGACAGCGTCAAGCGGATCGTTCGCGGTGACTCTGAGTTTCTCGGGTCGTTGACACGCACACAACTCATTGACTCGGATGACCTGACGAATGTTGAAAGCATTCAGAAGGAATACAAGCTCGAACCACTCAGTTCCTTCCTCGGCAAGCCTGCTCCGGCACCAGCACCCGACATCGATTGGCTTCCATGGAAGGAAGGGCTCGAGAACACTGATGACTTCTGGACCTACGCCAATTTCGTGATGTCCCTCACGACCCCGAGCCCGCAGGACAAACCGGTTCTGGACAAGATCGCCGAGATCGGCGTCGTCGCCGGCAAATCCTGGGATGCATCGTCGTTCGAGAAGGATGTTGTCGATGGGATTCGCGCCGGAGTGAAAGAGGCGCTGGCTGATCTGAAGAAGGCTTCCGAAAACATCTCAGATCCGTCGCTGTTCTTCCGTTCACGCAAGGACACGGACAAGGACTACTTCGACCGTGCGCTCGGAACGCTTGTTGGAATATTCGGGAACGTCAAAGAACAGTCGGTGTATTTCGCCACCTCGAGCGACGATCAGGGGGTTCTTTTTGATGGCAGCAAGTACAGCTATTCGGTCACATTCTCGGCTGAGGCGCTGCCGCCGGTGAAGTATTTCTGGTCGTTCACGATGTACAAGCTGCCGCAGCGTTGGCTTGTCGACAACCCGATCAATCGCTACAGCATTGGTAGTGCGACCCCTGGGCTAAGTAAGGCGAACGACGGTTCGATCACAATCTACTTCCAGACCAAGTCTCCGGGGAAAGACAAGGAGTCGAATTGGCTTCCCACCCCCGACGGCCCGTTTTGGCCGATATTCAGGACGTACGGACCGGGCAAAGAGATTCTGGACAAGAGTTGGAAATTACCGACGATCAAGAGAGACGAGAGTGACAAGTGACCTCATCAAAAGAGACATCCACGGTCGCTAGCTCGGGAGCGATTCAGGCATATGCGATGGGGGTTCAGGCGTACATCTGGGGCTATCCGATGGTTGTCATGCAGAAGAGTCGTGACGCAATGACGAAGGCCGGCGATGCGCCGGTTACTTCCACGCAGTTCGACAGCACGGGCCAGTTCTTTGCTCCGGTGAATCAGGTGGGGACTGCCTGGGGAATGCTCGGACCGAAGTTTTCCGCAGTCCAGTCGGGGAACAGCGACACTCTGTATTCGGTGACATGGTTCGACTCGTCGGTCGAGCCCTACATCCTGCATATTCCGAATGCGAAGGGCCGCTACTACACCTACCAATTCATCGATGCCTGGACGAACAACTACTTCTACGCCAGTACGCGGACGATGGGTTCCCAGGATCAGGACTACGCATTGGTGGCGCCAGGCTGGAAGGGCAAGCTCCCCGAGAACGTTACGAGGGTCGACTGTCCGACTCCGACCGGGTTCATCATCGGGCGCTGGTTCGTTGCATCTGAGTCAGACGTGCCGGCCGTCAACGACCTGCAAAGACGGGTGACGATGACGCCTCTCAACAGCTACGGAAAGTCCTACACACCCCCAAAGGTGCCGGTGGTACCGGCCAAGAAATACGATGGGGATCTGGCGTTCTTCGACCAACTCGGTGACACCTTGACGATCAATGGTGCGCCCGCTGGAGATGACGGGTTGTTGGGCCTGCTGGGCACTATCGGATTGTCTGTCGATCATGGATTTGATTCATCGGGCCTCGGAAGCGACGAGAGGCAGGCGCTGACTCATGCCATCGCTGACGGCGAGAAGGTCCTCGCCGCGAAATCGGCGAGCATGGGTACGGAGGTCAACGGTTGGCAGCTGGCTCCCGTCCTCGACGAGTACTTCGGTAGCAACTACCTGCTAAGGGGTGCAATCGGATATCAGGCCATGTTCGAGAACACTCCAATCGAGGCCTACTATCCGTCAGTATTCAATGACAGTAAGGGTCACGTTCTCGATGGTTCGGCGGCGAACTACACGATGCAGTTCCCAAAGGGGAAAACGCCCCCCGTCGGCGCATTCTGGTCGACCAGTATGTACGACGCCAAGAAACGTCTCATGGTCGAGAACTCGATCGATCGATACAAGATCGGCAGTGCTGACGGCCTGGCGGTGGGGGCCGACGGCTCCACGACCCTCTATATCCAGGCCGAGTCGCCTGGCAAGGGCAAGGAGTCGAATTGGCTGCCAGCGCCGAAGGAGCCGTTCTACATGCTGTTTCGCATGTATTTGCCCGAAATCGAGGTCCTCAATGGTCAGTACGATCTTCCAGGAGTCGAGCGTACTTCCTGACTAACGTTGATCTGGCAACGCCAGACCAGGGTCGATGGCATCTCATGCGGCGCCTGTGCAGGGATATCCTGCTGCCGAGTGAACGTTCAAAGCAGCCTGGGACGGAGTCCGGCACGGGTCATGAAGCGGCTGGGTTGGACTGGTTGCGTTGTAGCCGCCGTGATGCTCGTGGGCTGCGGCGGAAGTGGCGGAAACGACGCTGGTTTTGTCGGTGACATAAACGAGGCAGTGGCGGCCGTCGAGGATGAGCGCGGAGGGCCGCAGGAGTACTTCGAAGTCACCGCAAACCGCCAGCTCACGAACGTTTTCGTGGCTGTTGAGGGCGCAACGGCGGCAGTTCCATACGTGTACCTCGATGGCGAGTTGCAGGCGCCGGGACCGCTTCTGGAGGGTGCGGCGGGCCACACGTTCGTTGCTGAGGAGATCTCCTTCGATCCGGACGTGGTGTTCGACTCGGTCAGCGAGCAGCTCCCAGAGGCAGAGATCGACGCTTTCAGCATCGAAGGCGGAGAGATTGGCTCTGTGCGTTATGTCGTTTCGGTGCGCTCCGAGCAAGGCGGTGCACTTGATGTCACTGTTGCCGCGGACGGCACAGTGCTCGCCGTCGACCCGATCTGACGACACCCTCAGTTGCTGATTATCACGCCTTGTCCGGCTGGGGTAACGGAACCCGGGTACAGCGGCTTGGTACCGTGGGCACTGTCATGACTACCTGGGGTGCCTCCAAGAAGAAGTCGTCCGCGAAGCGAGCGAGTTCCAGCAAGTCGGGGTCATCCGCGCCCAAGAAGAAAGCGTCAGGCAGCGTTCGTGACGCAACTCCGCCTGAAATGCAGATGTCCCGCCGTGATCGAGCGAATGCTGAGCTGCGCGAGGCGGTAGGCGGGCGCGAGCACGAGTTTGTGGGACTGGCGCTCATCGGGGCGTCCGTGTTGCTTGGCCTTGCGATCTATCTCAACCTCGCTGGTCCGCTTGGTCGCGGCGTCGAAACATTGACCGGTTGGCTTGCAGGCCTTGGTCGCTACGCCGTGCCGATCGTTCTGGTTGCCGTTGGTGTATCGCTGGTGAGGCGGGGACATTCGTCCAGCCCTTTCCGTCTGACCATCGGATGGCTGATGGTGTCGTTCTCAGCGCTCGGGTTACTCCACGTCTTCCGGGGACCCGACAAGATCTCCGCGAACGTCGACGAGCTCGGAACCGCGGGCGGATGGTTCGGTGCGATCGTCGGTGAGCCGTTGCAGGCACTTCTCGCTCAGCCGGGGGCCGTGGTGATCTTGTCCGCAGTCCTGGTCGGCGGCATCATGCTCATCAGCCAGACCTCGGTGCGCACGATGGCGGCCAACACCGGAGGGTTTCTTGCCGCCATTGGCGGGCCACTCGGGCGTGCTGCCAAGTCGGGTATCAGCAATATCTCCACGCTCAACAGCGATCGCCACGAGGATCATGATGGGTCTGACGGCTCAGTCGCCGGCGAAGCATCCGCCCTCGGGGCGAGCGGCGCAACTGCGGTATACGACTTTGCCGCCGAAGGTGACGACCTGGGCGAGCCAGAGGCGAAACCGAAACGTCGCCGGACAGCCAAACCGAAGCTGTCTACGGGCAGTCAGCCAGGTGTCGCCCGCGGTGAAGGGGCGCAGGTGGGCGACTGGATCTTGCCGCCGATGACGTTCCTCGACCGCCCCGGCGAGAAGACCATCGATCGGAAGGCAGTCGAGGCGCGCGGCAACATGCTGCACGAATCGCTGGCCTCGCACAACGTCGAAACAACCCTGCTCGGAATGACGGTTGGTCCCACGGTGACACGTTTCGAACTCGAGCTCGGTCCCGGCGTGAAGGTCGCCAAGGTCACCACCTTGCAGAAAGACATCGCCTACGCGATGGCAGCAACCGACGTCCGGATCCTCGCGCCCATACCTGGGCGTTCGGCAATCGGCGTCGAGGTGCCGAATCATCAACGTCAACTCGTCGCACTTGGTGACCTCATGACATCCCCTGAGGCTGCTGTGGCGTCGGCTCCACTCGACGTCGCGGTCGGCAAAGACATCGAGGGCAACGCGGTCTTCCTCGACCTGGCATCGATGCCGCACTTGTTGATCGCGGGTGCCACGGGTGCCGGCAAGTCGAGTGGTCTCAACTGCATCATCACATCGCTCCTGATGAGGTCAACTCCCGACGAGGTGCGGCTCATCCTGATCGATCCGAAGCAGGTCGAGATGGGCCAGTACGCACGCCTGCCTCATCTACTCACACAGCCTGTCACCAATCCCAAGAAGGCTGCGAACGCGCTCGGCTGGGCGGTGAAAGAGATGGAGCGTCGTTACGACGTGCTGTCGGAAACCAGCTATCGCGACATCGGCGGTTACAACAAGGCGTTCGCCAAGGGTGATATCGAAACGCCACCGGGTTCCGAAGTCGAGTACGAACATCTGCCGTACATCGTCGTTGTCGTCGACGAACTCAACGACCTGATGATGGTCGCCGCTCGCGATGTCGAAGAGTCGATAACCCGGATTGCACAAAAGGCGAGGGCGGTCGGCATCCATCTGATCGTCGCCACGCAGCGTCCTTCCGTCAACGTGATCACTGGTGTCATCAAGGCCAATATCCCGGCCCGTATGGCATTTGCCGTGTCAAGCCTCACCGACTCGCGGGTGATCCTCGATCAGCCGGGTGCCGAGAAGCTGGTCGGCAAGGGCGACATGCTGTTGTTGCCTGGCAACTCCTCTGTCTCGAACCGTATCCAGGGCTCGTTCGTCAGCGAGGAAGAGGTTCGCAAGGTGGTTGCTCATTGGCGTGAGCAGTCGCCGGAGCCGATCTATTCGAGCGACGTCGAGGAAGGCGGCGAAGGTTCACCCGGCGGGGCCGGCATGCTCGCGAGCTCATTGGTTCCACCAGGGCCCGCTGCACCTGGAGGTCCGATCGCGCCCGCAGGATTGGCTGGAAGTCTCGATGTCACTTCTGATAACAACGCCTTCTCGGCTGGCAACGACGATGACGACACAGCGATGATGAAGCGGGCCATGGAATTGGTTGTTCGTAGCCAGCTCGGTTCGACGTCGATGCTGCAACGCAAACTTAAGGTCGGGTTCGCTCGCGCCGGGCGAATCATGGATCTGCTCGAACAGCGTGGTGTAGTCGGCCCGAGCGAAGGTTCCAAGGCCCGTTCGGTTCTGATGACCGTCGAGGAGTACGAACTCCTCCAACAAAACGGCCAGCTCTAGCGAAACGTACCGTTTGGGGTCAGGCACCTGGCGTTACGTTTGAGGTGTCGGTCTCGAACCGCGAGACTGAAGGTATGAGCCCGACCGTGCGCGAGATCGTCCCTGACATCACTGAGATTGCGTCGGGTCTTCAGTTTCCGGAGGGCCCGGTCGCGATGCCTGATGGCTCAATAGTGCTGGTTGAGATATTCGGACCGCAACTGACCCGAGTGCACCCGGACGGCTCAACGGAAAAGCTCGTTGAGATCCCGGGAGGCCCGAACGGTGCCGCCGTCGGGCCCGACGGTGCGATCTATCTGTGTAACAACGGCGGGTGCTTTTCTCCCGTCGAGGTGGAGGGGATGATTTTCCCTGGTGCGTTCGATCCGGACGGATTCATCGGTGGACGAATACAGCGCGTCGACCCGCATGACTGCACCGTGAGCGACCTGTACACCGAGTGTGATGGCCGCCCGCTGCGGGCGCCAAACGATCTGGTGATGGACGGCCACGGCGGGTTCTGGTTCACCGACCATGGAGTCCGAAACGTCAGGGATCGGACATCCGACTTCACGGGGATCTACTACGCGCAGGCGGATGGGTCGGCGATCAAGGAAGTTGTGTTTCCGGTTGAGGCCCCCAACGGCATTGGCCTTTCGCCCGATACCGACACCCTGTATTGGGCTGAGACGCACACGGGGCGCGTCTTCCAGCGGAAGGTGACGTCGCCGGGTGAACTCGAGCCGGCGATGCCACTCGACACATCCGTTGTTCTCTATGGATTGCCTGGCTATCAGCTCCTGGATTCGCTTGCTGTCGATTTTGAAGGCTGGGTGTGCGTGGCCACGCTGGTCAACGGGGGAATCACCGCGATCTCGCCGGATGGCACACAAGTCGAGCATTACGCAACCGGCGACATGATCACCACGAACATCTGCTTCGGTGGTGAGGACCTCAGAACGGCATTCGTTACCTGCTCGAGTACCGGCCGCCTCATATCGTTCCCGTGGCCCCGCCAAGGCATGCGCCTCGCCCACCAGTGAGGCAAATGACACGAATGGGGTCAGACCCCAATCGTGTCATTTGGATTGTCGGGTTCACGATCGGCGGTGGTTCGTTCCTTGACAGATAGCGTGAGATGCCGTGTCCAAACGGTTCTACATCGAGACGCTCGGCTGTCCGAAGAACGACGTTGATTCTGACAAGCTGATCGGAGCACTCCTTGCTGACGGCATGGAGCCGACCGACGAAGCCAGCCGGGCCGACCTCGTTGTCGTGAACACGTGCGCCTTCATCGACGAGGCGCGCCGAGAGTCGATCGACACGATTCTCGCCCTCGACGAGCAGCGCATCGAAGGATCACAACTCGTTGTAACGGGCTGTATGGCCGAGCGGTACGGCAAGGAGCTGGCAGCTGAGCTACCCGAAGTCGATCAGGTCGCCGGCTTCGGTCAAGCGTTCAACGCTGTCCTGGATGGTGACGGTCCACAAGGGTCAAACGACGCTGGACCGGTCCGCAAGCTGATACCGGTTTCGTCGACACCCTTGCCCGAATTTGACCTTCTCAATCTTCCCCGCCCAAAGTCGCCTGTGCCTTGGGCGTACGTGAAGATCGCCGAAGGTTGCGATCGGTCGTGCGGGTTCTGCGCGATCCCCAGCTTCAGGGGCCCACAGCGCAGCCGAGACGTTGCCTCGATCATGACGGAAGTCGAACAACTTGAGGCTCGAGAGATCGTGCTCGTTGCCCAGGACCTTGCGTCATATGGAAAGGATCGCCCAGACGAGATGGGTGCCGGCTCGATCGTCCCTCTCGTCAAAGCCGTGTCCGACGCGGTCGATCGCGTTCGTCTGCTCTATCTCTACCCGAGTGACCTCAGCGATGAGTTGATTGAGGTGATTTGCGAGTCCGGTGTGCCGTACTTCGATCTGTCGCTCCAGCACGTGAGCAAGCCGCTGCTTCGGCGAATGCGTCGATGGGGCGATGGACAGCGTTTCCTCGACCGCATCTCCGACATTCGAGATCGTGAGCCGGAGGCAGCGTTCCGCAGCAACTTCATTGTCGGCTACCCCGGCGAGACCGAGGCTGATCATGACCTACTGCTCTCGTTCGTTAAGGAGGCACAGCTCGACTGGTGTGGTTTCTTCTCCTACAGCCGCGAAGACGGAACTTACGCCGCCGACCTCGATGGTGCGGTGGATCCGCAGTTGATGAACGAACGATTGGCTGAGCTGCGTGAGCTACAGGACGACATCACAGCGACCCGTCGCGATGCCTTGATCGGCAAAACGCTCGACGTTCTGGTCGACACACCCGGTATTGCCCGAAGCCATCGCGAAGCCCCAGAGATCGACGGAGTCATCCACGTCGGGCAGAATGTCGATGTGGGGAGTTTCGCCCAAGTCCAGATAGCCGATGCGCTCGGCCCCGACCTGGTTGCGTCAGGTGTTGAGCGCGCAGCACTGGAAGAAGCTGACTGATGGTCGAGCCGAATCAGTGGGCCACATGGGCGAACGCCATCACGGTGGGCCGCTTGCTGCTGTCCCCGCTCATGTTCTGGGCAATTCCGAACGACGACATGGGATCATGGATCTCTTTCGCCTTCTGGACGGTGTTGTGTGCCAGTGACGGAATCGACGGGTACATCGCCCGCCGCCACGGCACCACTTCGTCTGGAGCCTTCCTCGATCCGCTCGCCGACAAAGTGCTGATTCTTGGCGCGATGTTCACACTCGTCAGCACGGGAGTTTTCTGGGTCGTGCCGGTGATCATCATCGCCGCTCGCGAGTTCATCATCAGTATCTACCGAGTGCTCGTCAGCGGCCGCGGGATAAGCGTTCCGGCGAGCAAGATGGCCAAGTACAAGACCGTCTTCCAACAGTTGGCAGTCGCATTTGCCCTTCTTCCGCTCACCGCGCTCGATGCGACCTGGCTCTGGAACGGATGCCTGTGGATCGCTGTCGTGCTCGCATTGGTTAGTGGCGGGCAATATCTCTGGAAGGCCCGGCAGTTGGAAGCGACGATCGAACCGGCATCAGTTGGACAGGTCGGCTGAGTGGCGCTGCGCTGCGACGTTCTTGCCGTCGGAACTGAGCTACTCCTCGGCCAGATCATCGATTCGAATTCGGCGTGGATCGGAGGCGAACTCGCGGCGAACGGTATTGATTCGCTCATCCAAGTCAAGGTCGGCGACAACGTTGACCGGATCGAAGTGCAACTTCTCCATCTTCTCGAACAAGCCGACGCCGTCATCATGTGTGGTGGTCTGGGCCCGACCCATGACGATCTGACTCGGAACGCCATCGCCGCTGTGATGGGCGTCGAGTTGGTGCTGGACGATGCGATCGGCGATGTGATTCGTGAAATGTTCGCCACTCGGGGCCGACGGATGCCGGACAACAACCTTCGCCAGGCCGAGGTGCCCGTCGGAGCCTCGATCATTCCGCAAACCAGGGGGACGGCACCCGGGCTCATCTGCCCGGTTCGGGTCGCAGGCATCGAGAAGGTCATCTACGCGGTGCCAGGTGTGCCTCACGAGATGAAGGACATGATGGAGCGGGCGATTCTTCCCGATCTCCGTCGCCGGAGCGGAGACGATGCAGTGATCGCCAGTCGCGTGCTGCGTACTTGGGGCGAAAGCGAGAGCGCTCTCAATGAGCGCCTCGACGGCGTGATCGATCAACTCGAGGGGTCGGATACGCCCACGCTTGCGTTCCTTGCGAGCGGGTGGGAAGGGCTCAAGGTGCGGCTAACCGCCAAGACCGGGTCCCTTGCGGCCTGCAACGAGCAACTCGACCATTGGGAGCGAGTCGTCCGCGCCGAGATCGAAGACATCATTTTCGCCACCGACGACGAGACCATGGAATCGGTGGTTCTCAACCTCTGTCGGGAGCGAGGCAACACGCTTGCAGTGGCTGAATCGGTTACCGGCGGCCTGGTCGGCGCGCGGCTCACGGAAATCGCCGGGGCGAGCGACGTATTCCGCGGCGATGTGGTCAGCTACGCGACCGAAGTCAAACAGCAGTTGCTCGGTGTCGGCGATGGACCGGTCGTGAGTGAGAGTGCCGCCCGTCAGATGGCTCATGGTGTGCGCGAGCGGCTCGGTGCTGATATCGGCTTGTCATTGACCGGTGTTGCGGGGCCCGCCGAGCAAGACGATCAACCGGCGGGCACTTTGTATGTCGGAATGGTCGGGCCCGGATTCGATGAGGTTCGGCACGTCCGGTTGCCAGGCCAACGTGAACAGATGCGCCAGTTCGCGGTCATCACATCGCTCGGCTTCCTGCGAGAGCTGCTTATCGGTGTTGGCGATTCAGCGGCCGACTAGTTTTGCTTCAGGAGTGCTGATGCGAAATCTGGCGTGCCCCTGCGAGCCATTCACTTCAGCCAGAAGCACGAGGAGAGACGATGAGAACCGAGATCAGCTTCAGCCCATCATTTGCGATGGCCACCATCCACCTCGACATGGGGGAGTCGGTTAAGAGCGAAGCCGGCGCGATGCTCGCCATGTCGCCCAAAGGTCTCCGCCGTTCTGTCCTCGGTGGCGAGTCGTTCTTCATGAACACCTTTTCGGCCACCGGGCCTGACGCGCACGTGATCGTCGCCCCCGCATTGCCGGGCGACATCATTACGTGGCCGCTCACCGGGAACACGGTCTACCTCCAGTCGGGTTCGTATCTTGCTTCACCGGGCACGATCGACATCGACAGCAAGTGGGGAGGTGCGAAGACATTCTTCAGTAAGGAGGGCCTCTTCATGCTCAAGTGCCAGGGCACTGGAGACCTCATCGTGTCGAGCTACGGCGCTGTGCATGCGGTTGACCTGGCTGCCGGCCAGAGCTACACGGTCGACACCGGACACATGGTCGGTTGGGAAGAGGGAGTCAGCTACAACGTCAAGAAGGTCGGCAACTGGAAGTCGACCATGCTGAGCGGCGAGGGTCTGATCGTCGAGTTGACCGGTCCCGGTCGGGTTTACATCCAGACCCGTAGCCCGAACAGTTTGATCGACTGGATCATCCCCAAGCTGCCGAGTCAGCGGTCTTGATATTGGGTGTGGTTGATCCTCTCCACGGCAAGGTCAGCTGACAGCTGGTGCCCGCTACATTGAACGCCCAATTGCCTCCGTAGCTCAGCTGGACAGAGCAACGGCTTTCTAATCCGTAGGTCGCAGGTTCGAATCCTGCCGGGGGCGCTGATGTCATGAACGATCCCACTGCCTCCGCTGAAAGCAGCAGCGGCCCCGATCGCTCAGCCACCACCGGAGCAGGTGCAGGTCAACGCGCCGCTTGCTCGGTGAAGTCCGCGATGAATATGGCGAACGCAGCCGCGACCGATAGCCCGGCCAGTAACCAGAAACGAATGATGACCGTCGTTTCGGGCCAGCCCACGAGTTCGAAGTGGTGGTGGATCGGCGACAAACGGAACAGGCGTCTTCGACGGCCAGTCGCGCGGAACACCGACATCTGGAGCCCAACCGAACCGATCTCGAACACATTGATGGCGCAGATAATCGGGAGTAGTAGGTGCGTATTCGTAGTGAGAGCGAGCAGCGCGAGCGCTGCTCCGAGCCCGAGCGCACCAACATCGCCCATGAAGATTCGTGCCGGGGCAGCATTCCACCAAAGAAAACCCACGCACGCTCCAGCGAACGCGGCAGCAAGAACAGCCAGGTCGTAGGGGTTGATCACGTCGTCATAGATCTCAGGGTTTCGGAAGGCCACGTAGGCGATCGCGGCGAATGCCGCGAATGCGAACAGTGCCGAGCCAGCTGCAAGCCCGTCGAGCCCATCGGTGACGTTCACAGCGTTTGTCGTCGCGAAAATGATCAAACCGGCCCAGATGACCCAACCGAAGGAACCAAGCTGCCAGCCAGGGAGATCGGCGCGCGTGAGCGACACTCGGGTGTCGATGTCGGTCATGGTCACGAGCGCGGCCGCGATGGCGAACGAAAGAGCGAGAGTCACCACGCCCTTTACCTTCCAGAACACACCTCGGTTGCGCTTCGCGCGCACCTTGATGGTGTCATCGAGCAGCCCGATCGAGGCCATGATCAAGATGCCGACGATCATGATCAGCGTCTGGTTGGAGAAGACGACTCCCGCGCGCACGTGGCTGACCAGGTACCCGATCAACGCCGCACCAAGGATCGCGAGCCCGCCCATCGTCGGCGTGCCTGCCTTGTGCTGGTGCTGTGGCACCGCGAGATTCTCGGCATTCTGGAGCAGGATTGGTTGGCTCTGGCCCCTTGATCGAAGGATCACGATGAGTGTCCGCGTTGCGAAGAGCGAGATCACAGTCGCGATGCCAGCAGCGAGTAGTAGCGCGATCATCGATGGCGTCCGTCATGACGGCGTACACGAAGCTGATCTTCTTCACCGGCCCGCGTGCCGTAATGAGTTGTGCTGGTCGACACATTCCGCATCTTTCTCCTAGCGGTTCCCTAGTTGCCAGGGGCGAAGGACCCTGGCAACTAGGGAACCGCTTGCTGCACGGGCAACTCGGGCTGGACGGGTTGGCAAATGGATCCGTCGAGATGGTCTGGACCGCTGTTGTGCGGATGGGGATCCTGATCGGAGTTGTGATCGTCAGCGCGTCATGTGCGAGCTCGACCCAGTCGGCGGATCTACCCGATGTGACTTCGACTGATGTCGTCGAATCGTCTACGACAGACATGTCGTAGAGCACCACAACCGAGCCAGCAACAACTACCGCTTCGTCTTCGACCACCAGTAGCACAACAACGACGACCACCGTGCCGCCTACGACCACAACGTCCACGACGACCACCGTGGCGCCTACGACAACGACAACGACGACAACGACAACTGCAACCACGACAACGCTTCCGGCACCGGTTGATCTGTCCACGGCCACCGGTGGCGGAACATTCCGAAGCGTGGAGTCGAGCCTGCCGTTTGTGGTGACGCAATCGACCTACTGGTTCGCTGGTCGGCTGAGGGCCCGGTCCGGGGTGGGGCCGTTCGGTACCTTCCAAGACCCGGTTGCCGAGGCATGGATCACATCCGACTTCACCGCACAATTCTCCGATGCAACTCGGCACACGACCGTCAGCTGGCACGGATCTCTGAACACTCTTGCCTCGTTCGGGTCCGGAACCGCAGTAGAGATTGACCTTGGTGTCTACGAACTGGATGGCGACGCGCGAGGACCCGAATAGCAGGGAAGGCGGAACTCGATGAGGAGATCCTTGCCGAAGC
>JADWMG010000044.1 GCA_015767405.1 Actinomycetota bacterium
GCAACAGCCGATCTTGTGTGTGCCTTCAAGCCACAGATCGCCTACTTCGCCAGCCAGGGGGCTGAATCCGCACTCGAGAACATCTGCGTCTACATCCGCGAGACATATCCCGATGTCACGTTGATCCTCGACGCAAAACGGGGCGATATCGGCTCCACGGCGGCGCACTACGCCCTGGAAGCGTTCGACCGCTACGGAGCCCACGCGGTGACCGTCAATCCGTATCTCGGAACAGATTCAGTCGAACCGTTCTTCGAGCAAGGTGGCGGCGTCATCGCTCTCTGCCGCACGAGCAATCCCGGCGGCGATGACTTCCAATCGCTCATTGCCGACGGCAAGCCCCTCTACGTGCACGTCGCCGAACGAGTGGCGAACGAGTGGTCGAAGCTGGGCGACTGCGGGTTGGTGGTCGGTGCCACGTATCCCGACGAGCTGGCCGAGGTGCGAGCAATCGCTCCCGAACTTCCACTGCTCGTCCCCGGAGTCGGTGCTCAAGGCGGCGACGCTGCAACGGTGGTCGAGTACGGAGCCGACGCCGCGCACCGCGGTCTGGTCGTCAATTCATCCCGAGCCGTTCTCTATGCCAGCAGCGGCCCCGACTTCGCCGAAGCCGCCCGCGCCGAAGCCCAAAAGACCTCGGCCACCCTCCAAATCCACCAGTAACTGCCCGACCACACCCGAAACATGCCTGGATTCATTCACTCAGCGCATGATCTGAGGCATATTTCGGAGTTGTTGGGCGTGGGTCAGGCGTTGAGGCTGGTGATCTCGAGGATTCCGGGGGACGCCCGGAGGTCGTCGAGCACTTCCGAGGAGACTTGAGCGGTCGGGGCGATCAGCATCACCGCGGTTCCCGATGACGTGACGCGGCTGACGTCCATGTCGGCGATGTTGACTCCGGCATTGCCGAGCAACGTGCCGACCGTGCCGATAACACCAGGCCGGTCATCGTTGTGGATCACCACCATGTGATCGGCGGGGGGCACATCGAAAGGAACATCGTCGATATTGACGATCCGTTGCGCGCTCTTCGGACCCGACAGGGTGCCGCTGATCGAATGGTCGCCCCCGCGCAATGTCAGCAGGTTGACATAGTCGGCTGATGTGGCCGAGCTCACATCGCGGACCTCGACGCCATGATCTTTAGCGAGCTGCGGCCCATTCACATACGTGACCGGCTCGTCTGAGATCGCACCGAAGAACCCCTTGAGAACTGCCAGTTCCAGAATGCGAGTGTCGTAGCCGGCGATCTCGCCCTGCGTGCACACCTCCAGGTCTTTCGGAAGCCCGCCCAAGAGCGATACGAAGAGCCCACCGAGCCGCTCGGCAAGAGGCAGGAACGGCCGAATCGTCTCGCTCGCCTCAGCCGCATTCACGTTGACGGCGAACGGAACGAACTCACCGGCTAGGGCCAGTTCGACCATTGAGGCAATCGTGCCGCCAGCTTTGTCCTGAGCCTCACGGGTGCTTGCCCCGAGGTGTGGCGTGACAATGACCGAGTCGAGTTCGAACAGCGGTGACTCGGTTGTCGGCTCCGCCGCGAACACATCGAGCGCGGCACCGGCAATCACACCATCTCGAATGCACTCGGCGAGATCTTGCTCGTCGACGATTCCGCCGCGGGCGACGTTGATGACGCGCAGATTGGGCCTTGCCTTCAACAACAGATCGCGGTTGATGAGGCCAATGGTCTCGGGTGTCTTCGGCAGATGCACCGTAAGGAAGTCGGACTCGGCAATGACCTGGTCGAGGCTGAGCAAGTCGACACCCATCTGCATGGCCCGATCTTCCGAAACGAACGGGTCGTAAGCAACGAGGCGCATACCGAACCCCTTGGCTCGGTCAGCGACCAACTTGCCTATACGGCCAAGACCGACGATGCCGAGGGTTTTGTCGCAGAGTTCGACACCTCCCCAGCGCCCCCGCTCCCACCGCCCCTCTACGAGCGCCGCATGAGCCTGAGGCACGTTGCGTGCTGATGCCATCAGCAGTGCCATCGTGTGTTCGGCAGCGGACACGATGTTGCTCTGAGGAGCATTGACGACCATGACCCCGCGCTTGGTCGCCGATACAACATCAACGTTGTCGAGGCCAATCCCCGCCCGCCCAACAACCATCAATTCGGAACCCGCGACCAGCACCGCGTCGGTGACATCGGTGGCGGAGCGAATAATCAGCGCATGTGCGCCCGGGATCGAGTCGACCAGCTCATCGGGAGTCAACCCCAGCCGGATATCGACCTCGTGACCTGCCGCCCTGAGTCTTTCAAGGCCACGATCGGCAATTTCTTCGGTGACCAAGATGCGAGCCATAGGACCTCATAACTATCTGGATGTAGGGCTCAGTTCCACGGTGTTTGACGAACCGTTCAGCTGATCCAGATACCTTCTTGAGTGCATGAGCACAAACGACGGTGACATCGAGATCCGAACGCTGTCCACGGCGGAGGAAATGGTCGACGTGGTTGGTGTGTTTCAGCAGGTCTGGGGCTCGCCGACCGAACTCGTTCGACTCGAAATGCTAATGGCGATTGCGCACTCCGGCGGATATGTGAGCGCCGCCTACGACACCACGCGGCCGGGCCAACAGCACGGAACGATCCTCGGGGCCTCTCTGGGAATTCTCGCCCGCCATCACGACCAGCCTGCCCTGCACAGCCACGTCACCGGCCTGCTGCCAGGAATCCGCCACTCCGGAGTCGGTCGCACTCTGAAAATGCATCAACGCAGCTGGGCACTCGACCGAGATATCGACTGGATCGTGTGGACATACGACCCGCTCGTGCGCCGCAATGCGTGGTTCAACATCGCCGTGCTCGGCGCTGACGTCCACGAGTACCTACCGTCGTTCTACGGCACGATGACCGATGCCATCAACGCCGGTGACGAGTCCGATCGTTTGCTGCTCGCGTGGGACGTCCATCAAGAACTGCCGGCGGAACCCAGGGACGGCTCAGGCATCACCGGCGCCCAATTGGTGCCGACACCCGAAGACATCGTCGCGTTGCGGCGGACCGACCCCGCAGCGGTTGCCGAGTGGCGCATGAGCACTCGAGAGGCGCTCATTTCGGCGCTCGAAGCAGACAGGCCAGTCCTCGGATTCACGCGGGATGGCGAATACGTGATCGGAGAATCGAAATGAAACGTCGCATCGAGAGAGTCGAACTCCGTCGGATCGGGTTACCCCTGGTGGCCCCATTCCGCACAAGTTTCGGCAGCCAGACCGAGCGCGACATTCTGCTCGTGCGCGTCGAATTGGCAAGTGACGACGGCGACCTGGTGGAGGGTTGGGGCGAGTGCACGGCACTGTCGGAACCGAGTTACTCCCCCGAGTACGTCGACGGCGCTCAGCACGTCATTGAGCATCACCTCCTCCCCCGTCTATTCGCGGCCGGCCCGATCGAGGCTGCCGACGTCGGCCCAACGCTCAGCCATATGCATGGTCATCCGATGGCTAAGGCCGCACTCGAAATGGCCGTGCTCGATGCGCAGCTCCGAGCCAACAACCAGTCATTCGCCGAGTTCCTCGGAGCCGAAAATACCCGGATACCGGTTGGGGTGAGCGTTGGAATTCACGACACGATCGACGATCTCCTGAGCACCGTCCAGGGTTACGTCGACGATGGCTACGTTCGTATCAAGCTCAAGATCGAGCCAGGGTCTGACATCGAGCATGTTGCCGCCGTTCGCGATCTCATCGGGGCGAACAAGCCGCTCCAGGTCGACGCAAATACCGCATACCGCCGAACCGACGGCAGCCATCTCCGTCGACTAGATGACTACGACCTCCTGCTGATCGAACAGCCGCTGCCCGAAGAAGACATCATCGGTCATGCTCGCCTCGCGGATGAGGTCGAGACCCCGATCTGCCTCGACGAATCGCTGGTATCGGCTGCCGGTACCGCCGATGCGATCGAGCTGGGGGCATGTGAGATCGCGAACATCAAGCCGGGAAGAGTCGGTGGATATCTCGAAGCGGTCCGTATTCACGATCTCTGTGTGAGTAAGGGCGTCCCGGTGTGGTGCGGCGGCATGCTCGAGACCGGAATCGGGCGAGCTGCAAATGCCGGGCTGGCCGCGCTTCCCGGGTTCACGCTGCCGGGAGACATCAGTGCGTCAACACGGTTCTACTCACAAGACATCGTCACTGACCCGATCACCATCGACGACGGCCACGTCACAGTGCCCACCACTCCTGGCCTGGGATTTGAGATCGATACCACGTTCCTCGACTCGGTCACGACCGGAACAGAAGTCATCGAATCGGACTAGTGGCCCACGTCATTTTGCAGACGGACCACTAGGGTCGGGCTCACTATGACGTACCCGTTCCTCAGCGAAGAGTGGATGAACGAAGCCCGTTCGATCCGCAACAAATACGCCGATCAAGTTCCCGACGTAGCGGCCAGCATCCGCATCAATCAGGTGACCACAGACGTCCCGTTCGGCGACGGGACCGTACACAGTTACATCGATACCTCGTCAGGAACACTGATGATGGAACTCGGTGACCTCGACGAGCCTGACGCGACAATCACGATCGACTACGACACGGCCAAGGCCATGTTCGTTGATCAGGATCAAGCCGTCGCGATGCAAGCCTTCATGTCGGGCAAAATCGTCGTGCAGGGCGACATGATGAAGATGATGGCTCTGCAGACGGCAATGCCGACAACAGAGGTCTCCGAGAAGATCGCCGAAGAAGTCAGAGCAATCACCAACTGATCGTTCTTCGCCGGAAGGTGCCGCGTCGCGGCTCCATCTCCGGTCTTGTCAGCTGGGCCCGTCGGCCAATGGCGCGAGTGCCTCGGCGAGAGTTTCGACACTCCACGTTGACGATTGCTCGACAGTGTCGCCCATTTCCCATGATCGCACCCGTTTCACAACGCCGCCCTGCGCAAAGAATGTCTCCCCGGTGAACGGGCAGTTGGCGGTACTGAGATAGGCAACGAGCGGAGAGATGTTGGCCGGGTCCCATTCGTCGAATGCGCCTTCGCGTGGCGTCATTATCTCCTCGAGCCCGGGCGTCGCAAGTGTCAGTCGCGTACGCGCACCGGGAGCAATGCAGTTACTGACGACGTCGTACCGAGAGAGTTCCTTAGCGGCAATTTGGCTGAATGTGGCAATCGCCGACTTCGCGGCGCCATAGTTCGACTGGCCGGGATTCGCAAACAGTCCAGATGTACTCGATGTGTGCACGAGATTTCGCGGTTTGCCGCGCCCTGACTTGTGCTCTTCACGCCAGTAACTCGCGGCCCACCGGCTTGGGGCGAAGTGGCCTTTGAGATGAACAGCGATAACGGTGTCCCACTCTTCTTCGGTCATATTGGCGATCATGCGGTCACGCAGAATCCCAGCATTGTTGACAAGGATGTCAAGCCCACCGAAGGTCGAGATCGTGGAATTGATCAGGTTTTCGGCGCCCGCCCACTCGGCCACGTCGTCCGCACTCGCAACGGCATCCCCACCTCGAGCACGGATCTCGGCCGCCACCTCTTCGGCAGGCACCTGATCGGTTCTGGCACCATCATTGGCCCCGCCAAGATCGTTGACGACAATCTTCGCTCCCTCGTCGGCAAAGAAGAGCGCGTGTTCGCGGCCGAGACCGCGACCGGCACCGGTGATGATCGCAACTCGTCCATCGAGTGAGGTCATGTGGCTCCTTTCGACCGTTCGTCCGACGCGATTGTCAGACATTGGAGTCGAACCGTAGTGATCCGCGTAGGACCGAGTCGATTCCCAACGCGACTGCTACCTACGCGGACACCCTCCGACTCTTGGCGCACAATTCAGAGGAAGATCAGATCGACGCCTGTTCCGCGTATGAACAGGTCCCCCGCCTGGACCTCTTCGCCGTCGACGGAAATGGCCACGAATGTGCCCTCGGTAGTACCGAGCAAGCTGTCGATCACGAACCCGGCATCGGTCAGAGCCTGCTGCGCATCCGGATAGCTCATGCCGGAGAGGTCCGGGATCGGGACCATGTCGGGACCCTTCGAAAGCTGCACCGAGACCAACCCGCCGCGTTCGACGGGTGTCTCGGGAACGGGTGTCTGGATCACGACTCGTCCGACCTCGACGTCGACACTGAACACGTCGTCACCCCGCGCCAGAACAAGTTGCAGGGCGTCTGTCGTCGCTGTTGCCTCATCGAGGGTGAGATTGAAGAGTGCCGGTGCGGGACGAGGTTCGGGACCCTTCGAAACAGTCAGCACAATGGTCGTATCCGGAAGGACTTGAGCCCCCGCAGTGAGCGACGCATCAGAGCGCACTTGCCAACTGATCACAGAGCCTGCGGGAACCGTCTCGGAGAACTCCGGCGGGGCCTCGATGGCCAGCAGGCGCAAGTCGGTCAACTTCCCCAGGGCCTCTTCGAGCGGCAAGCCGTCGAGTTCGGGCAGAGTTCGCAGTTTGGGGCCATCGCTCACATAGAGGACGAAGACCTCGCCCTCGTCCAACTTCACCCCAGCTGCCGGGTTTGACCGCACGACGTGGTCGATCTCGGGCACGGCGTCGCTGCGTTCATGCTCGGTCTCGATCTTCCAGCCGTTGCCGGAGATCTCGTTCAGCGCGACGGTTTCCTCGACGCCCACCAGGTCGGGTACCTCGTACGACTTGGTTCGCAGCAACAGCCACCCCGCATAGCTGAGTGCACCCAGGCAGACCAGCCCGACGATGACCAGCAATACGATCTTGCCCCACGGCTTGCCGTTGTTCTCCTCGTCGTAGATCGTTCCGGACGGGGTGGGATCTGCGACCATCGTGTCGGTCGACGCGGCGACTGTGGCGACTGCTGCGGCTGCGGCCACTTCAGCGGGCATCTCCTGAGTAGGGCTCGGCTGGTCCGTGGTCGAAAGCTCCGCGGCGTCAGCACCATCGTTGTCAGCGACTTGAACTGCACCGGTGGGTGGGTCGGCGATATCGGTAAGCAACAGCAACGGAACAGCATCAGCGGCGTCTTCATCTGGGCCATCGCCTTCGGCGGGCGCATCCGCGTTGCCGGGCCCCTCATCCTCGACCGTCTCGCCAACCGCGGCCTCGCCACCAGCTGCCTCATCATCCGCAGGTTCGCCCTCGGCTACTTCGTCCTCGGCAGCCTCGGCGACGACAACTTCATCAACGAGAGGTTCCTCAATCGCTGGCTGGCCATCCGCTGGCCCGCTCGCCGCTGCCTCTTCGTCAGCTGATTTGGCGCCCATCGCCTCGTCAGCGCCCACTGGGTCTGCCACTAGTGCCGCTGCAGCCACACCGGCGGCCAGCGGCATTTCCGGGTCTGTGGTTCCGGGTTCGGCGACCTCAGACTCGGGCGTGTCAGGTTCAGAGGTCTCCGTCTCATCCGGGCTGGTCGCGTCTGGAACGGGCTCGTCATCGCCGGGCGTCTCTGCTCGAGCCCGAACGGTCGCCGCGAAGAGGCTCGCCTCCATCAACGGCAGAGGCTCGGGACGAGGAAGTGTCTCCGCCGCTTGAACGAGAGCCTGGCCGAACTCGGCGGCAGTCGTTCGATCTTCGGCTTCTGGGCGTCCTGCTCGCTCGAGCACCGATGCCAGAGAACCCAAGTCAGCAGAGACCGGCATCAGCTTGCCGACCCTCGCGGCCAGCGTGGACACAGTTGAGTCACCGGCAAACGGCACCTTGCCCGTTGTTGCCTCGATGAGGCAGAGCGACAGCGCGTACACGTCGGTTTTGGCATCAACCGCCATCCCGAGCGCCTGTTCCGGCGATGCATAGCGCGCTACATGGGTGGCCACGGTTGCCGGTTCGGACCATGCCTCGGCTCCGAGCAGGGCCGCCATGCCGAAATCGACTACCCGGAGTCGGCCATCTTCACCGAACACCAATTTTGACGGAGTCAGCTCGGAATGCACTATCCCACGCTGGTGTGCGGCGTCGAGCGCTCGGCAGGCCTCGAGACCGACAACCAGTGCCTGGGATGGCTCGAGCAGGCGACCGCGGTCGAAGATATCGCGGAGGCTTCCCCCGCCCAGATACTCAACAACCCAGAAGACCGTCGGTTCACCTTCGAGCTCAGTGTCTCCCCAACCGAGAACGGTCGCAATATTGGGGTGCGTCAACGCTGTGGCAACTTCGGCCTGTCGGCGAAATGCCTTACGGAAAGCATCAGTATCGGCGAGCTCTGGACGAACGATCTTGACGGTTACCGGCCGGTCGTCCTCAATGTCAACGGCCTCGACGATGACCGTGTTGGCGCCCGACGAGACAACGTTCGCGATGCGGTACCGGTCAGCGAGAATGCGCCCTTCAAGGCGGTCCGCTCCGCCGCTGTTCTGTTCTGATGTCTCGTTCTCCACCACCGCAAAACGCTACCGCCTGAGCAACAAGGGCAGACGGCGGGCATCATGGTTGCCGTGATCGACACCACCGACGCGCCTACATCCCCTGCAAAGCAACCCCGAAAGCTCGATCGGGGCCTGCTCATCGCGAGCTTCGTTATCGCATGTGGCCTGGTTCTGGTGATTTTTGCCCTGTTCGTGGCAGAAACCGGCGACGACGGGGTCGATCGCCCCGACGAAATCGAATCTGTGCAACCGGTGGAGAATGCAGTGCAGGTGCTGCGGCAGGAACGCGTGGTTGTCAACCTCGAAGCCGGGCTCGAGGCCAGGCTTGTGATCGACGGGGTAGAACTGCCAACAGTGCTGCTCGGCCAGTCGAACGTAGACCCAACGGTCGAGCCAGGACAGCAGGTCGACCTCCCCCTTGCCGCGGTCTTCGACCCGGGCAACGCTGTGATCTCGTACCAACCCGTGGAGGGCGCACCGATCGAATCTTTCTCCGCAGGAATCCACGACGTCACCGTGATCTACTGGAACATCGAAGATGGGCCCAATCGGGCTCGTAGCTACGCCTGGTCGTTCAACGTCGTCTAGCGCCTAGGCCTTTGTGCGCTGAGTTCGAGTATCTACTCTGGTAGCTCGCCCGTCGCGAGAAGGCTTTCGAAGCCGGCCTCGTCGAGAATCGGCACACCGAGCGACTCGGCCTTTTTCAGCTTGCTTGCCCCAGGTGAGTCACCGACGACCAGCGCCAAGGTCTTCTTGCTAACGCCTCCCGGGCTCTTTCCGCCCCGCGAAGTGATCGCCTCAGCGGCTGCTTCACGGTTGTAGTTGGCCAGTGTCCCTGTCACAACAACAGCTCGGCCCTCCAGTGTCTGAGAGATCGCGGCGCGCGCCCGCTCCGCTTCCAGGGCAGCGTTCGGGTCACCGAAATTCACCCCCGCCTCGCGAAACCGTTCGATGTAGGCCTTGTTCGACTTCTGGTCGAACCAGGTGACGATTGTGTTTGCGATGACCTCTCCGACACCGTCGACAGCGGCAAGTTCCTCGGTCGACTTCGACATGATTGTGTCGAGCGTGTGGAACTCGTTGGTCAATGCCAGCGATGCCGCTGGGCCGAGATGGCGCACTCCAAGTGCGGTAAGGAAGCGAGGGAGTGGCTGCGCTTTGGATGCCTGGATTGCGTCAACAAGGTTCGTCGCGCTCGTCTCGCCGATCCGCTCGAGTTCAACGAGTTGGTCGACGGTCAGCGAATAGAGGTCCGCCGGGTCATGAACGAATTCGGTCGCTGTGAGCTTCTCGACCATTTGCTCGCCGAGTCCCTCGATATCCATGGCGCCGCGAGATGCGAAGTAGGCGATCTTCTGGTCACGCTGGGCGGGACAGTCCGGAGCGACGCATCGCGTGTCAGCCTCCCCCTCCGGCCGCACAAGCGGGTTGCCGCAACGAGGGCAATCGCTCGGGAACACCCATGGTTTGCTTTTGGCCGGGCGCAAGTTGAGCACGGGCCCGACGACTTCGGGTATGACATCGCCAGCCTTGCGAACAACGACCGTGTCGCCCGGGCGGACCCCCTTGACCGCAACCTGATCTTGATTGTGCAATGTCGCCATACCCACGGTCGAGCCACCGACGAATACGGGTTCGAGCACGGCGAACGGCGTTGCACGACCGGTGCGGCCGACGGACACCTGAATCTCGAGAAGTTTGGTCGTTCGTTCTTCGGGCGGAAACTTGTAGGCGATGGCCCAGCGTGGCGCCCGGGACGTGACTCCCAGCCGTTCGCGTTGCGCAACGTCATCGAGCTTGATGACGACGCCGTCGATTTCATAGTCGAGGTCATGGCGATGTTCTTGCCAGTACGTGCAATGGGCGGCGACTTCCTCGATCGTGTTGAAGGTTCGAATATTCTCGTTGACGGGGAACCCGAACACCGCCGCGTACTCGAGCATCGCAACGTGACTATCGAAAACCGGACCACCGACAACTTCACCCAGCTGATAGCTCCAGAACGACAGATTCCGACGCGCAGTGACGCTCGAGTCTTTCTGCCGAAGGCTGCCAGCGGCTGAGTTGCGTGGATTAACGAAGGGTTTGTCACCTGCCGCTAACGCTCGTTCGTTGAGTTGCTCGAAGCTCGAACCGGTCATGTAGACCTCGCCACGGACCTCGAGCACCGATGGGAGGGCGCTGCCGCCAGCAGGCTCGGCGAGCCTCTCCGGAACGTCATCGATCGTCGCGACATTCGCGGTCACATCTTCGCCTACGTGACCGTCGCCGCGTGTCGCGGCTTGAACGAACTGACCATCTTCGAATCGCAGATTGATCGCCAGGCCATCGAATTTCAGCTCACAAACGAACGTCGGCGCGTCTCCTTCGAGACCCTTCGTAACCCGATCGGCCCAAGCACTCAGTTCTTCGGCATCCATCGCATTGTCGAGGCTCATCATGGGCACACGATGTTCAACCGGATCAAATGTGGTGCTGATTGCGCCGCCCACCTGACGGGTCGGCGAGTCCTCGTGGGCCAGTTCCGGGTGATCCTCCTCCAGCTGGCGCAGTTCGCGAACGAGAGTGTCGTACTCGGCGTCGCTGATCTCGGGATCGTCGAGCGTGTGGTACCGCTCGTTGTGGTGCGCGATCTGTACCCGCAACTCCTCCGCGTGAGCCTCGAGGCTCACGCTCCGAGTGCGAACCGAGTTGCCGTTGACTGGTCTTTCACGCGCTTGGCCACCTCAGCCGTGAGTTGCGCAACCTGTCGAGCAGCGGACTCCGAATGCATCGCCAAGCCGCAGTGGGGCGTCACAATGCTGTTGCGTCGCAACATGACTGGGTCGCATCCGCGCTGTACCAGGGTGCACCAAAGGTCGCTGAGCGCTCGCCAGAAGCGGTCGGCCGTGACCGGGATCGGCCCGTCGGTCGGTACGACACCCCAAGCGATGATGCCGCCATCGGAGAGATATCGCGAAAGGTATCCGGACCATTCGACCAGCTCGGGTGACGCGGGAAGCGAGACGACGCTCGGACCAGACGCCAGAAGTGTTGCGACGTCGCAAGGCGCACAGCAGTGGATCCCGACGAGAGACGTCGACGGCAAAGTCGCCATCGCACTCGACATGCGGTCGATGGCTTCGTCGGGTGGGATCGGAAACCCGGGAGTCATCAGGTCGGCGAACCACGGTTCGTCGAGTACGACCATCTGCGGAGACCGTGGAAGGGCCTTTGCGACGGCATCGGAGATGTCGGCCAGCTGTGTGCGAAGCGTGGCGCTGGCAGCATCAAAGGCTGTTGCAACATCGAGGCCGGCGCGCTGAAGAGCCACGCCGAGAGTTACCGGGCCGACGTATTGCCACTTGACTGGTGACCCATCAAGGCCTGTTCTCTTGGCATGTTCGAGAAAGCTGTTGAAACCAACGAATGCATCGTGACCGAGATCTATTCGAGTCGACTCGCCAATGCTGACTCGCTCTGGTTCGACAGTGATGCCGCCTGATTGATCGATCGAGATCCCAGGCAGCCCAACAACCGCTTGCGCGATCATCGATTCGGCCGGCGACCGCGCTGGCAAGGTGGGGATGGTGGCGATCTCGAACTCGCCGATCGCGAACTCGGCAGCCTCCCGAGCGTCGAGGTGAGGCAGGCTTCCGATTCCGAGGGCGGCACCGTCGGCAAAGGGGGACGGAAGACCCGGACGGGGCGACGCAGGACAATGGCCAGTATCCGTCATGTCGTCCCCTCCAATCTATTCGTCCCAATAACTCTGCCAGAACAGCGGCTGCCGATCCGGGATCCTCGCATCGTTCCACGGGGCCGCCCATCTCACCGAATCGAGCACCGGGTATTTGGACGAGGCAGTGCGTCCGGCTTGACCGGATTCACGGCAACCTATGGAGATGGCGTCACGACCTGCAGCGAGATTCTCGCGAGCTGTGCCATGGATCGCGCGCGTGGGGTGGGTCGTCGTTGCCGTGTTCGGTGGTGCCGCGATCGAGGCCGCCGTCGACGACCGGAGTTCGAGCGTTCGATACGTCGCGGCTATCGGGGGCTGGGCGGTCTGGGCAACTGTTGCATTGGCTCTGGCAATCGCCTCGGTGCATTCGTTGACCGCAGCCCGCGTGGGAACTCCCCTCGCTCTCGCAGCCACGGCGGCAGCGGGTTTGGGAGGTGCCCCAGCGGTCGACCTGGCGCTGCTCGGCGTTCCCGCCTTCGTCACCTGTGTCGCGGTGTTCGACGCCGAATTTGGCCGACAGTTCGTACAAGCTTCTGCCTACGGCGACGAGGAGAGGTTTCCGCTGCGCTCACCGGCCGCCGTTGGGGCCGCCGCGATCACAGTATGGGCCCTGTGGGCGGCCTTCCTGATCTCCGGACCGCTACTGCTCGCCGCCCAATCGTGGATCGTCGGCACCCTGTTCACTGCTCTGGCAATTGCCGGGATCATCTTCGTCGGCCCGCGATGGGATCGGCTCTCCCATCGTTGGTTCGTACTCGTGCCGGCTGGGATCGTGCTTCACGATCCGGTGGTGCTCGCGGACACGTTGGCCCTACGGGCAGCCCAGGTGGCTGGCATGCGCCTCGCCCCAGCCGACACGGAAGCGGCGGACTTCACGGGACCTGCCAGCGGCTACGCCATCGAAGTTGCCGTGACCGAGTCGATCACTGCTGTGTATGCCTTCACGCCGAGCGAACCCAATGGACGCGCCGTTCATCTCACGGCGTTCCTTGTTTCCCCCAGCCGACCGGGCCAGGTCTTGCGTGCCTGCGCAGACCGCGGACTCGCAGTCTCCTAACGTCAGCATTGGTCCCGCCACGATCCGCCTTTCCCCCGGGTTTGTGTCAGCAGAAACCCGTGCGCCATCGGTAAGTGCCGACACAAAATGCTTCGACCAAGATCCGTCCCAGCCGAATCTGTGTCAGCAGAAACCCGTGCGCCAACGGTAAGTGCTGACACAAAATGCAGATGCGGCCTTTGGATCCGTCAGCGGCCGATGCCGCCGCCGAGGACGGTCGTGTCCTCGAGGTTGTAAAAGACGACGCTCTGGCCTGGCGCGACACGACGCTGTGGCTCATCCCACTGCACGTCGATGACTCCGTCGCCAGGTTCACCAGTTGATTTGATCGTGGCGGCTCGCGGCTCGCCATGGGCACTGCACTGGACCAGTACGCGACCAACAACTGGTTCGTCGATCCACGTCACTGAGCTGACAGACATCCCCGGGCACAGAAGTTGGTCCTCGTCACCGATCGTGACTACCTGGGAGCCCATGTCGACGTCGACCACGTACCGCTTCGGGCCACCGCCCGGAAGCCCGAGCCCCTTGCGTTGGCCGACCGTGACCATCTCAACGGATGCCACATCGCCGACGTGACGGCCATCGGTGTCGACGACGCGCCCGGGGCGAAA
>JADWMG010000435.1 GCA_015767405.1 Actinomycetota bacterium
CCCGATGGGCCTCTCGGAGTGTGCAATGACACGCCGTGCCCGGAGGGCCAAGCCCCACCCTGCTTTCAGTGCGTCTCGCAGCACTAGCGATCGGACCGGGTTTCGCGTGGGGGAACGAAACCGAAGCCGCCCTTATCGACCAAAGGGCCGCAGACGTTGCGTGACATCTCGACTTTCTGCTCAACCTCGGTCGGATCTCTGTCTCCTAATTGCGCGGTACTAGATACTATGTCGCGTGACTCACAGCGCAGACAGGGCCTTTGAGTTCGCTATGCCCAGGCGACGACGATAGACCTCAAGTGCAACAGTTGAAGGCCTTCGCGGGCGGTTGCGTTGCGATGGCGGCTCCCATTGTGCCGGTTACCCTCCGCCCGAGCCTGTGTCATGATTTCGCCTACAACTCGAGGAGGGAGCAACCGTGAGCCAACATCGCAAGGCAACCAGCGCACTGACCGTCATCGTCGTGGCTGGCGTCATCGCAGGCGCATACTTCATGGGACGTTCGGACGAGCGGGCTGGACGGTCATTCTCGCTGGCAGGTTCCGCGCAGGCGGCAGAGACGCCCGCGATGTCGCCGGTCAAGAGGTCGACTAAACTCGATATGTACTTCCCCGGAACGGAGGATCTGGCAGCGAACGAGATGCGGATTGTCGCGTGCGGAACGGGTATGCCCGCGCAGCGGAAATCGCAAGCCGCCACGTGCTGGCTCGTCGAGTTGGGCAACGGCGACAAGTTCCTCTTCGATATCGGCACGGGCTCGTCGGCCAACCTCGGAAGTCTCAACATCCCCTACGACTACTTGAACAAGGTGTTCCTAAGCCACCTTCACTCGGACCATATCGGCGATATGGATGCCCTCTGGATTGGCGGTTGGACCGGAGGTCGGCAGGGAGGCCGAACGGCGACAAGCCGGAGACCGGCACGAAGTACGCGATGGATCACCTGAAGAAAGCGTACACATGGGACTATACGGGCAGGCTGGGAGTGATCCCCACGGGCGGTGGGGGTCTGAAGGTGACCGAGTTCGATTACAAGAAGATCAATCAGGTCGTCTACGAGAAGAACGGAGTTACGATCTATTCGTGGCCCGCGATCCACTGCATCGATGGCGCCGTCAGTTATCGCCTGGAGTGGAACGGGCTCAAGTTCGTATTCGGAGGCGACACCGTCCCGAACAAGTGGTACGTCGAGCAAACGAAGGGCGCAGACCTGGCCATTCACGAGAGCTTCATGACTCCGGCGCAGATGATGGAGAAGTACAAGTTCTCGGCCCAGGCGGCGCTCAACGTGGCGACGGCGGTCCATACCCCGCCCGCAGCGTTCGGCAAGGTCATGGCGGCGGTCCAGCCGCGCATGGCGGTTGCCTATCATTTCTTCAACGACTTCGATACACGCTACGCCATCAACGATGGGATTCGCTCGACCTATGACGGACCCCTCACGATGGCGACTGATCTCCTCGTCTGGAACATCACAAAGGACGACATGCGGCTACGTGAAGTGATCGTCGATGATTATTCGTGGCCGGCCCCGCCTGCGTCTAAAGCGGGCGAACCGGATGAGAGCGCCATTACCCCGTTCTCCGACTACGTCAATGGTGGCAGGCTCGACGTGTCCAAGGCATTCGCCAAGGAGATCGCGGAGTTCAAGAAGGAGAACGGACTCAAGTAAGAGGCGTACTCCAGTCATTAAGCGGCGCGCAAGAATTAATCGACCGGAGCCCGTGGAGCGCTTCGCTCGTGGTTTCGCGCACTTGGGTCTTGGATTCCGATCAGCCTCGTGCGCAGTTACCTTGCTCATCATGCTCATCGTTAAACCAAACGGTGACAGGTCCGCAGTACCGCAGTTACGATGTCACAACTACGCAACTGCGGACCGGGCACCCATTCTCGAACAAGAAATCGCCGGCTGCGGGAGACAGGCGTATCATTGTCATCGGTCTTCAACGAACGACAATTGTGCCGGG
>JADWMG010000188.1 GCA_015767405.1 Actinomycetota bacterium
AGTGTGCCGAGCAGTGGAATCAGAAGGATGACCAGCGCCCACCCGGCCTTGGCCCAGCCGCCGTAGTCGCGGCGCCGGAAGTTGTCAATGAACGCCCAGATCACCGCGAAGAAGATGCTGAACAACAGGAAAAACCAGAGCATCACCAACATCAAGCTCAGGAGTTCTGGTCACATTGACACTGCAGCTGCGGGACGAAGATCTCGACCGACCACTCGCCGTGCCGACAGAGTGACGTTGGTTCAACTGCCACTCAACGGCGGCGTGTTCAACCTGGGTCACCGCAACCCGATCGTTCTCGAGGCCGTAAAAGAGTCTTTGCGGCACGTCGATATCGAAAACCACCATCTCGTGAGCTCCGCAAGGGCAGCTCTCGGGGAGAGGTTGTCAGCCACGTGAGGTAGCCCTGCCCCCAGAGAATCTCGCTGAAGAGGCATGCGGCGGGATCGACATTGTTATTGCAGAGGAACCCACTACCGGTAGGCGAGTAGTCGGCGTTGGTCCCGGTCCTGGGTCGGAGAAGAAGAGGACCTCGGCGTCGGTGCCGCCGTAGCCGGCAGAGACACATGTTCGTCCGCGATGTGACGGGTGACCTACATACCAAACGGGACGGTCGGGTATGATAATTGACATGAACGAGCCCAAGCCCGATGGTCGCCCGGCCAGACGGGGACGCCCACGTGATCCTCGTCGCGGCCGTGCGATCCTTGAGGCAGCTCGCGCGGTGCTCGCTGAGCGGGGGTTCACAGGCGCTTCGATGGAGGCAATTGCCCAGACCGCAGGGGTCGGCAAGGACACGCTCTACCGGCGATGGGACTCCAAGGAACAGTTGGTTCAGCACCTACTGACCGTGCTCGCCGACGAAGGAATCCCGCAACGGCCGCCCGACGACGATCCTCGGGCCGGGCTGTTCTTGTTCCTCCAAGACATCGTGCGGCTGAACACCGAGTCAGATTTCGGCGCGATCGTCGCCGGTGTGGTGGGCGAGTCTGCGCGCAATCCCGAGCTGGCCTCGGGGTTCCACGCATTCTGGGTCGATCGCCGACGTTTCGCCTGTGAGTACGTCCGCGGCATCGTTGGCGTCGACGCATCAGCGCACAAGATCGAACGCATCGTCGACCAGGTGGTCGGGCCGATCTACTACCGCCTTTTGCTCTCGGGCGACACGATCACCAACGAGTACCTGTGGGAGCTCGTCATGTCCATTCCCTCGTCGGACGACGACTCGCCCCGACCAACCATCAAAGCTCGCTACCCCCAAAGCTCGTTACCTTCCAACTTCTCCATATCCCAGCCAGAAAGGCACCCCTAATGAAGCACAGCGAACACCTCCTTGCCGTCGTCGAACCGAACGAAACCGGCGAGGTCTCACTCGACATCGCCACCGACCACGTCGCCCGCGGCGGCAAGGCAACCCTCCTCATAATGCTCAACCAACAAGCACGGGAGGACTTCCGCCGATTCGCCGATGCCGAAAACCGACATGTCTACAACGGCGAGGCCGTCGCTCTCGACCGGCTTGTCAACACCTACACATCACGCGTCGGCGGCGAGGACACCGAGGCGATCGTCACGGACTCGACCAACTCCGCTCGTGACCTGCTCCACGTCGCCGCCGAGTCGCGTGCCACCTCGATCGTCATCCCTCAACGGCTTGCCGCTCGACGCGGCCTCCGCAAGCTCGTGACCAACAGCACCCTTCCGGTGCTGATAGCCCCCGCGGCCTAAACAGGATGTCTTCCGACGGCTCGCCATGAAGTCGAGATCACTGTGTCCGCATCATCACGGAGGCCAGCTCGGAATTACCGGCAATGCCGATTAGATCGACGGGGTCACCTTCACTGACGAACACGGTCGACCAATCGCACAAACCGGGGCCAAACCCGAGCCCCAGCGGGCCCACCACCACCGCCGAAAGGCGCCTACGAGCACCCCTATGGCGAACCTGTACAGACCCGCTGGTTCCACCTCAACGTGCCGCCGAACACCGCTAGCCCATCGCGGTCGCGGCCGAGACTTTCAGGCGCCCCGGAATTCGAGGCCTTCGAAGTCGCCTGAGCTCCGCCACTTATCGATGTACTCGAAGTACGCGGCAGGGCCGGCAGGGTAGCCAGCAGCGTTGCGGCTATCTGCTGGTGTCGGGTCTTGGCCCTCGTTGTTGTAGTAGCCAGGTGTGCAGTCGGGGCTGCCGAGCAGCGACCCCGGGCCGCTGTCGAGCAACTCCATCCACGCCCGCTCGGCCTCTTCCGTCACTTCAACCTCGACAGCACCGGTGGTGATTCCGTGGTCGATGATCGCGGCGATGTCCTTGCCGGCCTCATTGAGGTTGTGCGTGATGTTGGAGACGAGCCTGGCGCCCTGGCTCAGGCCCTCGACGAAGAGGTTCGGGAAGCCGTGGATGTGCTCGCCGTGCATGCTCCGCATGCCGTCAGCCCAGTGCTCGGAGAGAGTTAGGCCCCCGCGACCGACCGTTTCGTAGTCGGCTGTGTGGGAAAGATGCACCTCGAAACCCGACGCGAAAATGAGGCAGTCAAGTTCGTAGTGAACTCCGCTTGCCCAGACACCGGTCTCGTCGATGCGCTCGACCCCCTGGCCGTCGGTATCGATGAGATGGTTTGTAGGCACGTTGTACGACTGCAGGTACTCATCGTGGAAGCACGGTCGTTTGCAGAGCTGGCGGTACCACGGCTTGAGAGCAGCGGCGGTTGCTGGATCTTCGACGATCTCGTCGACCCGGGCTCGGATCTCCTCCATCTTCTCGTCGTCGCTGTCGCCGTAGGCCTGGGCCAGTAACTCGGGGCCGACGACGGCGTCGGGTTTGCCCATCTCGGCGACTACTCGGTCGCGGATGCGTTGGGCAATATCGGTCCAGCCATCTTTGACGAGGTCCTCTTCTGCGAACCCGGCCATTTGGAGAATGGCGAAGTTCGTGAGCCACTTCTGTTGCCATCCGGTTTTGAGCTCGGCGAACTCGCCAGCGTCGATCGCATGGTTGTTCCGAATGTCGATGGACGACGGCGTGCGCTGGAATACGAATAGCTCGCCGGCATCCTGGGCCAAGCGAGGGATGCACTGGACCGCGGTTGCGCCCGTCTCGATGACGCCCACTCGCTTGTCGGCAAGGTTTTCCATCGGCGCGCCGGCCCAGTCGCCGCCGGTGTATTCGTAGTCCCAGCGGGCGGTGTGGAAGGTGTGGCCCTGGAAGGCCTCGATTCCGGTGATGCCTGGCAGTTTTGGCCGGGTCATAGGTCCGGTGCCCATAGCGACGAACTTGGCTCGGAAGTGGTCGCCGCGGTCGGTTTCGATCACCCAGCGCGAGGAGGTCTCGTCCCATTCGAGGCTGGTGACATTGGTCGAGAACAGCGTGTCGTCGTACAGGCCGAATGTCTTCGCGATCCGCTGCGCGTGTTCGAAGATCTCCCTCCCGTACACGTACTTCATGCTGGGCATGTGGCCGGTTTCCTCGAGGAGCGGAAGGTAGACCATCGCCGCGGTGTCGCACATTGCGCCCGGGTAGCGGTTCCAGTACCAGACACCACCAACGTCGCCGGCGCCATCGATGATGCGAACATCGGTCACGCCCACGTCATGAAGCTGGGCACCAGTGCAGAGCCCGGCGAAACCGCCACCGATCAGAGCCACGGTGACTTCGTCGGTCACGGGCTCGCGCTCGACGTTCTCGACCCATGGGTCATCGGCCAGGTCCGCGAACCGGCCGCTCGGCTCGATGTATTGGTTGGCGCCGTCGGGCCGGATCCGCTTAGCGCGCTCGAGTTCGTACCTCTCGCGGAGGGCCTCGTGATCGATCGGGTCCGCGATTTCGGTCGACGAATTGAGCGTGAGGTCGGGCGTCGTCATGGTCAACTCCTTGGAAGTGTTAGTGACTGACATATCATAGTCACCTACAGTATGAGAATGGCGAACGAGGGGTCCACATTGCGCGAGCGGAAGAAGGCGAAGACCCGGGCAGCACTTATTGACGTCTCGCAGCGACTCTTCGCCGAACGCGGTTACATCGGGACCACCCTCGAGGACATCGCCGCCGAGGTCGACGTAACCACCCAGACGCTCCTGCGCTACTTCGACTCGAAGGCCCAGCTGGCTCTGGCCCCGCTGATCGCACCACTGGAGGGACTCGAGCATCACCTCGAGGACCAAGGCCGCTCGGTCGACACGCTGTCGGCGTGGCGCCTCTACGTACAGATAGAGGCCGAGGAAGCGGCCAACCCGTCTGAAGCCACGACCGCCACCTACGTCGCGAACCTTCGCACATACCATGAATGGGTCGATAAGGACCCCGCTCTCGTCGCCAGCCTCAGTGGCGTCGAGCGTCGACTTCAGCAGGTTCTGGCGACCGCAATGGCCCAGGACGCCGAGGTCGAGTCTGACGACTTGCACTCCACGCTGGTCGCGGCGCTGTTGGTGGCCGGTCGTCGGGCCGTCTGGGACCGATGGATGGCCCGCGGCCCTGATACTGGCTCCCTCGTCGACGACCAGTTGGCCGTGGTCGACTACGCGGTCGCGAGCCTGCCCCGCCGCGTGCTCGAAGCGACCGAATGACCGCTGAAAACACCTGAGAGGATCAAGACCTGTAGCCCCGAGCACCGGTGTCACGATTGCGCCAAGCAGCAGAGCCCGGCGGGAGACAACTCGGTTGAGGTTGAAGGGTTCAGGCCTTCATGTGTGCAGTTCAGTGGCTGCAATGTCATGAAACCAGAACGACGTCAGGGCCAGGTCATCGTTCTGTAAGCAGTGAGTAAACCTCGAACCTGCCGGGCCTCATCACCTATGGTCTAGACGGATCCCGATGCTTTCTTCGATCGAAGGTTTACAGCAATGACGGAGTCCGACTCCAAGTCTGGC
>JADWMG010000189.1 GCA_015767405.1 Actinomycetota bacterium
CACCGATGCCAGCAGGTGCTCTGGTCGCTGCAAGGCAGCGGCCCGACGGGCTTCCTGAGCCCCCGCGTGCCCGTCTAAGCGCCGCGATGGGGCTGAGTGGCATCAGAGTCCGTAAACCCCAGGAATTGCCACACTCTGCGTGGTTTTGGAGCGGCGAAGCGTGGCTCGAGCTACGTGATCGTCAAGGATTGATCAAGATTCGGGACGTTTGCGTAAGCCCCCCATAAGCCCCCCATGAGTCCGACCAGGGTCTCCCCCACCGGAGAAATCCCTGGTCAGACCGTCGGGCTGGGGAGATTCGAACTCCCGGCCTCTTGTCCCCCAGACAAGCGCGCTAACCAAGCTGCGCCACAGCCCGTATGTGGACCGCCGACTCTATCGAGCGCTGGGCTGTTCTCATCGTGACGATGAGAGGATTCAGCCTTCAAGCGTTCAGCTGAACATCTGAACGAACCTATAGCCCAGGTACACAACGAGCGCGCCCACCATCAGCTTGAAATGCCACGGCGCGCTTTCAGACTCGTTTTCGACTTCTTCGACCTCGCCATCGCACTTGGGACAGGTTCCGTCCTCGTTCATCGAGTTCGGCGTCCAGTACTTGGCGCATTCCTCACACCAGGGCATCAGTTGGATCCGTTCGTCGCTGTCACTGTCGCTTGCGCACTCTGATCTTGATCGCCGTCGACCCGAGGTCGAACTCCTCGCGGATCGTGCGCTCGATGTATCGCAAATAGTGCTGCGGAATCTCACGGTTCACGAAGAACGTAAACGTCGGCGGATCGATCGCTCCCTGCAGGGCATACAGGATCTTTGCGCCCCCACCGGCCGGCTGCCTCTGCTGCGCAGCTGCAATGACCTTGTTGACGTCCCTTGTCGGAACCCGCGTGTGGTACTGCGAGATCGACTCTTGAAGCAGCGGTCGTAGCTTGTCGACGTTCTTGCCGCTCAGTGCCGAGATCTTGAGGACCGGGGCGTCGCCAACGAAGGCCAGCATTCGCCGCAGCTCGGCCTGCACTTCGAGGCGGGCCTCGGTTCCGACGAGGTCCCACTTGTTGAGTACGAGAAGGATTGGACAACCCGATGCATCGACTCGCTCCGCGAGGCGCTGATCTTGGGCGGTGATTCCGACCGTTGCGTCGATCACCAGCAGCGCCACATCAGCATCATCGATCGCCCGGAGAGCTCGTACGAACGAGTAGTACTCGGCCGAGTCATCAATCTTGCCCTTTCGCCGCATTCCCGCGGTGTCGATGAAGACGATCGGACCGTCTTCTGTTTCGACGAGTGTGTCGATCGAGTCGCGCGTCGTACCGGCGAGATCGTGCACGACGGCTCGATCTTCGCCGACCAGCCGGTTGAACAACGTGCTCTTGCCAACATTCGGCCGACCGACGATGGCGACGCGAGGAGCAGACTCTTCATCGGGGTCCACCTCTGCGTCGTCTCGGCCCGCACGGCGGTCAGCGACACTCATGTAGTTGCCGCGCGCAGCAACCGGGAACCGCTCAATTACCACGTCGAGCAGGTCGCCGGCGCGCCGGCCATGTAGGGCACTCACCGGTACGGGCTCCCCCATGCCGAGGCTCATGAACTCCCACATCTCGTTCTCACGGCGCTCGTTGTCAGCCTTGTTCGCGACAACGACGACCTCGGTCCCCGAACGACGAATCCAATTGGCGATCGCCTGATCGTCGTCTGTCAGCCCGACCGACGCATCGACGAGAAACAGAACCACGTCGGCCTCTTGTACGGCGGCTTCGACCTGCTTGCTGACCTTGATGTCGAGAGCGTCGCCGCTTGGCATCCAGCCACCCGTGTCGACAACCAGGAACGGAATGTCAAGCCACTCGGCTTCGAGTTCCTTGCGGTCTCGGGTGATGCCAGGACGGTCCTCGACAATCGCCTGCTGACTTCCCACGATGCGGTTGAACAGCGTGCTCTTTCCAACGTTCGGACGCCCAATGATCACCACAGTTGGCAGATCCACTCCCGGGGATTCGGGCTCTTCTCCGGCCGATGATTCCTCTGGCAGAATCTCTTCCGACGACCGATCTTCAGAAGCCGTAACGTCAGGTGCTTGATCGAGCGGCGGCCCGGCAGGTGGCGATGTGTTCGTCATGGTATCTCCAGTGAAGTGGTGGCTTCGTAGGGCTCGAGCGCGGCGCGCAAGGCGATGCCATCCGTGGCGATGATTTCCACCGGTCGAGGAAGGTCTTCGGTGGTGACGCCGTCGAGGAACATGCCCTCGTCTGAAAGGCAAACGTCGGGTAGCAGGTAGCGATGACCTTCGGGCTCGGCGGCGAGCACACGACTGACGTCTTCGCCGGTCATCAAGCCCGTGACTCCCGTATTTCCACCGAAGAACTGATTCTCCACAGAGATCACCCTGATGTCGCCACGGTCGAGCGTGTTGATCAGTGGGGATATCACGGGCGCGCCCAACGGGCCGGTGAGCACACCGACAGGTGCTGTTCGACGGGGTCGTAAGGCCACCGAACTCGTGGCCGTCCCACTACCGCACGCTGTCCTGAGGCCCGTATAAGCAGCGGGATTCGGCGGGGCATCAACCGCGGCGAAAAACCCACGACGCACACCAGCAGCAACCTCAGCTCGACCGTTGAATTCCGTCTCGAATGTCCGGGCCATGCCGATCCCGTCTTCGTGCATCGGGAACCCGTCGTAACGTTCAGCGTCCGGAAAAGAACGATGAGCCATCAGGTAGTACTCGTCTGCGGCGTACACCATCCGCTTACCGAGAGTCGCCGTGAAGACGTCTTGCCAGTCGGTAACCGTGTCGACCACGTCTTCAGCCTCAGCGAGAGTGTGCAGCCGCATCGACGACTCGGTATTGAACTTGGAGATACCAAGCGGCACGACGGCAATCGACTCGAGCTCGGGGTACTCGTCGAGAACACCTGCGAGAGTGTCATCGAGTACTGCTCCGTCATTCACCCCCGGGCAGACAACGATCTGTCCACGCACCGCGATGTCGTGGTCGAGCAAAGCACGCAGCCACCTCAAGCTCATTCCGCCACGTGGGTTCTTCAACATCTGGCTACGCATTGCCGGGTCGGTCGCATGGATGCTGACGTGCAACGGCGACAAGCGCTCGGTGATCACGCGCTCGAGATCGGCCTCGGTGAAGCGCGTCAGTGTGGTGAAGTTCCCGTACAGGAACGAGAGCCTGTAGTCGTCGTCTTTCAGGTAGAGACTTCGTCGCATCCCCTTCGGGAGTTGGTAGATGAAACAGAACTCACAGTGGTTGTCGCACGTTCGGACTCTGTCGAATACGGCGCTGGAGACTTCGATCCCGAGAGACTCCCCCTCGCGCTTTTCCACCGAGAATGTGAGGTCGAGTCCGCCACGTATTACGTCAAGTTCGACCTCGGCTTCATCGGTCGCCAACTGCCACTCGATGATGTCGCGAGGAACGTCACCGTTCACCCTGACGATCTCGTCACCGGCGAGTACACCGATTTCAGCCGCTGGTGAATTCGACAGCACGCCGACCACGATCGGCGCCAGCGATCGCTTCGCAGGCGCGCCCCGACCAGCGCTGGTGCGCGCTGATGTTTCGGAATCGGATGCGACTGACATGGGTGCTCCAGGCTACCGGCCTGTCATTGAGGGTAGATTTGCCGCCGCATGACGAATAGAGCGTCGACCGACGACCAGTCCGAAGCGTTCCCTGCATCTGCCCCTGTCGACCGAGTTCTGCTCGCCGAACCGCGAGGGTTCTGCGCGGGGGTCGAGATGGCCATCAAGGCGCTCACCTGGATGGTTCGATCATTCGAGGCGCCCGTGTACTGCTACCACGAGATCGTGCACAACAAACTCGTCGTCGAGCGCTTCGAGACCCAAGGCGTGATCTTCGTCGATCGAATCGAAGATGTCCCGACAGGGAGCCCGATCATGTTGTCGGCTCACGGCTCGCCGCCTGAAATCCGCGAGGCGGCCCAAAGCAGAGGTTCGTACGTAGTCGATTCGGTATGTCCGCTCGTCACAAAGGTCCATCACGAGGTAAAGGTGCGCGCTGGCAAGGGCTACCGAATTGTTTACGTCGGGCACGAGGGTCACGAGGAGGCAGTTGGAACGATGGCCGTCGCCCCCGATGCCATCGACCGAGTCGAGTCCATCGCCGAGGTCGATGCCCTCACGACAGGCGACAAGCCGGTTGCGCTACTCGCGCAGACGACCCTCTCGCACCGAGATTGGGAGGGCGTTGCTGTCCGCGTGCGGGAACGATTTCCTGAGGTCTGGACGCCAGGACGTAGCGACCTCTGTTTCGCAACGACCAACAGGCAGGCAGCGCTGATGGAACTCGCGCATCGATGCGACGCCGTCATCGTCATCGGTTCGGCGAACTCCTCCAACACCCGAGCGTTGGAACAACTCGCCCGCGAAGAGGGCTGTGAACGCGTATTCCGCGTCAATACGGTCGCGGAACTTCCGCATGACCTTCACGGCACAGTTGGAGTAACTGCGGGTGCGTCAGCTCCCGAAGAGTTGGTCGAAGAGGTCATCGAGTTCCTTGCGCCGACCGACGGAGTTGAGATCGTGAGCGTCACCGACGAGGACGAATACTTCCCGCCGCCGCGCAACATCCGCGACCTCCAAACTTCGATCGAAGATGCGGCAACGACACTCCTTGGGGGAAGCACGATGGATCGGCCAGGAATGGACGACCGATCCCTCGGCGCCAGCCACGTGCTCGCCTCCCTCTCGGGATGAACAATGTGCGCACCTGTCGGCTACGTTCCGCAGAATGTATCCAGGCGCACATCTCGAACTGAACGGCGACAAGCCGGCTCTCATCAT
>JADWMG010000045.1 GCA_015767405.1 Actinomycetota bacterium
TGCGTGACATGACACGCCATCGAGCAAGATCGAGCCAGATGATCGTGTCAGCTCCGGCTTGTACGAGATCCTCGACCGGCCGGTAGTTCCCATCGACGACCCATCGATCGCTCGATAATGCGGCGGACACCTTCGCACGGAACTCAGGAATCGGTGTCGGCTCCCAATCCGACTGGTGAAACAATGCATCGAGCTCGACGTGTGAGGCATCAATCTTGTCGGCGAGCTGACCCGCAAGCGTCGACTTACCTGATCCGGGGCATCCGACAATAGCTATTCGTTGCATCGGCCCCACCAAATCGACCCTATCCCTCCGAGTCCCCCACGAATGTTGCGGATATCGAACGCTGAGAGTCCGAATCCCGCAAGAATTTGGGTTGGGGAGGGATTGGATGTCGCGAATCTGGCGAAATGTGCCTGGAATCATTCACCCGGCGCATGATCTGAGGCATATTTCGGGTTGGGGTTGGGATTGGGGGTCAGGAGCGTTGGTAGTTGGGGGCTTCTTTGGTGATGGTGACGTCGTGGGGATGTGATTCTTCGCGGCCGGCGGTGGTGACGCGCATGAACTTGGCGCCGCGGAGCGATTCGAGAGTTGCGGCGCCGGCATAGCCCATGCCCGAGCGAAGGCCGCCGACAAGCTGGTAAGCAACCTCGCCCAGGGGCCCGGCGTACGGCACGCGGCCCTCGATGCCCTCCGGCACGAGCTTGTTACTTCCCGAGGCGACAGCGGTCTTACCCCCGGAGGACTGGCCGGTCGCGTACCGGTCCGCGCTGTCATCGGTCATTGCGCCCATCGAGCCCATGCCTCGGTAACTCTTGTATCTGCGGCCTTCGAAGAGCTCCATCTCACCCGGGCTCTCCTCTGTCCCGGCGAGCAGCGATCCGAGCATCACAGTCGACGCTCCGGCGACAATCGCCTTCACGATGTCGCCAGAGAATGTGATGCCGCCATCGGCAATGATCGGTATTCCGAGTTGACGCCCGCGTCGAGCAGCGAACCAGATCGCCGACAGTTGAGGCATGCCGGCCCCAGATACGACTCGAGTAGTACATATCGAGCCTGCACCGACACCGACCTTGATCGCGTCGGCTCCGGCGACTGCCAGCGCCTCGACGCCCTCTTCGGTAACTACGTTGCCTGCCGTGACGGCGAGGTCGGGCCACGATCCCTTGATTCGCTGGATCGCCTTGACGACGTTGGCGGAATGGCCATGCGCAGTATCGATCGATACTGCATCGACGCCCATCTGAAACAGCGCATCCACGCGCTCCTCGATGTCGGCGCCGACACCGATCGCCGCAGCGCACCGCAGCCGCCCGCGACCATCACGTGAGGCATTCGGAAAGTCGAGACGCTTCTGGATGTCTTTGACAGTGATCAGCCCGGCAAGATCACCGGCGTCGTCGACGAGTGGCAGCTTCTCGATGCGGTGCTTTTGGAGGATCGCCTTGGCCTCGTCCAATGAAGTGCCAACTGGCGCGGTTACCAGATTGCTCGATGTCATGAAGTCAGTCACGGGCCGCTCGAAGTCGGACCCTTCGCAGAATCGGATGTCACGGTTGGTCAGGATGCCTACGAGATGTCCGCTGTGGTCGGTGATCGGCACTCCGGAGAACTTGAAGCGGTGCATCAATGCCTCGGCTTCGTGCAGGAGCGCCGTTGGGGGCAAGGTGACCGGGTCGGTGATCATGCCCGATTGAGATCGTTTGACCTTCTGCACCTCGGCCGCCTGGTCAGCGATCGACATATTGCGGTGAATGACGCCAATACCGCCGTACCGGGCCATGGCGACCGCCATGCGCCCCTCCGTTACCTTGTCCATTGCCGCCGAGACCAGCGGTGCTGCTAGCTCGATGTCGGCGGCAAATGTTGCGCTGGTGTCAACGGCATCCGGGAGAGTTTCGGAATAGCCAGGGACGACAACGACGTCGTTGAAGGTCAAGGCTTCGAATCGGTCGAAGAAGTCGTCGTTCACGTTGGTTCGCAGGTCGTCGGTCATGCGGAGATCTCCTTGCGGTCGGAGTGCGTTCGGTCAGAGGTTGAATCGGACTGGTACCTGGAAGCCAGCTGGGTGGGGGATTGGCTACACAGTTCGATGAGCGTTTCGACGAGGAGCCGGTGCTCGACTTGGTGGACGGTCGACTCGAAGGCCTCATACGTGATGGCGGTATCGATGTCGATGGTCGCGGTTCCGAGAACCGGACCATCGTCGACGCCGGCATCAGGAACGAGATGAACCATTACGCCGGTCTGGTGGCGGGTGCCAGCAGCCGCCTCATCCCAGGCGCGTTCGATGGCGTGCGTTCCAGGCAGTTCACCTGGCAATGCCGGATGAAGGTTGATCACTCGCTCAGGAAACCAGCCGAGGAAACTCATGGTGAGCAGCCTCATCCACCCGGCGAGCACGATCACGTCAGGTGCGAAGCCAGCGACGACATCGGCGAGGCGCGCGTCGTAGGTGTCACGATCTTCGACGGGATGAAGGCCAACGTGAACCGCCGGCACGCCAGCAGCGTCGGCACGTTGTAGTGCGAATACGTCAGACTTGTTGGAGATCACGGCTACGACCTCACCGTCGATGGAGCCGGCATCACAGGCGTCGAGCACGGCCTGCAGATTCGATCCGCTTCCCGACACCATCACCACGATCCGCTGCGGCCGGACCGCTCTGCCCCGACCACCTGGTTCACTCGGCGGGACGGACGCGGCTTGCATGAGTTGAACTTAGCGAGAGGCCAGGAGGCAGCATCGGCCGGTGAACGAAAAGTCAGCCAGCGGCGCCTGACGTTCCGTTGACGGTCGTCGTCCCCAGCCGGGATTCATCGCAGATGCACCGTGTGGTCACCGTCGACGAGGCGGCCGATGACCCAAGTTGGCTCGCCGATCGAGGCTGCGACGGCATCACTGTCGCCTTCAGCGCAGACCACAACCATGCCGATCCCCATGTTGAGTGTGCGGTACAGCTCGTCGGTGGACATCAACGGCGTGAGCTCGCGAACCAACTGAAAGAGCGGGGAAACGGGCCATGATCCGAGATCGATGACGGCGTCCACATCCGGCGGAAGAACACGCGGCAGATTTTCCGGAAGTCCTCCACCAGTGATGTGCGCGAGTGCCTTCACGGTACCGGAGGCGAGCGCCGGAGCCAGCACATCGAGGTACGAGCGGTGCGGTTCGAGAAGGGCCTCACCGAGTGGTCGGTCGAACCCATCGGGAACCGCTTCCATCGGTATCCAGTCGAAGATGTTTCGCAGCATCGTGTACCCGTTGGTGTGCGGTCCGCTCGATGCGATTCCGATCAGCACATCGCCTGCTGCCACGTCTGATCGGGGCAGGATCTCGGAGCGCTCAGCAACCCCGACGAGGGTGCCTGCTATGTCGAATGACCCGGGCTGATAAACGCCCGGCATTTCCGCTGTTTCGCCTCCGAGCAGCGCGCACCCCGCAGCCCGGCAAGCCTCAGCCATCCCGCTCACCACTTCGGCGACGAGGTCAGCATCGAGAACACTCGCCGCTATGTAGTCGAGGAAGAAGAGCGGACGGGCCGACTGGACGAGAACGTCGTCTATGCAGTGGTTGACGATGTCCATTCCGACGCCGCGCACCATGCCAAGACGTGCCGCCAATTCGACCTTGGTACCGACTCCATCGGTCGACGCGACCAACACGGGGTCATCGAGCTCGGTGATCGCCTTTGCAGAGAAAACTCCTCCAAAGCTGCCGACGCCTTTGAGTACGCCGTTGTCGTGAGTCGCCTCGACGGATGCCTTCATCTCGGCGACGGCGCGACTGCCCTCGTCGATGTCGACTCCGGCAGCAGCGTACGAAGCCAGCCGCGCCCCGAGCGCTCTCCACCCGATGTCACGGCGAACCTGCATTCCGTCAAATTGGATTCGGGCGACGCGTTCATACGCCGCCTCGCGGGCCTCGATCAGAGTTGGCCCGAGGCCAGTGACTGCGAGAACGCGGCCGCCCGCAACCTTCCCATCGGCGTCGACCCCGGCATCGAACCGAATCGAGCGAGTAGCACCGTGGTCTGTCACGTGGCCCTCGGCATCGTCGGAGATGGTCGCGCCGACGACAGGCGCCGAAGGGTAACCAGGGGCAGCAGCTACCACCGTTACTGCGGCTCGAGAACGGATGACGAGGGGGACGTCGAGAATCGTGCCGCGAGTGCAGGCGAGGGCCAGCTCAGCGATGTCGGTCTCGAGCAGGGGCAGAACGGCTTGCGTTTCCGGGTCGCCGAAGCGCACGTTGTATTCGATCAGGCGTGGTCCGTCGGCGGTGAGCATCAGCCCGGCGTAGAGCACGCCAACGTAGGGGGTCCCGGCAGCTGCCAGGTGGTCGATGACAGGTTGAACGAAGGTTGACAGAAGATCGTCGGCGGCATGGCTGACAGGTGCAGGGGCATAGGCGCCCATGCCACCGGTATTGGGCCCGGTGTCGCCCTCGCCCAGTCGTTTGTGGTCTTGCGCGAGAGGAAGGGCGACCGCATTGGTTCCGTCACAGAGCGCGAGCAGGGAACACTCGGGGCCGTGAAGCCGTTCTTCGAGCAGGAAGGGGCCGATCTCCGCCGCGGCGTGAATGGCTTTCTTCGTATTCGCCACTCCATTCGGGACCGTTACGCCCTTTCCACCGGCTAGCCCATCGAGTTTGACGACAACCTCGTGGCCGAGATCGCTCCACCACGCGATGGCTTCGTCGGCTTCGTCGAATCGGGCAAATGCTGGGCCCGGTATACCGAGTGATTGGGCCATGTCACGCGCGAAACTCTTTGACGCCTCAATCTCTGCCAGCTCGGCAGTCGGTCCGAAACAAGCAAGGCCGCGACGTGCGCACTCGTCAGCAACCCCGGCAACCAGCGCGGCCTCCGGGCCGGGAATCACGAGGTCAGTGTCGGCGGGCGAGGCCTCGCCGAGTTCATCTCGGACGGTGACTGTATGCCCATGGCTTCTACACGCCCAGGCCAGCGCCTGCTCGCGCCCGCCTCCGCCGAGTACGAGTACCCGCATCAGGCGAGTACGCCCTCGAACGACAGTTTGGCTTGAGCGTCACTGATCGCGATTGGGTAGTCACCAGTGAAGCAGGCGTTGCAGTACCCATCTGCTGGGCCGCTCTCACGCTCGGCGACCGCCAGCATCATTCCGTCGAGTGACAAGAACCCGAGTGTGTCGGCTCCGATGTGTTCGCGTATCTCCTCGACGTCGAGGCGGGCGGCGATGAGGTCGTCGTCGTGTCCCATGTCGACCCCGAAGTGACAGGCATGAGTGATCGGCGGACAGGTAATCCGCACGTGTACTTCACTCGCTCCGGCATCGCGAACAAGCTTCACGAGTGGTCCGGCCGTTGTGCCGCGGACAAGGGAGTCATCGATCATCACTACGCGTTTGCCTTCGAGGTTCTCGCGGAGGGCGTTGAACTTGAGAGCCACACCACGCTCGCGAATGTCTTGCGTGGGTTCGATGAACGTCCGACCGATGTATCGGTTCTTGATGAGGCCATCGTTGAAAGGCAGCCCACTTTCGCGGGCAAACCCGATAGCGGCGGGTATCGATGAGTCGGGAACCGGGATCACGACATCGGCGTTCGCGGGGAACTCTTTGGCCAACTCGACACCCAGCTGCTGGCGGACATTGTGCACACTGTGCCCGTCCCAGTTCGAGTCGGGCCGAGAGAAATACACGAATTCGAACGTGCATCGAGCAGCATTCTGCTGGGGTGCCAGGACCTGGGTGCGCTCGATTTCTGCGCCCCGTAGGGTCACCATCTCGCCGGGCTTGACCTCGTCGATATCGACACAGCCAAGCGTCGACAGGGCACAGGTCTCACTGGCCACGGCATGCCCGCCATGCGGTAGTCGGCCGACGGACAGCGGACGGAACCCCCATGGATCGCGCACGGCAATCACCTGATCGGCGGCGAGAATCACAAGCGAAAACGCACCTTTCCACGCTGGCAAAGTCCGTTCGATCCGCTCCTGCCAGGTCCGGCCTCCTGCGGCTGCGAGCATCAGTGTGAAGACTTCGGTGTCGCTGGTGGCTGTCAGCCCAAACCCGCGGTGGAGTAGTTCATCACGCAGGGCCGTGGCGTTGACGAGGTTGCCGTTGTGGGCGACCGATAGCGGGCCGTGCATGGTCTCAACGAGGAAGGGTTGGATGTTGCGCTCTGCGTTTGACCCTGTGGTCGAGTAGCGCGTATGTCCGATGGCGTGGTAGCCGGTCAATGGCGCAAGCGTGTCGGGCGTGAACACGTTTGCCACCAACCCGGCTTCTTTGTGCACGCGCGCACGTTTGCCATCACTGACCGCTATTCCGGCAGCTTCCTGACCTCGGTGCTGTAGGGCGAAGAGGCCGAAGAAGGCCAACTGGGCGACACCTTCACCATGAGGAGTCGACAGGCCAAGCACGCCGCACTCGTCCTTTGGTGAATCGTCTGGTGAGCTGTTGTCGCGGACGGGCAGGCCGGTAGCGCGCAGGCCGGTTACCGGAAGGCTCACCGATCGTCGGTTGGACATGTCAGTTGATCTCCAGTCCCGCGAGCGCGGCGTGTATTCGGCGGCCAGCGGGGTATGTGCCGGGGATGAATTTGGCACCTGTCAGGCGCTCATATGCGTCGATGTAGCGGGCCGATGTTGCAGACCAGACCTCGGGCGCCAGCTCGGGGATCGGCCCCTCGCCTGTGTAGCCGGCGTCGGCGAGTGCCCGGCGCACGACTTCCTTGTCGAGACTCTCGGGCTCGTCGCCTGCCCGAAGGCGCTGTTCGTAACTTTCTTCGATCCACCACCTCGAAGAGTCAGGCGTGTGGACTTCGTCGATCAGGAGAAGGTCGCCGTTGGCGGACAGCCCAAATTCGTATTTGGTGTCCGCGAGGATGAGTCCTGCCGCAGCGCCGCGTTCTGTTCCGCGATCGAATAGAGCAAGTGCCGCGGCTTCAACCCGCCCCCACAATTCTCCGTCGACAAGCCCCCGTTCCACCACGGCGACTGAGGACAGCGGCTCGTCGTGGGCGCCGTCGGCTCCCTTAGTGGTCGGAGTGATGATCGGAGTCGGAAGGGCAGTGTTCTTCGATAGGCCATCTGGGAATTGGTGGCCGTAGATCGTTCGATCGCCACGGGCGTATTGGGTCCACAACGCGGTATCTGTAACCCCCGTGATGTAGCCGCGCACGATGACTTCAACCGGAAGCGGGGTTGCCGCGACAGCCAGGAGCACGTTGGGGTCGGGTTCGGAGATGGCGTGGTTCGAGATGATGTCTCCGGTGTTCTGGAACCACCACATCGAAAGCTGATTGAGAACCTGCCCCTTGTACGGCACGCCCGCGATGATTCGGTCAAACGCCGACAATCGATCGGTCGTGACGAAGAGCCTCCGACCGTTGGGTAGAGCGTAGGAAACTCGAACTTTTCCAACACGTCTGTCGTCGAGCGGTAGTTCGATACCGTCGAGTGGGGTCGGTGCCGGGGTGCCGATCTGAGTCGAAGTTGTGCTCACGAAGCGGTCCTCTCAGAGTTCTTTCGCATGGCGAATTCCATTCTCGAACAGACGTAGGCCGAGATGCTGCTCTCCGCCCCCGCCGCGGGCAGCCCGCGGATGCTGCCGGGCAACAATGTTGTTCTCCGGGTGCGGCATGAGCCCGAGCACCACTCCGGTTTGGTCACAGACGCCGGCGATGTCAGCGACGGACCCATTTGGGTTGGTGCTCCTGTATCGCAGCGCGACCTGTCCGGCGGCCGCGAGCGACTCGGGGTCAGGATGCACATACCGACCCTCGCCATGAGCGATGGGGCAGTGGACCGGATCAGCAATTCCCTTTGTCCAGATCGAGACGCTGTTGGGAACGGGATCGAGTACGACCCAGCGACAGTCGAACCGGCCCTGGGCGTTGTGGCCGAGAGCGCCCGGCAGCAGACGTGTGCGCGTGAGCACTTGAAAGCCATTACAGATACCAATCACGGGCCGCCCCGCTTCGACAAATCTGCGCAGCCCGTCACCGAGGCCGACGACGAGGTCGAGAGCAAGCATGCGGCCAGCACCAAGCGAGTCGGCGTAGCTGAAGCCGCCAGCCACAACTGCTAGTCGAGCTTCATCGAGCAGCGCTGGACGTTCGACAAGCTCATTCGCCAATACAACACGTACTGCGGCACCTGCGAGTTCGAGTGCGCGCTGCACATCGCGGTCGCGATTGGTGCCGGGTCCGGCAATGACGATCGCGGGAACCTGACTCATGCCAAGCCACCCCCATTGTTGAACGCGTCAGCGAGGTCGGCAATGTCGAGCGGCTCGACTTCGGGGAGCCGGAGCTGCTGATTCTCGCTCACTTCACCAATACGAAGTGCCCGGTCGTCCATCACCTTCATGAACGCGGGGACACTTCGGGGAGCGACCTCGACAACGAGCCGGCCGGAAGACTCGCTGAACAGTGCAGTCACCAGGTCGTCATGTGGAAGCACGTCGATGTCCGCCCCGAGCCGTCCGCCGATGCACATCTCAGCAAGAGCGATGGCGAGGCCACCCTCGCTGAGGTCATGGCATGATTCGACAAGCCCGGCTTGGATCGCGCTGTGGAGAAGCCGGTAGCAGCTTGCCGCATCGGGGTCAGGAGCGGGAGCCACGCCTGGAGTCGGCGGCTCTCCTTGGAGAAGATCGAGATGGGACCCAGCGAACTCGGTTTCGGTATGGCCGAGAAGCAGCAAGACGTTGCCGCTCGATGCGAGATCTGGGGTGACACAGCGGTCGGCATCGGGAACATGTGCGATGGCGGTGATGACCAACGTTGGTGGTACGGCGTGCCGCTTGCCGTCGGCGCCGACGTATTCGTTGTTGAGGGAGTCCTTGCCCGAGACGAACGGCGCCGCGTACATCCGTGCCGCGGCGCAGCAGCCTTCGACCGTTGCAACGAGCTCACCCATGGTTGACGGGCGCCGGGGATCGCCCCACGAGAAGTTGTCGAGCAGCGCGACACGGTCCGGATCAGCTCCGACAGCAACGACATTCCTCATTGCTTCGTCGACGACGGCATAGGCCATGGCTTCCGGGTCGTGCAGCCCGAACCAAGGGTTGACGCCGATCCCGATCGCAATGCCCTCAGCTGCACCAGGGTCTGCCAACACCACGCCATCCGCAGGTCCGTCAGCAGCGGCGCCCACGAGGGGGCGAACGACGGTTGCACCCAAGATCTCGTGGTCGTAACGGCGAATGATCGCCGCCTTGGAAGCGATATTGGGGTGCCCGAGCAGCGTAAGAACGGTCGCGGCCGGGTCGGCAACCGAACGTGAGGTGCGCTCGTGCCGAATCGGTTCCGGCATTTCGGCCGGCATGCGTCGCTGCGGTCGTCCATCGTGCAGGAACTTCGTGTCGATATCTGCCACAACGGTGCCTGAGTTGCGAACGATGAGACGGCCATCTCCGGTGAAGGATCCAATGTCGGCGATGTCCACGCCGACGCGGTGGCAGCGGAGCTCGAGCGCGCCAAGGCTGCGCGGTGGCACGGCGACGACCATCCGCTCCTGCGCTTCGGAGAGCCAGACCTCCCATGCGTCGAGACCTGGGTACTTTCGCGGCACCAACTCGAGGTCTATGTCGGCGCCGACTCCCTCGGCCATTTCACCCACAGCGGAGGAAAGGCCTCCTGCACCGCAGTCCGTAATTGCAGAGAACAGATCTTCGGCGCCGACGAGTGCATCGATGAGCAGCTTCTCGACGATCGGGTCACCTATCTGAACACTGGCGCCAGCGACCTCGCCCGTGGTTGCGTCCATGGTGGCCGAGGAGAAAGTGGCGCCTCGGATGCCGTCACGACCGGTGGCTCCACCGAGGACAACGACTCGATCACCTCGGTTCGGGCCATCGTGCAGGGGTCGAGTGGGAGCGGTGCCGATACAGCCGGCGAAGACGAGCGGATTGGTGGTGTACGCCGGGTCGTAGAGGACTGCACCGGCAACGGTAGGTAGCCCGATCTTGTTGCCGTAGTCGGCAACACCGTCGATCACGCCCTCACGTATGCGTTGTGGATGTAGTGATCCCGCTGGAAGATCGGCGAGTGGCAATTCGGCAGGCCCGAAGCACAAAATGTCGGTCACCGCGATCGGGCGGTGAGCGATTCCGAGTACATCACGAATGACACCGCCGACTCCGGTGTTCGCGCCGCCGAATGGCTCCACAGCGGACGGGTGGTTATGAGTCTCGGCCTTGAGGGCAATTGTCGTGCCCTTCGTGAACTCGATGACTCCGGCATTGCCGACGAAGGCAGAGATGACAAACGGCGCATCAATCGACTCGGTGCAGCATCGGAGTTGTTCGAACAACGGCTCGACGACGCGCTCGCCACCCTCGGGGCCGCCAGTCGCATCGACGATTGCTCGGAATGTCTTGTGTGAGCAGTGTTCGCTCCAGGTCTGGGCGAGCGTCTCAATCTCGACGTCGGTGATGTCGCGGCCGAGTTCGTCGTAGTGGTCGCGAATGATGCGCAGCTCTTCGGGGTCCAAGTAGAGCGCCCGGTCTTCGTTGATGAGTTGCAGCGCGGCGTCATCCAATCCGCGGATCTCGATGACCTCGGTGGATTTCGCCTCGATGCCATCCGCGATTGGGGTCGGTTCGATCGTGCCGGTGGCCCAATGCTCGATGATCGGATTAGCGACGAGCCTGGCAATGACCTCTTCCGCGAGGACAGGATCGGTCTTCTCCGGAAACTCGATTCGCCGGCCGGTAGCGGCCGAGTCGATGGTGAGCGAAAGCTGTTCGGCGGCGTGTCGCACGGCTTCGGCGCCACTGTCTGTCACGCCGGCATGCAGCGTGACTTCCACACCGTCTCGAGGAGGAGTATCCCATGAACCCTGCTGCAACAAAGGGTCGACGAGCACGGCATGAAGCTGGTTGAGTTCGTCGGGTTCGAGCTCACCCTCGATGAATACGATGTCGGCGACGGCGACGTCTTCATCGAGGTCAAGGCCGAGGTGTTCGGCACCGGCAACGATTGCTGCGGCGCGAGGGTCAGGATCGATCGAGCGGATAGTCAGACGATGCCGGATGGCCACTGGCGCGACCATAGAGATCGCGCGTGAGAGGTACGTACCGTTTGTACAAAATGTCCAGAGCGGACGACGGCCGCCGAAACCAAAACGTAACGTCGGGGTCTGGCCCCTGACGTTACGTTAGAGGCCGAGGCCGAAGAGGGCTGACGCGGTGAGGGGTTCGACCAACTCTTGGTCGGGGAACTGGGGTTGCCACGCGTCGGGCGACGTCGAGATCACCGTCACGGTCTCGCCACCGAGCACCGCCGGTAGAACAAGTCGGCGAACCGTGCCTGAGTTGTCGACCCACATTTCAATCGTCACCAATTCACCGGCGACGGTGGCCTCCCGCAGAGTGATCCCCGGTGGCATCGATGGAGGCGCTACCGGTTCAACGATGAGTTCGGCTCCGTCGGTGACTGCATCGAGGCCTATGGGTGTCTCTGCGACCAAGTGGTCTGGGTCGATGGAAACGACTAGGTGGCGCATCGCTTCGTCCTCGAGAAGTGATTCTGAAGCGTTCTCGATTGTGGTGAATTCGCGTATTCCTGGCGGAAAGAGTTCGTCGAGTGATCGAACCCAACGTTCGCGGCCCGCGTCGCGGTCGATCGGGAAATCGCCACGTTTGAGCTCAAACCACACCTGCTCGTCAGTTCGTCGTATGACGGCGCCGTCAAAAACGGTCAGGATCTCGAGCTGCGGCTGGTCGTTTCGGTCGATGAGGATCTGCGATATCCCAGTCTCGAAGTCAGTGGTGACCTCGTAGCTCAGTGGCATATCGGAACCGACGGGGTTCTCGACTGTGAATGTCGCTGTACGGACGATCGGAGCGACGGCGGTGGCTACGGGGAAGGCCAGCGGTGCAGTGGGCTCGGTGGTTTCACTCTCGCCTTTGGCGAGGGTCATGAGTTCAGGTCCGTACAGAACCACGCCAGCAGCCGCTCCACCTATGAGAGCAAGCAGAACCAGGAACCCGAAGAATCGCTTCACGCGCCCCTTCTTGACGTTCTGCTTCGGAGATTTCGGAGTGTCGAACTGAGTGTCGAGGGGCGAGACGAAGGGGTTCGGCGCCGGCTTGTGGGCCTGTTGCAGCGCCGCCGGTGCGAGAGTCGGCAGGGCAGCCGCTTTGGGGCTCAACGTCGGTGGGGCTGGAGGCACCGAGGTCGTCGGCGGGGAGGGAGGAGGGAATGGACTCCCAGGTACGGTTGCGGCGATCAACGGCGGAGCCGAATCAAAGTCGAAAAAGCTACGTGAATCGTCGATCGCCTGATCGGCGTCCAGCACCGATGGAGAATCTGCGGTAGTCGACATATACCTATTCATCGGCGCTTTGGGACGGGATCTTGAACCTGGCCGGGTGGGCACCGCACCCGTGGCGCGTACCCTCTCCATCGTGGATACGCCTATCAGCGACGTACCGGCTCGGCTCGTCTTGATCCGTCACGGCGAGTCGAATGTGACCGTCGATCGCACCATTGGCGGGTTCCGCACCTGCACGGGTCTTTCTGATCTCGGCCGTCAGCAGGCATACCGCCTGCGAGCAAGGCTGGAGACGAGTGGGGAGTTGCCTGCCGACGTGCTCATCTCGAGCAACTTTCCACGAGCGATCGAGACTGCCGACATTCTCGCGCCGGGTCTCGGTGATTTGGCGGTGCAGATCGACGACGGCTTCGGCGAACATGATCCCGGACCAGATATCGACGGGATGACTTTCGATCAATACATCGAGCGCTTCGGAATGCCCGACTGGAACGGCGACCCACATCAAGTGATGTTTCCCGGAGGTGAGACGACGGCCGAGTTCCACCTCAGGGTGGGTGCCGCTGTTGCGCGCACCGTTCGGGCGTACCCGGGCCAGATGATCGTCGTGGCATGTCATGGTGGCGTCGTTGACGCAGTGTTTCGGCTGCTCTTGCGAACCGCTCCCACGGGAGCGTTCGAGCTGCACACGCTGAATACGTCGCTCACCGAGTTCCAATCGGTGCAGGCCGGCACCTGGAAGCTGACGCGGTACAACGATGCCGCGCATCTTGCCGGGTTGCCTGACGGAAGCCCACGGTCGCCGCAGGCCAGCTAGTCAAGTCGAAACGATGAGACGATGAGACGATCATGACAGAGCGTTACATAGTCGTCGGGGCCGGGTCAGCCGGATGCGTCGTCGCCGCGCGGTTGTCGGAAGATGCCGGGCGAGAGGTATTGCTGCTCGAGGCAGGACCAAATCTCGTAGAGGGATCCGTGCCCGCGGCGATCGCCGGGCCAAATGCATTCGCCGCGCTTGCCGAGCCAGGACGGACGTATCCGGAACTCTTCGCCACTCGAATAACCGGCGGCGAGCCAAGTCTCTACCGCCGTGGCAGAGGGGTGGGTGGATCAAGCACCGTAAACGCGATGATCGCCATACGCGGCGACCCTCGACAGTATGACGGGTGGGGTTGGACAGGGGTCGAAGACGCCTGGTCGGCCATGTTGCTGCCGGAGGAACCCGCACGTGACGACGAACTCGGCGTTGTCGACCGGGCGCTGCTCGCCGCTGCACCAGACGCGGAGACTGCGTTGCTGAATCGACGGCATGGGCAGCGTGTCACATCAGCTGAGGCCTATCTATGGCCAGCGTTGCCTCGCGAGACCCTGACACTTCGCAGCAATACGCCGGTGGACCGAGTGATGCTCGACGGGCCTAGGGCGACAGGCGTGAGGACAAGCGACGGAGAGACGCTCATGGCTGACCACGTTGTTCTTGCTGCCGGGGCGATCCACACCCCTGCAATCATGCTGCGCTCAGGAATTGTTGCGCCGGGCATCGGTCAACGTCTGCAGGATCACCCCTCAGCACCGTTTGCGCTCGAGTTCCGGGCGGGTATCGAACAAGATTCGAATGGCCTCGCGGTCGGCTCATTCTTGACTCGCGACGATCTTCAGTTCTTGCCGATGAATCACCTGGGGAGTGACGCGCCTGGAATGGGGCTGCTGATGGTCGCGCTGATGCGTCCCCTTGGCCGAGCGGGGACGGTTCGGCTGTCGAGTGATGACCCATTGGACGATCCAGTTGTGGATTTGGCTCTGTTGCAAGATCGAAGAGATCTCGTCGCGATGTCCCACGGCGTTCGTGACGCTTTGGAATTGCTGACGTCTTCATCCTTCGACGCGATTGTGTCGAACGTCTACATCGATGGCTGGGGCACGACAATCGCTCAGTTGACCGATGATCTGTCGATTGAACGTTGGCTGCAGTCAGCTACCGGTGACTATGTGCATGCGTCGAGCACGTCCGCGATGGGAACCACAGTTGACGAACGAGGATCTGTGGTCGGGTACGAAGGCCTGTACGTCTGCGATGCCTCGGTCTTTCCGTCGATCCCAACGGTGAACACCCATCTCCCGACGACGATGCTCGCCGAACGGCTTACCGCCCGTTGGAGGGCCGAGCCCGACTGACCGAGTGACAAGATGTGTCTGTGCAATCGAACGAGGACTTCACACTTGGCCTGCATGAGCTGGGCGATGCTTGTTTTGCCTACCTCCAGCCCGATGGTGGTTGGGGTTGGAGCAACGCGGGTCTGATCGTCGGCGACGGGCAGTCTCTGCTGGTCGACACGTTGTTCGATCTCTCGTTGACCGCCAGGATGCTCGACTCGATGGCGCAGCACACGGAGAGAGCGCCGGTCGACTCGCTCGTGAACACTCACGCCAATGGTGATCACTGCTACGGCAACAGCGAGGTCAGCAGACGCTGGGCCGGTGTTGAAATAGTTGCGTCAACTGCAACAGCAGAAGAGATGGCTGAAGTTCCGCCGGCGATGCTCGCGGCCCTCAATCAGGCGCCCGGCGAGGTCGGGGAGCTGTTCAGGAGTTTCTTCGGTGAGTTCCAATTTGATGGCATCGAGGTTGAGCCGCCGACGCGAACGTTTGATGATCGGTTCACTCTCGATGTCGGCGGGCGCAAGGTCGAACTGATCGAGGTCGGACCTGCTCATACTGCAGGAGACACGATTGTGTACGTGCCCGACGCCGCGACCGTTTACACGGGCGACATCTTGTTCATCGGTGGTACGCCGATTGTGTGGGCCGGCCCGTTGTCGAACTGGGTTGCTGCATGTGACCTGATTTTGGGAATGAATATCGACACCATCGTGCCCGGCCACGGTCCGCTGACGGACAAAGCGGGGGTTACCGCGGTGCGCGACTACCTGGCATTCGTCGACGAGGAGGCGACTACTCGTTTCGAATCGGGTGTTGACGCCTTTGACGCGGCACGCGACATTGGCAGGGCGTTGGGACTCGATGAACGGTTCTCTGAGCTGGGCGAGTTCGGACGGATCGCGGTGAACGTCGAGACGGTCTATCGCACGCTCGAACCTGGGCATGTGACCCCCGACGTCGTAGAACAGTTCCGTCGAATGGCTGAACTCGAACGTCCCTGATCAAGAAGCGCGGCGTGTTGCGATCGATCGGCGGACGGCCAGAGTCCATCCGACCATCACTGCGAGAGCGAAGATGAACCACTGCATCGCATACGACAGGTGCGGCCCATCGTCGACCGTGGGCGCCGGAACAGGAATCGGAGCACTTGGCCCAGCTTCGGGAATGCTCGCGATCAAGTCGAGATAGACGGGCGCGACGTTGCCGTCCATCTGCAGTGCCAGCTGTGGAATGTCGACGCGGCGAATCTCCGTTACAGGGCCATCCGTCGCGTCCGTCAATCCGCCCCTTTGACGTTCCTGCGATGGCCGAACCCGCGCGAGGACCTCAACACCGATCTCTGGGGGACCAGGGTCATCGACGCCTACCGGTACGAAACCGCGATTGATCAGAACCGTGAGTGAGTCCTGACCATCATGTCCATCGAGAAGTAGGGGGGTGACAATGTTGTCACCTGGTTGGCCGTTCTGAGTCCTGTTGAAGACGATGACCTGGCCCGGAAGCCATGTGCCCTCAACCGTTACGCGACGCCACTCGGCCGTCGCCGGATCGAAGTCGGGTTCGGAGAGGAGATCGGTGAGCGACACAGGTGGTTCGTCGGATCTCTCGACGACGGCTTCGTTGAATGCTTTGCGTTGGTCGAGTCGATCGAGTTGCCAGAAGCCGAGCCAGATCATCAGTACGACGCCGAATATCACCAGGAGATGGAACCCAATCCACTTGGGACGAAGCAGGAACCAATACATCTCGATGGTGACGGTATCGGGAGCGGGGAGCTACCGTTCGAAGCGATGAAGCCCGAGGGGATCACTGCCGATTGGCTGTCTTACGTGCTCGGTGGTGCCGTCGGCAGCATCCGTCAGGAGAGCATCGGTGACGGCCTCGTTGGAATGAACATTCGGGTGACGTTGATCGATGCACCACCCGAACTTCCGAACTCCGTGGTCGTCAAGCTGCCGTCGCTCGACCCGACGAGCAGCGCTACAGGGATTGCACTCAGGACCTACGAACGTGAGGTCAAGTTCTACTCAGATGTGGCGAGCACGGTCGATATCCGTATACCTCATTGTCATCACGCCACTTGGGATGAGTCATCGGGCGACTTCGTTGTTGTTCTTGAAGACATGGCTCCCGCTCACCAGGGCGACCAGATAACAGGGTGCGGCGTCGAAAGCGCCGAGCTTGCGGTCGTCGCTCTCGCTCACCTGCATGGCCCGCGATGGAACGATCCCTCGCTGGCCGACATCGAGTGGTTGGATCGTGTTTCCGGACCGGACCACGGCGCCCAGCTGGGAACCCTTTGGCAGATGTTCTTTGCCGGGTTTTCCAAGACGTACCGCGGCTACTTGACGACGGAGCAGTTCGAGTTGGCAGAACAATTCGGGCCGGTGATCCCAGCGTGGATCGATGGGCGGGATGGGCCCGAGACGATCACCCACGGCGACTATCGGCTCGACAACATGCTCTTCGGTGTGGATTCCGGTGGCCCTCCGATCACGGTCGTCGACTGGCAGACGCCCGGCCACGGCTCGCCTGCCACCGACCTCTCCTACTTCTGCGGGGCCGGCCTGCTGCCCAGTGATCGCCGAGAGCACGAACGACAGCTTGTCGACATGTACGCGACGGCGCTGACTGACCATGGAGTTCAAGTTGATGAGACTTGGCTCTGGGAGCACTACCGCCGGGACGCGTTTGCGGGTGTCGTGATGGCGGTTGTCGCGTCGCAGGTGGTCGGAAAGAGCGACCGCAGCGAGGCGATGTTCGCGGCGATGGCAACGCGTCACCTCCAGCACGCATTGGAACTGGATTCGTTGTCGCTCGTTTAGCGCCGGTCGTCCGTCTGTAGCCTGCCCCCATGCGGCAGCCAGCGGACCCGCCGCAAACTGACGACGAACCCGGCTCGCAGCCAGCGGGGCGATGGCGTGCGGTAAGAACCTCAGTGACCCGTCGACGGGAACATCTGGTGGCGCGGCGACTGTCCTCACCGCTCATTGACGCGGGATTCCAAGTGAGCGAGCACAATCGGGTAGTTGGCGCAGTTGTGCTGTCCGGGGCCGTCGCCTTTCGCCTGTTCCTGTTTCTCGTGCCGTTCGTGTTCGTGTTCGTGGTCGGCCTCGGTGTCTATGCCGACGCTACGAGTGCGCAGGACGCTGCACGTCGCGGTGGGGTCTCAGGCCTCACTGCGGAGGCGGTCAGGGATGCCACAACCGCCTCCAGCGGGTTTCAACTGACTGCACTCGTGCTCGGCATCTTTGCGATGCTCTGGACCGCCTATGGGTTCGCGCGCGTGTTGCGCACGGTCAGTGCGCTTGCATGGCGTTGTCCGGTGACACATCAGCATCGACCCTGGATCGGGCCGCTCGTCATCGTTGGCTTCGCGACTGGCTCGCTTGCTATGGGTCGGCTCTTCGACCTCATTCGTCAGGAGTTGGGGGTTGTCGGCACCGCTCTCACGTTTGCTTCTGTCATTCTGATCATTGCCGCGGTTCTCCTAGTCCTTGTCCTCCTGCCGCACGCCTCCGGTGCTAGTTGGCCTCACCTACTTCCGGGCGCGGTTCTAGCCGGTCTTGGCATCCAGGCACTTCAGTTGGCCACGGTGTACTACTACGCGGCAAAGGTGTCGAATCTCAGCGAACGTTACGGAGGCCTTGGCTCAGCCGTTGGACTGCTCGGCTGGGCCTACGCGGTCGGCTGGCTCTTCACATTCGCAGGCGTGGTCAACGCGGTCGCCTTCAACATGACTGGTGGCCGATCATTCCTGGCGTTGCTACCTGGACGGCGAGACGGATCGTTGAGTTCTGGAGCCAAGTGACAGGCTGTTGTCCATGAGGATCGACGTCGAGTTCGACGGTCACGGTGGTGTAGCGCTTCGGGGGTGGCTGTATGTGCCCGAAGCCTCGACTGACGCAGTTCCAGGGGTGGTGATGGCTCATGGTCTCTCTGGTGTGAAGGAGCAAGGTCTTGACCGCTACGCGGAGGTTTTTTGCGAAGCGGGGCTAGTTGTCCTTGTATATGACCATCGAAATTTCGGTGCGAGTGACGGCGAGCCCCGCCAGCTGCTCAACCCTTGGGCGCAGGCACGCGACTATCGCCGTGCCATTGGGTGGCTCGCGGAACGCCCCGAGGTTGACGCAGATCGGCTGGCTGTTTGGGGGACGAGCTACAGCGGCGGCCAAGTTGTTGTACTTGGTGCCGTTGACCAACGGGTGAAGGCGGTGGTGTCGAACGTTCCGTTCACCGGTTATCCAGGGGTGGACTACGAGAGCGCCTTGGGAAGCTTTGATGCGATACGTGAAGAGTTGTTCGATGAGAGTGGGAGAGGCCTCGCCGACAAGGGCGAGGTGATGGGCCCGATCACTCTCTTGGGGGAGCCGGGATCCGACCAAGAGGCCTTCTTCGGCGAGGGTGACGCTTCTGATCTCTTCCTCCGCACCGATGAGAGCGGTGCATCTTCCTGGCAGAACTTCATCAATGTCCAGAACGCAGTCGGAGGCGATCCGACCTGGGATCCGGGCTATTCATTTTCCCACTTGATGGTTCCACTACTGATGGTGGTGGCGAGTCAGGACACCGTTGCATCGGCTGATCTCGCCCTCGCGAGCTTCGAACGTTCGCCTGAGCCGAAGCTGTTGCACATCGTGGATTGCATGCACTTCGCGGCCTACGACGGCGAGTACTTCGAGTCAGCGTCGGTGGTGATGCGTGAGTTCCTACTCGATCATCTCACTCACTGACGAGGAAGATGCTTGGGCGTGTCGGCGAAGGACTGCCTTCTGGATCTCGACGATCACCGGGGTGATCAACGACAGCCCGACGACTAGGAGCCACTGTGACCCGGTCAGTGGGACCGTCAGGAGCACGCGCTGGAACATCGGTAGCTCGATCGCGGCAACCGTCAGGAACCACCCGAACATGATCCAGCCTAAGTAGGGAAACAGCGGAGCCGACCAGACGGGCTCACGAGCACGTCGCATCACCAGGCCGAGATTGACCACGCTGACTGCCACTATTCCGAAGGCCATTGTCATGGAGACGGACGGGTCAGTCGTGCTGGGTTCGTCGGGGCCCCAGGAGAGCACCGCTAGGGCGCTCGCGGCGACGATGAAGCCGAGCACCAGCCACCGCGTAACAGAGTGCCGATTGACCATGGTCGCGCCGGGCGTTCGAGGTGGTTGATCCATCACGCCAGGGTCGGGAACATCGGTGATGAACCCGACGACGATCGTGGCAACCACAAAGAACTTGGCGAACAGCAGCATCAACGGGAATATCGCCACGCCCTCGTTGATGTTCAGGATCGTGGCCCACAGCATCAACTGCAGCACCGATGAGAGAACAGTTAGTTGGAGTGTGATGTAGGACGAGATCCGACGATAGATGTCGCGCCCCAACTCGATCGCGCGCACGAGCGTTGCGAAGTTGTCGTCGGTGAGGATCATCTTCGCGGCCTGCTTGGAGACCTCTGAGCCGCTACCCATTGCGACACCGATATCGGCCTGTTTGAGTGCGGCAGCGTCATTGACTGCATCGCCGGTCATCGCCACGACTTCGCCTGCCTCCTGCATGAGCGCAGCCAGACGAACCTTGTCTTCGGGTGCGACTCGGCCGAAGACATGCAGGTCGGGAAGGCGTTCGAGAACTTCCTCGTCCGAGAGCTTTGCAAACTCGATGCCCGTGATTACCCCCGGCCCGAGGCCGAGGTCATCGGCGATCGCTCGGGCGGTGACCGTGTGATCACCCGTGATCATCCTCACGTCGATGCCGGCGGCGAGCGCAACCTGAACCGCGTCCTTTGCTTCTGTGCGCAGCGGATCGATAATACCGACGATCGAGATCATGACCAGATCCGAGACGAATGGCATCGGGTCATCGACAGCAGCGGTCATCTCTGCCGGTGTCATCTCCCGTCCGGCGAAAGAAAGGACCCGAAGGCCACGCTCGGATAGGCGGCGATTGGCGGCGACGATCTCGTCGCGCACCTGCTCGATCGGGACTACTTCGCCGTGCCACAGGGCGTGGCTGCAGCGACCCAGCACGACATCCGGAGCACCCTTCACGCTGGCGAAGGAATGCTCCGTGAAAACCTCACCCGTGATCGAACCGGGCCGGTCATGAAACGTCGCCATGAACTTGTACGTCGAGTCGAATGGGACCTCGGCGAGGCGTGGGATGGCATAACGCGTCTCCTCGGCGTCGACGCCGATCTTGGCAGCGAGTACAACCAATGCTGCTTCGGTCGGGTCGCCGACGATGGTGCCATCGTCAGCGACTGTCGCATCCGAACAAAGCGTTAGGCCGAGTGCCAGGCGGCGGAAGTCTGGCATTTTGCCGCCGGCGCTGCGCAGGAGAGCGCCGGTCTTGTCGTAGCCGCTCCCTTGAATCGTGTACCACTCACCACCGGTGAACATCGAGGTGGCGGTCATCGCATTCATGGTCAGCGTGCCGGTCTTGTCGCTGTTGATGACTGTCGTTCCACCGAGGGTTTCGACATCGGTGAGTGTCTTGACGACGGCCTTTTCGTCTGCGAGGCGTCGTGAGCCCGACGACAGCATCGTCTGAACGAACGTCGGTAGGCCGGTGGGTATGGCCGCAATCGCAGTAGAGATACAGAGCAGGATCAGCGTGTCGCTGTCCATGCCGCGGGCCACTCCGAAAACCGCAATGATCGCAACTGCACCCCACGCGAGCAGCCCGAACACTTTGGTCATGCCGTCAAGCTCCTTCTGGAGCGGTGACTTGGAACGTTTGACGGAGGTGACCATTCCGGCAATTCGACCCATTTCGGTGCTGACACCGGTTTCTGTCACTACGACTGTTGCGGTGCCGCGAGTGACCTGGGTGTTCTGGAACACGATGTCGGTTCGGTCGCCGAGGGCCACTTCAGTCTCATCGAGAGTGACAGGACCTTTTGCAATCGGTGCACTCTCGCCGGTCAGAGCTGCTTCTTGAACTTCGAGCGAGGCCGAGGCGACGATGCGCGCGTCAGCGGGGACCATGTCGCCAGCTTCGACCTGCACGACGTCTCCCGGTACCAGGCCGGTGGAATCAATCTCCTCGATTCGACTGGCGCGTCGAACGCGAGCCGTCGGGACCTGGAGTTCTTCGAGCGCATCGACGCTTGCCTTCGCCTTCAGTTCCTGATTTGCCCCCATCACAACATTGAGCGTCACGAGTAGGCCGATGATGATTCCGGTCTCTTCCTGGCCAATGACAAAGCTCGCGATTGCCACGATGAGCAGCATGACGTTCATCGGGTTGGAGACCTGCACCCACGCCACTGCCCAGATGCTCGGTGAGGGTTCGGCGGGAAGCTCGTTGGGGCCATACTTGGTCAGACGCCGTTCGACTTCGGCGCCGTCCAACCCGAAGTCAGGGTCGACGTCGAGACGCTCTGCTGTCTGCGCTATCGAGAGCGCGTGCCATGCGGTTTCGTCGGCGCGGTCTGGTGCCTGATCTGTCGCGGTCGCTGTCATCTTGCCCTCTTGTCCATGGAAGTTCGCTCTTGACCGTACTCCAGGTGGCAGTAGGGTGATGCAGCTGACGATCGGTATCGTCGGGGTGTGGATTCAAACGATCCTCGCGATCCACTGGCGGAGAAGTACGCCGCGATGGATGCCGCGGAGAAGCTCGATTGGATGATCGAGACTGCTGGGTGGGCGCTGGAGCCGGTGGCCGCGAATACAGAGCATGATCCTCCGACCCCTGCGTATGCCTATTCGATCGGTATGCCCACCGCAGTCGGGTTTCCCGACGTTGCCGTCTTCGGGCTTACGCCCGTTGCCTCGAGTGGGCTGGTGACGCTGGTGGCCGACGCTTGTCGAGGCGGCACCGAGATCACTCTGGGTGTCGAACTCCTGGGGCTACTCGACAATGAACTTCGCTGCATGTTTGCGCCGATCAGCCTCGATGTATGGGGCCCGTATTTCGAGACCGCTACGGCCTGGTACAAGGGGGAACCCTTCGAGATGGTTCAACTGCTCTACCCCGATCGGAACGGGTTCATGCCATACGAGGCGGGATATGAGCCGCGCATGCGCTTCGCTCAACCCGTCATCGGCACTCTGCCGTCTGGTGCTTGACGCAACAATCGGCCGGTCTTGGCGGGGAATGCACTGGTACCATCGCTCGCGACGTGCACGGTGGGGCTGGACCTGCGGTGTGCGACGTCCGAGCCATGACGAACCGTAGACCTCTTCCCGTAACCGGCGCTTGGTTGCCAGGTGACGAGCCCGGACAGAGGAAGTTCTTCCAGTTCGCCACTGACCGCCGGTTCGCGCTCGACAGCGGCGCCGCTCTTGCCGATGTCGACGTTGCCTATGAAACGTGGGGCCAACTCGACGCTGATGGTTCGAACGCGGTCCTCGTGTGTCATGCGTGGACCGGTGACAGCCACGCAGCTGGGCCGGCAGGACGCGGGCACAATGCTCCAGGCTGGTGGAACGACACAGTCGGGCCGGGCAAACCAATCGACACTGACAAGTACTTCGTCGTATGTGCCAACGTTCTCGGTGGGTGCCAAGGCTCGACGGGTCCCGCGTCGCCGCATCCCTTCGATGGCAGGCCGTACGGTTCGAGATTCCCAGTTGTCACTATCCGAGACATGGTTCGCGCCCAGGCTCGGCTGGGGGAGTTCCTTGGAGTCCGACGATGGTTGTCCGTTGTCGGCGGGTCGATGGGAGGCATGCAGGCGCTCGAATGGGCTGTGATGTATCCCCGTCGGATCCGCTCGGTCGTCGCGGTTGCAACCTGCATGCAGGCCACGGCGCAGCAGATCGCCTGGGGGGCAATCGGTCGCCGATCGGTTCGGCTCGACCCGAAGTGGCGCGGTGGCGACTACTACGACGCCGAGCCCGGAGACGGCCCGACCGAGGGACTGGAAATCGCGCGAATGGTTGCTCAGGTAACGTTTCGCAGCGACAACATCTTCACCGACAGATTTGGCCGAGAGTTGGCTGATAAAGCCGCTGTCGGCGACACGATCGACATGTGGCAGCGGTTCGAAGTGGAGCGTTACCTCGAGTACCACGGACAGAAACTGGCCGCCCGGTTCGACGCCAACAGCTACCTCGCGATCAGTAAGGCGATGGACCTGCAAGATGTCGCCCGCGGCCGCGGGAACCTGGATCGAGCGATGACCCGAGTTACATCGCCAACGATGTCTGTCGGAATCTGGAGTGACATGCTCTATCCGGCATATCAGCAGCAGCAGATTCATGACATGGTCGCGTCAAACGGTGTGCACAGCGAGTACTTCGAGATCGATTCTCCGCACGGTCACGATGCGTTCCTGATCAACGGTGATCAGTTGGCGGGCCCCTTGGAACGGTTCCTGGGGCGTGTCCGCAAGTCGGATTTCTAGTGTCGAGGCCATAGCCCGGTGCCAGAAGGTCTGGAGGCCGAAATTTGGCGCACGGCGCTCACTTCGATCGTCGGACGGCGCATCACGTGTGCTTGGGTCGACGATCGGGTTGCCCCGCCGGGATTTGTTCGCGAGGTGACGGGTTCGTCGGTGGCAGCGATACGGCGGGTCGGCAAAGTGGTGCTCATCGATACCGATGAGACGATTATCGGACTTCACTTCGGTATGACCGGACGCTTAGTGATCGACGGCGAAGCACGCATCGATCGACTTGAGTACGCATCAGGCCAAGATCGACCGGAGTGGGACCGGCTGCGGCTATTCACCAACGGAACACAGGCAGCGGCGGCGGTGCGTCTCAATGATCCGCGCCGGCTCGGACGCATCAGTATCGACCCAGACCTGACGCACCTAGGCGTGGATATTTTCGACTTGTCCGTCACGTCACTGGAGGACGCTTTGAAGCGTCGCCGGATCGCGGTGAAGACTGCATTACTCGACCAGACGGTGCTTGCCGGCTTGGGCAACTTGTGCGTCGATGAGGTGCTGTGGTGGGCCGGTATCGATCCGCATCGACCCGCCAACTCACTCGAATCGGACGAGATGAAGCGTTTGGAAGAGATGGTGCGTCGTCGGCTTCCGATCATGTTGCGCCGCGGCGGAAGCACGTCTGGTGTTCTGTCGCCAGAGGTCCGTGCAGCGTGCCCGCCGTGTGAACGCGACGGGCACCCGCTGAGACGGGATTCGATCGCCAGCAGAACTGCGGTGTGGTGCCCCGGCCACCAACTCTGAGGTGTTCGCGCTGGATGACCGACGCGAACGGCTCAGGATCTGGCACAATCACGACGCTGTGAGTGTTCCCGGGCCAAACTTCGTCGCCTCAAGGTCGAACAAGAGGACGATGTCGGCTCTCCCAGCGCTCGGTGGTGCTTCTCTCGCAGCCGGAGATGTCCAGTCGACCCGGATCGTCTACGCAATGGTGATCGGCCTGGCGTTGATCGGCATCTTGTTCGTTCTCCTGGGGATCTGGGTCATCCGCCAGACTCGGGTCGACCTGGAAGTCTTCGCCCCTCTCGAACGTATGGGACCTCGACCCAGCGTCGATACCGAGTTCGAGAAGCCAGATCGCCCAGTTAAGTCGTTCGATGACCTGACTGAAGGCGGCGACCCAACGCCGGCTAGTGGCGCGTCCTTGGAACTTGATGCTGGCGAATCGGAAGCCCCTGACGGCGAACCTGGGTCAGATGCCGGGAATGACGTTGCTGCGGATGCCGATGCCGATGACAACGAATCGGCCGAAGTGGATGCCGAGTCCGACATTGATACCGAGCCCGACGCGGATACCGAACCCGAAGTAGATGCATCGGGTGAGGATGTTGATGAGGAAGAATCCGACGGCACCTCGAGCAGCGGGGCGACTCAACCCGTCGAGCAGTAAGGTCGAGGCGTGGCAACCATCGATATCGACGCAATGATCCAGCGGTTCCAAGACCGGGCCGCCGCCGTTCGTAAGCGGCCGATGCCTCCCGTCGAAGGTGAAGGCCGTAAGAGCTTCATCAAGCAATCCCAGGATGATTTCCAGGACTTCGCCATCATCGGGGACGCCGAGGCGACCCTCGAAGATGGTGTACTCACGCTGCGCATCGACATGCGCCCGTCCGAGTGAATCACCGGTGAGCTTGGGCGCGGACAGGTCGCGCTGAAGCTCACCGCAGGTCGATCCGTGGCTCTTCCGGTGAGCTTGGGCGCGGACAGGTCGCGCTGAAGCTCACCGCAACGACGTCTGGTCGTTAGTCGTCCATTGGCTGGGGGAGGCCGAGGTCGTCTGCCTCGATCATGGCATCGGTGAGTTGCTCGACCATCGCGACGCGCCGCACCGGATCGCGATTGTGTTCCGTGAGGTCCACCAGTTCATCTGGATCTGTCGACAGGTCGAAGAGTTGCTGGTGACCATCTGTGTCTCTCGTGTAGCGGCCGAGGTCGGAAATGATGGTTCGGATCTCGAGTGGGGGTCCTGGCCCGAATTCTGAGTGTGGAAAGTCCTCTTCGATGAGTACGTGGTCGCGCACGCTTGCCGAGGGATCGTCGAGGATGCTCGTGAGGCTGTGACCCTGCATTCCGCGGTACTCCTCGATTCCGCAGAGATCGAGGATGGTGCTAGGCAGGTCGATACTCGAGGCAAGTGACGAGGTGCCGGCTGGATCTTTGCCCGGGGCATCGATCAGCATGGGTACTCGTACGCAGCCCTCGAAGTGCATTCCGAGTTTCATGACGAGACCGTGGTCTCCCATCATGTCGCCGTGATCGCTCGTGAAGACCACGATCGTGTTGTCGGCAATTCCGAGTCGGCCGAGAGTCGACATCACCCGGCCGATCCCGTCATCGACGAACTCGATCATTCCGTAGGTCGCGGCGATGGCAGCGCGAGCCTGCTCGGCGGTCGGGCCGAACGGGATCACGAAGTTCTCCTCGTTCGGTTCCAGGGTGCGGATGAACTGCAGGTACAGGGGCCAGCCTTCTCCGGGATCTTCGAACGTTGT
>JADWMG010000046.1 GCA_015767405.1 Actinomycetota bacterium
CTGCTCGCCGAGTACCCCCGACTCATTCGTTCGCTCGGGTTCGCATACATCTGGGAGACCTGGCCCGACACAGCCGTCGACGGAGCCCCGTCATGACGGGTGGGGTGATCAACGAGACGCCCGCCAACCGTCATCATGATTGTGATGTGCTGATCATCGGATCTGGTGCCGGAGGCGCAACAACCGCCGCGATCCTTGCCGAGGCCGGACATCAGGTACTGATCGTCGAGGAAGGCGAATGGGTAGACCAGGGCACCGTCGTGCCGTTCTCACTCGAACAAATGGACCGGCAGTACCGCTCGGGTGGGGTCACTGTTGCTCTCGGGCTTCCGTCGATCGCCTACACCGAAGGGCGATGCGCCGGCGGCGGAACTGAAGTGAACAGTGGTCTCTACCGTCGGCCTCCCGAGGAGACCCTCGAACGCTGGCGCCGCGAGTATTCCATCGCGGAGTTCGGCAGTGATCCACTGTTCGAGATTCTCGATGAGGTCGAAAACGCACTGAGCGTGCAGACCGTTCCAGGCGAACACACCGAATCGAGCGAAATTCTCCGCAGGGGCGCCGCTGCTCTGGGTTGGGATCACGACGAGATTCCCCGGTGGATGACCTACCCGGAAAGCGGTGCCGCAATCGATGGGCGCCGCCAGAGCATGACGCGAACCTATCTGCCACGCGCATTCGCTGCCGGAGCCAACATGCTCACCGAGCACCGTCTCGACCGCATCATCTGTAAGGGCAGCCGCGCTCTGCGTGCCGAACTGACATCGACTTCAAACGAAGACCGTCCCGTCACGATCAGCTTTCGCGATGTCATCGTCTGTGGAGGTGCGATCCAGACACCAGCGATCCTCCAGCGAGCGGGATTTCATCATCGAATCGGTCGGACGCTCGCCGTTCACCCGACTGTGAAACTCGCCGCTCGATTCGACTCAGAGGTCAACACCCCCGACGATGTGCCTGTGTACCAGGTCAAAGAGTTCGCGCCTGATCTGTCATTTGGTGGGTCTGCAAGCCAGCCCGGGCTCGTTGCTCTCGCACTCACCGACAATTGGCGCGACTTCGGATCGGCGGTCACCTCCTGGCCCGATATTGCCGTCTACTACGCTGCGATCACGAGCCAAGGCCGCGGCTTGGTGCAGGCGATACCCGGAGTTCGCGATCCGCTCGTCACCTACCGGCTCACGAGCCGCGACCGTCACCTACTCGGCCAGGGGCTTGCGAGACTGGCTCTGCTGATGCTCGAGGCGGGCGCAGTCGAGGTCTTCCCGTCGTTCCGGGGCGCTCCCGCAGTGCGCTCGCGCGCCGACCTCGCCGAAATGACCGCCAACTTCGCTGCGACGAAGGCAAGCGTGATGACGGTACACCTGTGCTCGACCGTCCCGATGGGCGAAAACGAAGACCGGTGCGCTGCTGACAGCTTCGGCAAGATTCACGGTGCCGACAACGTCTATGCGAACGACGCTTCGCTACTGCCCGATGCACCCGGCGTGAATCCGCAGGCATCGGTGATGGCGGTTTCGATACGTAACGCCCGACACTTCGCCGACGTGAGGTCCTGATGATCCCGATCCCCGACAACACTGTCGTCACCGGGGCAGGTGGATGGCTTGGCACTGGCCTTGTCAGCGCTTTCACCGATGATGGTCCTCACCGACGTTCGGGATGCATCCGCGCGCTGGTGCGCGATCAGGACGATGCCGATCGCCTCTCAATCTTGTCCGACAACATCGAGCCGGTGCTCGGCGACCTGACGCTTCGGTCCGATCTCGAACGACTCTTCGAGGGCCTCAGCGGAACGACTGACGTAATCCATGCTGCCGGCGTTATCCACCCGACCACGTTTGATGAGCTCGATGCCGTGAACCACTTGGGTACGGTGGCGCTCCTCGATGTCGCTGCAGAGGCGGGCATCAGGCGGATGGTGCACGTCTCGTCGAATAGCCCTTTCGGTACTAACGCATCCCGGGCCGACACGTTTCGAAATGACGAGCCCTACCACCCGTATTTTGGCTACGGGCAGTCCAAAATGCTCGCCGAACTACGCGTGATCGAAGCTGCCGATCGAGGGCTTAACGTCGTCATGGTACGACCACCCTGGTTCTACGGCCCACATCAGCCGGCGCGCCAAACGCAGTTCTTCACGATGGTGCGTACGGGCCGGTTTCCTGTGCTCGGTGACGGCGGCCAACGCCGTTCCATGGTCTATATAGGCAACCTCGTACAAGGCGTCGTACGCGCCGAGCTGACGCCAACCGATCCCGGACTGGGCTGGTGGATCGCCGATGAGCGCCCGTACAGGGTGAACGAGATCGTCGAAACAGTTGGCGCAGTGATGCGTGAAGAAGGCTTTGACGTGAAGCCAAATCGAGTCCGGCTTCCGAACATTGTCGGTTCGCTCGCCGAGCGCGTCGATGGCCTGCTGCAGTCATCCGGGCGGTACAACCAGCAATTCCACGTACTCGGCGAGATGAACAAAACGATTGCCGTCGACATCAGCGCGGCCAAACGAGATCTCGGCTACGAGCCCGATGTAGCGCTGGCTGAGGGCATGCGCCGCAGCGTGCAATGGTGCCTCGAGCAGGGAATCGAACTGTGACTCGCTACCTCGTTACCGGCGGGAGTGGCTACTTCGGCTCACTTCTCGTCCGCCAGCTCAGCGACGATGGCCACAGCGTTCGCGTACTTGACCTGTCCGACGCCGACGACCGACCCACCGAGGTCGAGTTCGTCCAGGGAGATGTACGCGACATCGGCCTCGTGCGCGATGCCGTCGACGAGATCGACGTCGTCATGAACAATGTCGCCCAGGTTCCGCTCGCCCGAGACCTCGACCTCCTGCGCACGGTGAATGTTGACGGCACCGCAAACTTGCTCGCGGCAAGCGCTGACGCCGGGGTTGCAAAAGTAATTCACACCTCGTCAAGCGCAGTGTTCGGCGTACCGACATCAAACCCAGTCATGCCGTCCACGGTTCCGGCGCCCATGGAAGCGTACGGTCACGCCAAACTGGCGGCCGAATGGGCTTGCCTGGCGGCGGCCAACGCCGGGCTCGATGTCTCGATCGTGCGGCCGCGCACCATCCTCGGTCATGGTCGCCTCGGTATCTTCGGAATTCTGTTCGATTGGATTGCTGACGGGCGCGATCCAATCGTTCTCGGTGATGGCACAAACCGTTACCAGTTCGTACACTCCGACGATCTCGCGGAAGTCTGCATTCGCGCCGCAGAGGTGGAAGGGCCTGGCGTATTCAACGTTGGTACAGACCGTTTCGGCACAATGCATCAGACTCTCACCGACTTGTGTGAACACGCCGGAACAGGGTCCACCGTACGTTCTGTGCCAGCACTCCCGGCCGGCATTGCGATGGCCCTGAGCGCACAGCTCGGGCTCACACCCTTCGCCCCCTATCACTGGATGATGTACTCCAAGTCGATGTGGTTCGACCTCCAGCACCTGGAAGATCAACTCGGGTGGACTCCGACCTGGTCGACCGCGGACATGTTCGCTCAGTCGTACGACTGGTTCGTCGCCAATCGCGAACATGCCGACGACGATTCTGCGTCTCATCACCGACGTAATGCCCGCCAGGGGGCCCTCCGGCTACTAAAGATCTCCTCCAGCCTCTTGCCGCCGGCGCGATGAAGGCGGCGGGAGCCTGGCTGCGGAGCCACGCAACCGCGGTGTCCGTCGCAGTCCTCGCCCTGCTCGCCTACGTCCCGTCATTGACTGCGGCGCCCGGCAGGATGCCCTCTGATTCGAAGCTCTACGTCTACCTCAACCCTGGCCGTTTCCTGTCGGACACGACGACGACCTTCGACCCCAGACAGTTCGCCGGATGGGTCCCCCATCAACACATCGCATACCTGTGGCCGACCGGACCGTGGTTCTGGTTCTTCCAGCAGATTGGTGTTCCCGACTGGATCTCGCATCGGCTCTGGATTGGCACCTTGCTCCTGCTGGCCGGTCTTGGCGTGCGTTGGCTGGCTCGGCTCCTCGGGCTGATACCTGCAGCCGCTCTTGTGGCGGCTCTCATCTACCAACTCTCGCCGTACCTCCTTCCCTACATCTCGCGGACTTCTGTTCTGCTGTTGCCATGGGCGGGTCTGGGATGGATCGTCGGACTCACGGTGTTGGCCGCGGCGCGGGGGCGATGGCGATTCGCAGCGGCCGTTGCGCTGATCGTCTTCACGGTCGGCGCCGTCAATGCCACGGCGCTGGCAATGATCATCCCGGCGCCCTGTCTGTGGTTGATTCACGCTGTCTGGCAACGCGACATCCCATGGCGGCGTGCCCTGGCGACCGCTGGAAAGATCGCGCTGCTGTCAACGGCCGTATCGCTGTGGTGGATTGTGATGCTTGTCATCCAAGGCCGATACGGAGCCGACGTGTTGTCGTACTCCGAGTCGTTGGGGTCTGTGTCCTTCACATCGACGTCAACCGAGGTCGTCCGCGGACTCGGGTACTGGCTGTTCTACATTCGTGACTCCTTCGGAGCTACCACAACTGCATCCCTCGACTATCTCGTCTCGGTGAAGATCGTCGTCATCGGCTTCGTACTGCTGGGGCTCTGCCTCTTGGGCTTGATCATTACGTCGTGGGCTCACCGTCGCTTCGCCGCGCTGCTCTTCGGCGTCGGAGGTTTGTTGGCTGTCGGCGTACATCCGATCGACGACCCTTCGCCACTGATGGCGGCACTTGTCGGCGATGGCGAGGGTGGTCTCGCCCTGGCGCTGCGGAGTAGTACGAGGGCGGTACCAGTGATGCTCCTGGGGCTCGCCTTGGGCGCCGGTGCCCTAGTAGCGGCTGCCGAGCGAGTACCTCGCCCGCTCCGCCTCGGGAAGCTGAACGTTCGTCTTGCCCCGGTACTCGCCATTGTCATTGGGTTGCTCGCGGTGATGAACCTCCCAGCGCTTCGCAACGGAGGTTTCGTCGACTCCGAGCTCGAACGCGACGAACAACCACCTGCTGCCTGGACCGACGCCGCAAGCAGGCTCGACGAATTGCCTGACGGATACCGCGTCCTACAGCTACCTGGAAGCGAGTTCGGGGCCTATCAGTGGGGATACACGGTCGACCAGCCCCTCCCCGCCCTCACCGAACGCCCACTTGTCACGCGCGACTTACTCCCGCTCGGCAGCCCTGCAGCTATGGATCTGGTGTTCGCGCTCGACGACCGCTTCCAAGATGGAGTTGCGGATGTCGCCGCGATCGCACCGGTAGGGCGCCTGCTTGGAGTCGACACGATCTGGATTGTCGACGACATCGACTTCGAGAGGTTCCGGCTGGCCCGACCGGAGGTCGTCGACTACCTACTCACCGGGCCGGGGGCCATTGAAGCAGACCTCCTGCCTCCTGAACGTTTTGGTGACCCCGCCGTGATGGGCTCGCAAGTTGAGATGATCGATGAGAAGTCTGTCAGCGACCCACTCATCGGTTTGCCCTTGTCGACCGTTGCCCTCGTCGGCATCGCGGACCCGGTCCCAACAGTCCGCGTCAAGGACGTCACCGTCGTGCTGTCGGGGAGCGGCGACGGCATCGTCGACGCGGCTATCGCCGGTCTTATCGACGGCACCGAGCTGATCCTCTACAGCGCGTCTCTGGACGAAGCCGAACTCGCCGATGCCTTGACGATTGCCCAACGCCTGATCGTCACTGACTCCAATCGCGACCGCGCTCATCACTGGCGGAGTTCGCAAGATGTCACGGGGTTTACCGAATCCGGTGGCATCGACCCCGGCGTGTTGAGGTTCGAGAGCGGCGATCAGCGCCTTCCCGTATTCGACACGTCCGACTCTGCCACGCAGACCATCGCTGTGCAGATCGGACCTGTCGTTGCTGCGGCCAGTGCATACGGTGAGCCGTTCGCGTATCTGCCCGAGCACAGAGCGGTAATGGCCATCGACGGCGACCCCCTGACGAGTTGGGTTGTTGCCGATAGGGCGCCTGCCGTTGGAGAGTTCATCCACCTCGCCATCTCCGAGCCAATCGACCACATCACGTTCCAGCAGCCTGTCGCCCCTGACAATGCGCGTAGCATCAGTTCCATACGCGTGGCGATTGGTGATCGTGATCCCATTGTCGTTGTACTCGACGAGCAGTCCCTGAACGGGAATGAACAGCGGATCGACATCGAACCGACGACGGACGCAACTGAGGTCACGATCACGATCGAGGCCACGAGTGACCCGCAACCGGCGGTCGGCGCAGCAATCGCGGCAGTTGGCTTTGCTGAGATCAGTGTCGGCCTGACACCGACAGTCGAAGTCGTGCGACCGCCACAGGACGGGCTCGATGCAGCGGCTGCAACGCCGGAGCTTCCGGTGACCCTCGCCTTCACTCGTCTACGAACAGATCCGACTGACCGCTGGAGATCCGATCCGGAGCCCACGATGATTCGCGAGTTCGATCTCAGCAATGCGGGGCAATTCAACGCGACGATGACCCTGCGTATGGATCAACGTTTGGAGGGAACAGCCCTGGCCAACCTGCTCAGTGAAGACGCGACCGACAATGGACACCTCACTGGTGTGCCAACGGCCAGGGGTGCTGTTGCACTGGACGGTGACCTCGACACGTCTTGGATCACACCATTCGATCGGGTAGTTGGCAGCACACTCGACGCATCCGGCTCAGGCAGTGCCTCGACAATCGAGGTCGCTCAGCCGCCAGGCAACTTCTCCCCCATCACACGACTTCGACTGAGTGACTCCGCTGGCATCATCGACATCGATGTCCCCTCCGGACCGGAGCCGGTCGACCTTCCGCGCGACTTCGATCTCGCAGCGTTCAGCGTCGAGATCATCGCCATCGAAGAGGCGATTGTCCGAGACCGACGGTTCGGCGAGCCGGTAGTTCTCCCGGCAGCCATCAGTGAACTCACATTCGACGGGCTTTCACTCGAGATAGGACCCAAACGCACGCTGGCCGCGCAATGCCAGGTCGGCTTCGCCGAGTTCGATGGGGAACCCATGGCGCTGTCGTTCCTGGTCGATACAGCAGACGCGCTGGACGGAGCACCATTCAGCGCGCAACCCTGCGACGACTCAATCGACTTCGACGCCGGGCACCACCTCTTGACGACAACTGCTGGAGCCAAGACGGGATTCAACGTCGACCAGGTGGCCTTTGTCGAGCCTGCTGCGCAGCCGGCTTCGCCCTCGACGATTGACCCACAGATGCCGGTAGTCACCGACACCGGCCGCCTCTTCAGAACCATCGAGGTCCCGCCGTGTCCCGCCGGGTGCTGGGTTGTCCTCGGAGAGGGCTTCAACACAGCGTGGTCAGCCAACACGCCGACTGGAGACCTCGGGACTCCACAGCTCGTTGACGGAAACGCCAACGGTTGGTGGATCGAGCCGACAACAGCGCCGACAACTGTCCGGATCGAGTGGACGGTGCAACAACCCTTGAGAATTGCACTCGGTGCCTCCGCTGCCGCGGTCATTGCGCTCATCGCTCTCGTCATCTTTGATCGCAGGCGCAAGACCGATCTCGATCCGAACACGTGGCCTCCCGCTCCCGCGAGGCGCGGCGACATGTGGCCCCGCCGGGCAGCTCTTTTCACCGCGGCGGCCGCCATCGTGTCGAGCGCCGTGCTCATCGGTTGGGAGTGGGCAATTCCCGCCCTACTGGCCGCTGGTGGAGCTGTGATACTGCGACGCAGCCGGGTGCTCGGAGCGCTCGGCCTCGGGGCAGTGATCGGGCCAGGAATCGTCGTCGCCTACGTCGTGCGCACCGAGCGGACCTACCCGGGCGCCGGGTGGCCAATCCGCTTCGAGTGGCTGCACGGCTGGACCCTGCTCGGAATACTCCTCATCACCTGCGCAACCCTGTGGGCCCGCGACGCGCGCCCCCGCCCAAATCCCCAGCCAGCAGATCCGAAGTTTGTGTCAGCACATACCAGTGGCGCACCCGTTTCTGCTGACACAAACCTTGGAGTGCAACCCGGCCCGGGTTTTGTGTCAGCACATACCGCTACGCCATCGGTTTCTGCTGACACAAACTTCGAAGGGCCGGCCGACGCCGACGCCGACCCCGAGTCCTACTGAAGACGAGCCGCTAGGGCCGCGTCGACCAGGAACGGCCCCAGATACCGACGAGCGAGATCGGCGGCGGCGTCGTTGCTCAGGTGCGTGCCGTCTGGGCGCCAGGCCGCGTCTTCGAGCAATCCCTCGCCGTCCATCCAGCCATTGAGATCGACCACAACCAGATCCGAATCGGATGCGACTCCTTCGATCACCGCGTGCTGCACCAAATAGCGAGCCGGGTCACGCATCTCCTCCGCTTCCCACTCTGTTGTCGGCACCGGAGGAATCACCCAGATCACCGTGGCGTCACCAGCAGCGTTGATGTCCTCCGACGCTGATCCGTAATAGGTGCCCATCAGCTCTGCAACACCTGAGTCGGTTGGTGACTTGGGTTGGTCATCCCCCGGCCACAGCCGATCGGTCACATCGTTGACTGTGGCCATCAGGAGTACGACATCGGGCTGCAGATCGGTGATTGCAGTGGGAACGTCGTCGGCAAGCATTGTTCGCGAGCGCTCGATGAACGGGTCACCATCCCATGAGGTGATGGAGCCGTCCACGACAAAACCGAACCCTTGCGATGTCAACACAGACACGCTCGCCGTTTCTGGATTCTCGACCGCCCAGTTCGCAAGGCCCTCGCCAACGGCCTGCGCAGTCGAGTCACCAACCACGAGGATCCGAACGGGTCGCGATACGTCCACCGCCGTCGACACGGCACTGTCGGGTGGTGCAGTTGTAGTTTGAGGATCGGTCCCAGGCGCGGTCTCGGGCACGGTCGAAGTGCTTGATGTCACAATCGACTCGAGATCGGCCAACGAATCCACCGGCCGGATTGCAGCCCGCGCAAGAAGCTGATCATCGGTGTCGAATGCGGTTGGCGCTTGCGGCACGAACAACGCCAGCACAATCACGCCCAGCACCGCTCCGAGAGCGACCGTTGCGGTTGCTTTGGGTGTTGTACGCCCCGCCCTGATCGGCAGTTCCAGGAATCGGCTGGACAGCATCGCTGCGACGAATGTCAGCGCAACAGCGACCGTGAAGGGGCCCACACGGTCCAGGGTCCAACCCCGATCGCGCAACAGCGTGAAGATCGGCCAATGGAATAGGTAGAGCCCATAACTGATGCCTCCAATCCAAACCAAAGGGCGCCAGGAAAGAAGCTGTCCGAAGCGCGATGGCGTAAGCAGGCCGAAGATCAAAGCCGTCGACAGCACAGCAAAGGCCGGCAACCAACCCTCATATGCAGGTCCCCCGTCAGAGGGCCACCGCATGGACAGCACGATAATCACGAATAGCGAGATCGGGGCCAGCCAGGAGGCCCGCGCTGGAATCCTCAGGCCAGAATGCACCAAAGCGGCCAAGCTTGCTCCGAGCAAGATCTCAGCCAACCGGGCCGTGGTCGCCCAGTAGGTGGCCTCGGGCCCGAACACGACAGCTGTGAGTGGCGCGGCGACAACTGCCAATGCAGTCACTCCGAGGATCCGAGCTGTTGTCTTCAAGGACTTGAGCCCGAAGCGGCGAAGCAAGGCGAACAGTCCAAGTGGCCACACCAAGTAGAACTGCTCCTCGATGGACAACGACCAGAAGTGCTCGACCGGCGAAACGGTTGAGGCTGACACCCCAGAAAACAAGTCGGCGTAGCTGGACGAACCAGCTAGCCGGAACCAGTTGAAGGTCTGGGTTGCTGCAGCGACAACGTCGCTACCCAGCTCCGGAACATCGCTGTACGCGCCCGCTCCGCGGGCGACGAGAACCGCCATGAGACACAACAGGCTTGCCGGCACGAGCCGCCGAAGTCGGCGCGCGGCGAATGGGCCCAGCGCAATTCTTCCGGTTCTGCTGAACTCAGCGAGCAGCAGGCGAGTGATCAGGAACCCAGACAGAGTGAAGAAGACCGAGACACCCAGATAACCGGCCGGCATCCATGACCAACCGCCATGGAAGAGGATCACCAATCCGACGGCAATCGCGCGTACGCCATCGAGCGCGGGAATTCGCTCGAGGCCGCGGGCCGTCTGGGGGGTCGCTATCACTGTCCGAGAGTAAATCACGGTGCGACCCAAATCGAAGGCCAGGCTCAGGGGTTCACGTCGCGCTACATTTTCGACGTGCCCGCGGCAGAACGATCCCTGCCCTATCAGCCCGCTATCGATGGCCTGCGGGCTTTGTCAATTGTGGCCGTGATGTTGTTCCACGCAGCTGCGCTAGCGCGGCTCCCCGAGTGGTTCACGGGTGGGTTTCTCGGGGTCACTGTATTTTTCGTGGTGAGCGGCTATCTCATCACGACGTTGCTCTTGAAAGAAGCGGTCGCTACCAGGAGCATCAAGTTGGGTGGATTCTGGTCACGAAGAGCCCGACGACTCGCACCCGCGTCGCTCACCGTTGTTCTCGCCGCGATTCTCATCACCAATCGATCGTGGTCGGCGTGGCCGGGGTTCCATGCGGCAGATGCGCTGGCAGGGACCTGGGGCGTGATGAACTGGCAGCTGATCGCGCTTGGTGAAGAGCAGATCATTCGAGGCCTTGGTCCGCTCACCCCCTACTGGTCACTGGCCATCGAAGAACAGTTCTATGTACTACTCGCATTGGGGTTGGCCGCTGCGGCCCGATCACGGACACCGCCACGAACGGTTGCACTCGGCCTTGGAGCTGCGTGGGTGACCTCGTTGCTCGCTGCAAACCTCTTCGACTTGTCGGATCTCGCCCTCGAGTACTCACTCATCACCCGTGCCGGAGAGCTTGCCACCGGAGGTCTTCTGGCTGTTGTCGTCTATGTTCGCCCTACCTTCTGGGCCGACTCGGCAGCCATCACACGCTGGGCAGGGCCAACCAGCCTTGCCGCGTTACTGGTCTTGTTCGTGACCGCCAGCCTCGATCCCCCGTGGCTCCTCCATGGTGGATTCCTCGTCGTCGCAGCCATCAGCGCAGTCCTACTCACGGCTGTACATTCTCCGGGCCCACTACGCACAGCCCTGGGTATGCCACAACTTGTGTGGGTCGGCAAGCTCAGCTACTCGCTGTACCTGGTGCACTGGCCCATCGGTCTGCTCCTCAATGCAAACACCTCGCTGGTGCGCTGGGGATCGGTAACGGCGCAACTCGTTGCCTCGTTCGTCGTCGCAATCGCCCTGCACTACGCCGTAGAACGCCCGCTTCGGTACCGAACGACCGCACGTCCGAATTCCTCACTGTGGATCTGGGCTGGGACATCAGCGGCGGTATCTGTACTGGCCCTCGCGCTCCTCGTCTGAGACAGCATCAACCCCTACAATGAACGCCGGTGTTACCCCATACGAGCGCTGCTCCAGACGATGACGAGCTCAGCATGCTCGAACGCCAGCAGCTGAACCTCAACGCTCCGGCCGCCCACACATTCTGGCACTGGGTCCGCTTCGCTCTGGTTGTCGACGCGGCGCGCTCCCGGACCGCCAATGAGATCTTCGACATCGGCGCCGGATCGGGGATGCTGGGTGACTGGATGGACTCCGAAGCACCTGATCTCCGGTATCGATTCTCGGAGCTGTCAGAAACGCTCGACGAAGCCCTGGTCGAACAATTCGGTGACGATGCCCGATATCCATCGAATGCGACAGTCCCACCAACGACCATGATTTCGATGCTCGATGTGCTCGAACACATCGAAGACGACTCATCGGCAATCGGTGAGATCGCGGGCCGTATGGAGCCTGGAGCCACGATCGTTGTGACCGTGCCGGCCATGCAGTGGGCATTCTCATCATGGGACACCGAATTGGGTCATTACAGGCGGTACTCGCGCCGGCAACTCGCCGAAGTACTCAGTGGCGCAGGACTACGAGTCGAGAGTTCCCAGTATCTGTTCCCAGAGCTCCTGATTCTCCTTCCGTTTCGCAAATTGCGGCGAGGCCAACGCTCTGACGTGGATTTTCCGCAACTGAGTCCAGTCATGAGTCGAATCGGCTACTGGATCAGCTCGACAACCGCCCGATTCCGACGATGGTGGCCCTTGGGAACATCTGTGATCGCCGTCGCGTCAAAACCAATCTCTGATGGTTGAAACCACACAATCGAAACGAGGTTGCTGGATCGTCAGTCCGATGCTCCGCGATACTGAGTCGTTCAACCGACTCCGCAAGGAAACAGCAGAGGCCTGCATCGAGTCAGGGCTTGATCTCGAGATTCACCACTTGGTGATCGATGACTCGGCCGGAACCGACCCCGAGGTCAAGCATCTCCTCGATCTGACAAACGTGGATGTTCTGACTCCTCCGTTCAACCTCGGGCACCAACGCGCGATTGTCTATGGACTTCGACACCTGGCCCTCGACTTGCCTGACGATGACCTGGTCATCACGATGGACTCCGATGGCGAGGATCAGCCGACCGATGTTCCGCGCCTCATCTCGGCACTCGACGACGACGCCGTGGTGCTGGCGCTGGCGCAACGCACCAAACGTTCGGAACCTCTCAGTTTCCGTGTGATGTACATCTTCTACCGCCTGATGTTCCGCGTTCTGACCGGTACAACTGTTCGATCCGGAAACTTCGCCGCGCAACGTGCAGACTCCCTTGCCACGACCATTAACCATCCCAGCTTCGACCTCTGCTACTCCTCTACGTTGCTTGCTTTGCGGCGACCGACCGCCCAAGTCCCGTGTGCTCGCGGTCATCGTTTCGCCGGACAGTCAAGAATGAATACCTATGCACTGATGGCCCATGGCGTGCGAATGCTGCTCCCATTCTCCGAGCGGATAGCCGTGCGGATGATGTTCGTTGCGTCAACAAGCGCCGTGGCACTCTTCGGCTTCCTCGTGCTCGTTGCCACAGGGGTCTTCGGCGATTCACCCGGACCTGCTGTGTACAGCACCCTGGCTGGCCTCGCCGCTTTGTTCATCGCAAGCTTCTCAGCGTTCGTCGTGCTGTTCTCAGGGTTCGCCCAGGCATCGGCCATTGCTATGAGTGGCATCGGCGTGCCGGACTGAACATGGCAGTCGACGTCGATGAAGCCACCGCAGTCGTCGCGACCGACGAGTCTCCCGCCGGCCCTGGGCAATTGGCCCGAGCCGGTCTCCTGGCAATCGTCATTCTGCCAATCGTCGTAGCAGTAGTTCGCGCGCTGCGGCGGAACTGGTTTCCAATCGGAGACAATGCTCTGTTGTACATCCGTACTGCGGATGTGTTCACGGAGCACCACCCGTTTCTCGGTTCGTGGACGTCAGCATCGTTGAGTCTTGGCGTGAACCTGAACAACCCGGGCCCCACCTATGACCTTCTGATCGCCCCGTTCGCGCAGTTCCTCTCCCCCGGCCCAGGGGCAGCGATCGGCGTAGGTGCTGTCAACATCGCCTCGATCATCGGGATTTCCTTCGCCAGCAGGCGAATGGGCGGTTGGGCGATGCAACGCTGGATGCTGCTCGCCGCCGCGGGGCTCGCCTGGTCAA
>JADWMG010000190.1 GCA_015767405.1 Actinomycetota bacterium
AAGGCAGGTCCCCCTGAACGGTTCACCCTCCGACAGGGCGAGACCGAAGTAACGAAGACCTGTTCCGAGGTCGAAGAGAAATGGGTCGTGGCCAGGTATCTCAACTGAAACGCACGATGTGTTGCCGCCGTAGCGGGCGATCTCGTCTCCGTGACAAGGCGTCGAACCACGAACACCATGAAACGTGACGGCCATACCACTCGATGCGGCAACTGGATCTTCTGTCTCCCCGATAAGCAAACGATAGGTCCTGCGGGTGCCTCCGACGCAACCCCAAGTCGACATTGACGACTACCGTCGCTGCCATGAGCAGTGACGGACCAGCCCAATCATCTGTCGTCGTCAGCGTTAACGATGTCGAACTGGCTTGCCTCACGTCACCGTCGATCGATGACGAGTCGCTTCCCCTCGCGTTTTGTCTGCACGGTTTCCCCGACTCCGCGCACACCTGGCGACTCTTGATGCCACGGCTGGAGGAAGCCGGATTCAGAGTTGTCGCGCCGTTCCTGCGTGGCTATGCCCCAAGCTCTGTCCCAGCGGATGGGCGATATCAGATCGGCGCCCCGGCTCTCGACGTCATCGGGCTTCACGACTATTTCGGTGGCGATGGCAACGCTGTGATCATCGGCCACGATTGGGGCGCACCGATCACTTACACCGCCGCATCATTCGAGCCCGACAGATGGGCCAAGGTCGTGGGCATGGCGGTCCCGCCCGGTGCCGCGTTCGCGGCATCGTTCCTGACGAGCACCGACCAGCTCAAGAAGAGCTGGTACATGTTCTTCTTCCAGAGCGGACTCGCCGATCTCGTCGTACCGTCGAACGACCTTGCTTTCATCGACATGCTCTGGAATGACTGGTCGCCCGGCTACGACGCCGCCGCCGATCTCGCTCTCCTCAAGCCATCGCTACGCGACCCAGCAAACCTCACCGCTGCGCTCGGTTACTACAGGGCAGCACTCGGCGACGGATATGTCGACCCCGCCTTGGGAGATATCCAATCCAAGGCTCAAGACGTGCCACCGCAGCCACTGCTGTATCTCCATGGCATGAACGACGGCGGCATCGGCAGCGAGGTCGCAGAATCCGCCCGCTCGATGGTGACTGACAACGTGACGATCGAGATCATCGATGGCACCGGCCATTTCCTCCATCTCGAAGCGCCGGATGTCGTGAACCAACGCATCGTGGAGTTCGTCTCGTGAGCACTCTCCCGGACGGAATTGTCATCGTCGTCAAAGAGGAATGCGCTACCTGTCAGACAGTCGTGCCTGTCCTTCAACAATTGGCCGAGGCAACCAACCTCACGGTCTACTCGCAAGATAATCCCGACTTCCCGACGAGCCCCAGCGCGCAGCACGATGGCGACTTGTCGATCAGCTGGCACCACGACATCGAGACGGTCCCAACGGTGATCCGCGTCGTAGACGGTGTCGAGGTCGACCGAACCGTTGGCTGGATGCGCACCGAGTGGGAGCGCGTCACCGGCATCGAAGACCTCGGGCCCGAGTTGCCGCCAATGCGGCCGGGATGCGGATCGATGAGCGTCGACCCCGACCTGGTCGATGAGTTGCGCGTGCGGTTCGGAGCAACCACGTTGTCATCCCGGCGCGTCGATATCGCAGACGCCGAAGACGACATGGAGATGATGTTCAACCGCGGTTGGACCGACGGTCTGCCGGTGGTTCCACCGACCGAGGAGCGGGTCATGCGGATGCTCACCGGCACCACCCGAGCCCCATCCGACATCGTGGCGACGGTTCCTCCTGACCTCGTCGACATCACGGTTGAGAAGGTTGCGATCTCAGCCGTGATGGCAGGGTGCCTGCCCGAGTACCTGCCGTGGGTCCTCACTACCGTCGAAGCTGCCTGCACCGATGAGTTCAACATGCACGGCCTACTTGCGACAACGATGCCGGTCGCTCCGGTGATCATCTGCAGTGGGCCCGGAACGAGGGCGATCGGGATGAATTCCGGCGGCAACGCACTGGGCCAGGGAAACCGCGCCAACTCGACCATTGGCAGGGCGCTTCAACTCGTGATCCGCAACTTCGGCGGTGGGCGACCGGGTGAAGTCGACCGGGCGACTCACGGCGCGCCGAGCAAGCTCAGCTTCTGCTTTGCCGAAAACGACGTCGACTCCCCCTATGGCACGCTGGCCGGCCAACTCGGGATGGAACCGGGCCTCGACGCGATCACGTTGTTCGCCGGCGAAGGGCCGCGCTGCGTTGTAGATCAGCTGTCGCGCCAACCCGATTCGCTCGCACGTTCGTTGGCGGCCAACCTCCAGGTCTTGCACCATCCCAAGCTGGTAATGGCGTTCGACGCAGTCCTGGTGATGGGCCCCGAACACGCCCGTGTATTCGCCAACGCGGGATGGACGCGCGAGCAGATCATCTCGGGCATCAACGCTCATCTCAATCGTCCCGGTTCTGAACTCATACGCGGGGCCGGAGAGATCGCAGAAGGCCTTCCGCAGGAGTTCGCAGACATCCCAGCCGTTCCGAAGTTCCGCGACGGCGGGCTGATGCTGGCCTACGCCGGTGGTGGAGCCGGACTGTTCTCCGAGATCATCGGAGGCTGGGTGAACGGTGACGTCGGCTCGAAACCGGTCGCCCGTGTCGTGACATACTGAGTCAACCATGACTCGAACAATCCTCGACCCCACCGGCGAGCGCTCTCTTGCAGAACGTCAGCCTGTTGAACGTCCCACATCGCTCGACGGGCTGACCGTCGGGCTACTCAATATCTCCAAACCACGTGGCGATGTGTTCCTCGACCGAATCGAGCAACGCCTCACGGGGGTCGGCGCCGACGTGAAGCGCTACAGCAAGCCGACCTTCGCCAAACCGGCACCGGTCGATCTCCGTCACAAGATCGCGACCGAGTGTCAGGTCGTGATCGAGGCGCTCGCCGATTGAGGCAGTTGTACGACGTGCAGTGTGCACGACATCAACGATCTTGAAATACGCGGAATTCCGGCAGTGTTCGTCGCCTCCGACCAGTTCGTAGACGCCGCCAGCGCTCAGTCGACGTCGCTCGGCTTCCCCGCTGTAGCCCGGGTATTCACGCCCCACCCGATACAGGACCGCACCGACGACGAAATGGTCGCATACGCCGACGCCGCGTTCGATCAGATCGTTTCCAAAATCACTAGCTGAACGCGGCGATCGCCGCGGCCGTTGCCAACACCCGTCGGGCATTGTCGACGTGGAGATTCTCGATCATCCGACCGTCGACGGTGGCCACACCCCTACCGTCGGCGACCGCTTCGTCGAACGCTGCGATAACACGCTCGGCATACTCGATGTCGTCAACTGAGGGTGCCCACATCTCGTTGGCAGGCCCAACCTGTGTCGGATGGATCAGCGTCTTGCCATCGAAACCCATCTCCATCCCTTGGCGGCACTCGGCTTCGAACCCATCAGGGTTCTTGACGTCGTTGTAGACCCCGTCGAGGATTACCTTCCCTGCTGCGCGAGCAGCCAGCAGAGCGTGCGCCAAGTGCGGCACGAGGGGGTGACGGCCGGGGATCAGCGGCGAACGAAGTTCTTTGGCCAGGTCGTTCGTACCCATCACGAGCACCGCGACTCGAGTATGCCCGGCAATCTCGCGAACATTGAACATCGCCGTCGGCGTCTCGATCATCGGCCAAATACGAACATTTGCCGGAGCGCCAGCCGCGTCGAGTAGCGCCGAGACCTCGTCGACATACCCAACCGTGTCGACCTTCGGGATGACAACCGCCGCTGGGGCCGCCGCGCCAGCCGCGGCAACGTCGTCGGATCCCCACTGGGTGTCGAGGCCGTTGCAACGAATCGTGAGTTCACGATTGCCGTACAGGCCCGATTGAACCGCTGCTACGGCCTTGGCCCGAGCTTCGGGCTTGGAATCCGGGGCTACGGCATCTTCGAGGTCGAAGATGATCGCGTCTGCAGAAATCGACTGGGCCTTTTCCAGGGCGCGATCGTTCGCCGCCGGCATGTACAGCACCGAGCGGCGAGGCCGAAGATCGTCGCTCATCGAGCGCTCTCGCCAAAGCCGTACAGCGACGCCAACTCGGGGTCACGTTCTGACAAGCTCTGCGCAAGCTCGACAACGACTCGACACTGCTTCACCGAGGCATCATCTTCCATTTTTCCGTCGAGCATGATCGCACCGGTCCCATCGCCCATCTCCTCGATCACTCGTTGCGCGTGGGCTACGTCGGCTGGGTCAGGGCTGAAGACCTTCTTGGCAATTGCGATCTGTACCGGGTGCAGGCTCCAGGCTCCGACACATCCGAGCAGGTAGGCGTTGCGGAACTGATCCTCACAGGCAACCGTGTCCTTGATATCACCAAAGGGCCCATAGAAAGGAAGGATTCCGTTGGTGACACAGGCGTCAACCATGCGGGCAATCGTGTAGTGCCACAAGTCTTGCTGGTAGGTCGTTCGTTCTTCCTGGACATCGTCGCCAGTCGGGTCGGCCCGGACCAGGTAGCCAGGGTGACCGCCGCCGACACGCGTCGTCTTCATTCGCCGATTGGCGGCAAGATCGGCCGGCCCCAGCGAGAGGCCCTGCATACGCGGCGATGCCCCGCAGATCTCCTCCACGTTCGAGACACCGCGAGCAGTTTCGAGGATCGCATGAACGAGTAACGGCTTGTCGAGACCCGCCTTCGCTTCGAGTTGCGCTAGTAGACGGTCGACGTAGTGGATGTCTTCAGGTCCCTCCACCTTCGGAATCATTATCACGTCGAGCTGCTCCCCGGCTTCCAGCACCGCGGCGGTGATGTCATC
>JADWMG010000191.1 GCA_015767405.1 Actinomycetota bacterium
GTCGGCGTCGCTCAGGAGATGGGTTATCACCCGGACGAGCGCCGCCGCATCGCAGTCCACGAGGCCGGCCACGCCCTCACCGCTGTTCTCACGCGTCGCGACGTCAAGATGGCCTCGATTCTGCGGCGCTCTTCAGCGCTCGGGATGGTTGCGCACGGCGACTTCGAAGAGAGGTTCCTCAAGACCCCGACCGAAGCCCGCGACCTGATCGTGGTTGCGCTCGCAGGTCGTGCGGCTGAACGTATGGAGTACGGCGAGGCGAGCAGCGGAATTTCATCTGACCTCGCTGCGGCTACCAATATCGCCTCACAGCTGGTCGGGCAACTCGGCAACGGTCCGGGTTTGCTCAGCCTCGAGGCGGCGGCTCTGCCGACCGCGGCAAACCTCGTCGCCAAAGTACTGGCCGATGACCCGAGCCGCGAGGCCGCCGAGGCGTTCCTCACCGAAGGAGCCGAACGTGCCGACATGATGGTGTCGAAATATCGTGATGCCCTGCTCGACATCGCCGACGGGCTCTGCGAGAGCGACGAGCTCGAAGGCAATCAGATCCGAACAATCGTGGCGTCCTACACAGACATCAGCGAACGGCGCGGCCCGGTTCGCATCGCTCGCAATCGTGGTATGAACCCCGCCGTCAGCGCCGGCTGAGCTCACGCGCCAGATATGAGCGTTGTGCGCAGACAGCGCGCGCATCGCTCACATCCAACCCCTGCACTCAGAGTTCATGAGCAATGTGGGCGCATTTCGCGTGCATCGCTCACATCACGTACTGCCGGGCGTCTCACTCGGAGTTCATGAGCAATGTGGGCGCATTTCGCGTGCATCGCTCACAACGGTGAGTCCTTGGGGATTGCTGTGAGAGATGTTGGGTGGTCGGCGCGTGCATCGCTCACATCACGTACCGGGGTGAGCGGGATGGCCCAACCTCAGATGGTTTCGAGGGCCATTCCGTCGAACAACGGAGTGATCCCCTGCTCGACTATGTCGGCGCGCAGCGCGGCGTCGCTTGGGCGAGCAAGTTCCCCGGAGGCAGCGTCGACGGTCATCTGGAGCAACCGCGCATCGCTGGTCGTGTTGAGAAACATCTGCTGGTGGGAGAGCACGAAGTTCACCGCGTGATCGATCGCTGCCGGATCGGTCAGCGGGTCGTACCAGCTGAACTTGCGCATATCGCCATCGCCCCAACGTCCACGAGCAATTGCCTTGATCGTCTGGACGGCCACGTTCCGATCCGCACACACGGCAAGCAGCCGCTCGACGTCCGATCGGTATTCAGCCTGTTCGAGCAGGATGAAGTTCACCGGCAGGAGCACCGCGGCGAAGTCGAACCGTTCGAGGCTGCGTAGATGCGCACCCGCAATCCGCAATCCGTGTCCCGTGACGCCAATATGTCGGACAAGGCCCTCGGCACGGGCCGCACCGAGGGCTTGGACAGCCCCATCGGAACTGAACGCTGTCTCCCACTCGTCAGGCTCGACGAGGTTGTGCAACTGAATCATGTCGACATGGTCGACACCCATCCGCTCGAGTGAGCGTTCGAGACCGCGCCGAGCGCCCTCGCCCGTCCGCTCACCGGTCTTAGTGGCGAGAAACACTTCGGAGCGATGCTCGGCAAGCCACGGCCTGAGTCGATCTTCCGATGCTCCATACGAAGCTGCCGTATCGATGTGGTTGATCCCCCATGCGCGAACTTGGGCCAGGGTCGCGTCTGCACGCTCCTGGCTCATTCCCCCGAGTGCCGCAGCACCGAAGATCACCCGCGTCGATTGATGACCGGTCGGCCCGAATTGCGCTGTGGGAAGCATGCGACTGACCGTAGCCCGGTCCGGGGATGCAAGAATGACGGAGTGGAAGCGCCTGAACCAGAGTCGATCAACGCGGCCGTGGATGCGTTCCAACGTGACGGAGCGACGGTGCTACGCCGAGCCCTCGACGGTGACTGGCTCGACCTTCTCGCCGAGGGCGTGGAGTACAACAGAACCCACCCGAGTAGCTGGTCACACTGGTACACGAGCAGTGATGAGGCGATCGGGTTCTGGAGTGACTACGTCACCTGGCCCGAGGTCGAGCAGTATCAGCGCGTGGCCTTCGACAGCGGGCTGGCGGAAATCGCAGGGCAGCTGATGGAGTCGACGTCGGTTCGCTTTTTTCACGAACACGTACTCGTCAAAGAACCTGGCGCCACTGAACGCACGCCCTGGCATCACGACGATCCCTACTACTGCATCGACGGCAACCAGAACGTGAGCATGTGGATCGCTCTCGATCCCGTGCCGGCGTCATCCGGCTTGCAATTCATCGCCGGCTCACATTTGTGGGACCGCCGGTTCATCCCCCGCCAGTTCATCGACCATGCCCCGTACGGCGTGCCCGATGAGCGCTTCGAGCTGCTCCCCGACATCGACGAGCATCTGGAGCGGGAACGAGTCTTGTCCTGGGATGTCGAGCCTGGCGACATTCTTGCGTTCCACTACCGCACGCTCCACGGAGCGCCAGGGAATGACCTCTCAACTCGTCGACGCGCGGTCAGCCTGCGATGGGTCGGCGACGATGCGACCTTCGCTACTCGCCCCTGGGTGACATCGCCGCCGTACGAAGCGAACGGCCTCGTTGTCGGCGGATCGCTAGACGGTGACGCACGATTCCCGCTCGTCGTTGGCTGATCGACAAGATGTGGGGATGACTTCCTCCTCCCGTTCAGACCTCCCTGCGGCTTTCAACAACCGAGTCAGCCGCGACTTGGGTGTCGACATTCCCATCGTCCAGGCACCGATGGGCTGGATCGCCCGATCCCAGCTCGCCTCAGCGGTCTCGCAGGCCGGTGGATGCGGCATCATCGAGACATCGTCGGGCGAACTCGATGCGGTCAAAGATGAGATCCGCTTGATGCGCGATCTCACCGACCAGCCGTTCGGCGTGAACATTGCTCAAGCGTTCGTTCGCGACCCTGGCATCGCCGAATTCGTGATCGATCAGGGCGTCAAGTTCGTCACGACCTCTGCCGGGTCACCGACGAAGTACACATCCATTCTCAAGGATGCCGGGCTGACCGTGTACCACGTCGTCCCGACCCTCAAGGCGGCGCTCAAAGCGGTCGACGCCGGAGTCGACGGCCTCGTGGTAGAGGGCAGTGAAGGTGGCGGGTTCAAGAGCCCGACACCAGTGGCAACCATGGTCCTACTGCCGTTGGTGCGGTCGAAGGTTGACGTACCAATCATCGCCGCTGGAGGAATTACCGACGGGGCGACCATGGCTGCTGCATTCGCCCTCGGCGCCGAAGGCGTACAGATGGGCACACGGATGGTGTCTGCCGCGGAATCGCCAGTCCACGACAACTGGAAACAGGCGATTGTCGATGCGGCCGAGACCGACACGCTCTTCCTCAACCAACGGCACTCCCCCGCGCTCCGGGCGCTCCGGACCGACCGAACAACGTCACTCGTCGACGTCGAACACAACGTCTTCGGCGACTTCGGAGACGCGCAAGCGCTGTACTTCGGCGGCGACATGAACGCGGCAATCGCGTTGTCGGGGCAGGTGGCCGGACGCATCGAGTCGGTCGAGTCGGTGGCCGACATCATCAGCTCGACCGTGAGCGAGTTCTCCGACACCGTTGCCCGCCTCGCCGGCTGAGCGACGCGGGATGGCCGCCGGCTGACCAGCACCAGCGAAGCCCGGCGCCAGTATCCTCGGCCGAACCATGGCGCACGAATTCATCTACCAGGCCTACAAACTCGCTCGGCACTACCCGCCCGACAAGACCGTCCTCGAGAACATCTCGCTGTCGTTCTATCCCGGAGCCAAGATCGGCGTACTCGGTTCGAACGGTGCCGGCAAGTCGTCCCTCCTGAAGATCATGGCCGGTCTCGACGACGGCTATTCGGGCGAGGCACGGCTGACTGCCGGGTTCACCGTGGGCTACCTCCCTCAGGAGCCTCAGCTCGATTCGGCGAAGGATGTAAAGGGCAACGTCATGGACGGTGTCGCCGAGGTGCAGGGCATCATCGATCGTTACAACGAGGTCATGGCCATGTGGGCCGACCCCGACGCCGACTACGACAAGATCGGCAAGGAGCAGGCCCAGCTCGAAGACAAGATCGCCGCCACCGACGCATGGAGTCTCGAACGCAACGTCGAAATCGCGATGGATGCGCTGCGGTGCCCACCCGATGATGCCGATGTCAGCGTTCTGTCCGGCGGCGAGCGGCGCAGGGTCGCGCTGTGCCGCCTACTGCTGTCGAGCCCCGACCTCTTGCTGCTCGACGAGCCGACCAACCACCTCGATGCCGAGTCGGTCGACTGGCTCGAACGTTTCCTCGGCGACTACGCGGGCACCGTGGTGGCAATCACGCACGACCGCTACTTCCTCGACAACGTGGCCAAGTGGATCCTCGAACTCGACAGAGGTCGTGGCCTGCCCTTCGAAGGCAACTATTCGAGTTGGTTGGAGCAGAAGCAGGAACGCTTGGAGCGCGAAGAACGCGGCAACGAAGCCCGCAAGCGCACGCTCGCCCGTGAGCTCGAGTGGGTCCGCATGGGCCCGAAGGCGCGCCAAGCCAAGGGCAAGGCTCGCCTGGCCGCTTACGACAAGCTCTACGCCGAGACGAAGGCAGCCGATCCCGCCGCGTCAACTCTGGAGATCGCGATCCCGGCGGGCCGGCGCCTCGGCGACACGGTGATCGAGGTCGAACATCTGAGCAAGGGCTTCGGCGACCGGCTCCTGATTGAAGACCTGTCGTTCACGCTTCCGCCAGCTGGCATCGTCGGAATCATCGGCCCCAACGGCGCCGGCAAGACCACGCTCTTCAAGATGCTGGCGGGCCGGGAAGAACCCGACTCGGGCAGCATCAGAACCCGACTCGGGCAGCATCAAGATCGGAGAAACGGTCGACCTTTCCTATGTCGATCAGGACCGCGACGACCTCGACCCCGATGCCACGGTGTTCGATGAGATCACTGAAGGCGCCGAGGTACTAGAAGTCGGTGGTCGCGAGATTCACGGCCGAGCGTACGTTTCGAGCTTCAACTTCAAGGGCACCGATCACGGCAAGCGAGTTGGCGATCTGTCCGGTGGCGAGCGCAACCGGGTGCACCTCGCCAAGCTGCTCAAGTCCGGCGGCAACGTTCTGCTCCTCGACGAGCCGACCAACGACCTCGACGTCGACACACTGAGGGCGCTCGAAGCCGGGCTCGAGTCGTTCCCGGGTTGCGCCGTGGTGATCTCGCACGATCGCTGGTTCCTCGACCGGATCGCCACGCACGTGCTGGCGTTCGAGGGCGACAGCCAAGTGCGCTGGTTCGAAGGGAACTTCTCCGAGTACGAGGAGTACCGCAGGAAAGAGCTCGGTGCCGCAGCCGAGCAGCCGCACCGCATCAAGTACAAGAAGCTGAGCTGATCCGGTCCCACAACTCGCGTGACGTGCTGGCAGACTGACCCGATGTCCGCTGCCGAGTCCGACGCGCAACTCGCCACGCGACTGGCCATCGAAACGGGCCACAAGCTGCTCGAACTCCGTGACGAGATGTTCGGCGCCGGTGCGTCGACGTGGGATGTCAAAGATGCCGGAGACGCGATCGCACAGGAGTTCCTCGCATCCGAGTTCGCCAAACATCGCCCGGACGATGCTGTGCTTTCAGAGGAAGGCAGCGAAGATCCGCGGCGCTTCGGGGCAGATCGAGTCTGGATCGTCGACCCGCTCGACGGCACTCGCGAATACGGCGAGCCCGGCAGGATGGACTGGGCGGTGCACGTCGCTCTGTGGACCAGAGACCGGTTCGGTGCAGGTGCGGTCAGCTTGCCCGCGATTGACATGACATTCTCGACCGACCCAGCGCCACCCCTCCCGCCGTTCACACGCGAGAAGCCACGTCTGGTCACATCGCGGAGCCGGGCGCCGTACGCCGCCGTGCTCGTGGCCGAAGGGATCGATTGCGACGCGTTTCGCCTCGGCTCAGCAGGCGCGAAGGCGATGGCTGTGGTCATGGGCGAGGCCGACATCTACGTACATGACGGCGGCATGTACCAGTGGGACTCAGCGGCGCCCGTTGCAGTGGCGAACGCCGCCGGATTCCACACCAGCCGCATCGACGGCAGCGCGCTCGTCTACAACGACCGCGACCCGTGGCTTCCCGACTTCATCGTCTGTCGACCGGAACTCGCCGAGCCGGTATTGAAAGCGATCTGGGGATGAACGAATCCGAGCTCACGGCGATCCGCTACGAAATCGATGACAAGGTTGCGACTGTGTGGCTCGATCGGCCACATCGTCACAACGCCTGGACCGGGCGCATGCATACCGAGTTCCGGTCCGTCATGGCTGACCTCGAAAACCGCTCCGAGTTACGAGCCGTGATCGTCACCGGTACTCCACCGGCATTCTGCGTTGGAGGCGACTCGCAGGCACTGGCGGGGCACGCCGAGCGTGGCGAGTACGACACTGGTCTACCGCCTGAGCCAGCTCAACCCGGCGGCGGCGATCGGCTCGACGCTGATTTCGCCTGGCAGCTTGGTTATCGGCTGCCGATCATCGCCGCCGTCAACGGCGCATGTGCCGGGGTCGGGCTAGCGCTCGTTCTGTTCTGCGACCTTCGTTTCGTCACTGCCGATGCGAAGCTCACTACCGCCGCCCCAAAGCTCGGGCTTCCCGCCGAATACGGAATGAGTTGGATGCTCCCCCGCCTCGTTGGCGCCACCAGGGCGGCCGACTTGCTGCTCTCCGGCCGCGTCGTAACCGGCGCCGACACCGCCGATTGGGGCCTCTGGAACGGCGTCGAGCCCGACGGCCCATCGACGCTTGCGGCTGCAACCGCGTACGCCCGGAACCTCGCCGCCACCACCGGACCCAATGCGGTGACAATGACGAAGCGTCAGATCGTTGACGACCTGCTCCGCCACGACCCGGCGGCTTCGGTAGGCGACTCGATCCGCCTGCTGAACGAGGCGATGGGAACGGCCGAGTACCGCGAAGGCGTCAGCGCGCTACGCGAAAAACGTCCCCCGAACTTCTGAGCTGGACCGACCGTGGCTGGTGCGTTGCGCGCTTAGACAACGCGAACGCGGCCGTCTCTAGCTCTCCACGAACGAGGCCGCGTCTAGATCGAGTGCAGCAGTGAACGCCCTCTCGGCCATCGCCGTCACGAGTTGCACGCCCCGTTCGTTACCTAGGTCCGTCGTGCCGCCTCCAATGACGCCGTAGACCGTCAAGTTTCCTGTCGCCGAGCGATACTCGTCCCACGCGTCATCCTCCGAGAACCCGTCGGGTGCCGCACCCATCGCTGACGCCACGGCGTCATACCAGACGGACACGAGATCACGTTCGTTGTTCCGACGATCATCGATCGTCATCGACTGGGTCAGGAGATAGGTGACATCCATCATTGCGCCGAGCCTCATCGCGATTTGCCAGTCGAGCACACCAACATGCTCGGTTCCCTCAGAACTGTCGTCGAACATCAAGTTGTCGGCTCGGAAATCGCCATGAGCAATCGTGACCGGACTGCTGCCGTTGAAAGCAGCTTGATTCGCTTCAAACGAGGGGCCGATGAGTTCGCCGAGCTCTAACGATCCATCGGGCATTTCATCGCCGAATCGTGCGAGGAACTCAGGCCAAACCTTCCGATACTCCGCGCCAGCCGACATGAGTTCGGGCGAATCGCCATCAGGCATCCAGGTCAACGAGTCGAGGGCGGGCGAATCCCACCATTCGGCGTGAACCGACGCGATTGCCCTAATCGCCTCAGCAGCCCGATCCGGCGGGAGACCGGCGATTTGGCTGACCATTGTGCGGTCAGAGAAATCTTCGAGCAGCAGTGCGAACTCGTCGCGTTCTGGGTCGATGTGATTGAAGTAGCAACGCGGTGTGCGCACCGACAGCTTGTCGCCGAGTTGTTCGTAAAAACGCCCCTCGCGCTCATAGAACCTGAAATGGTTTCCGACACCTCGGTTCTCAGGGAACTCGGATGGCAACTTGAGAACGACGCTCGAAGGCGCGCCGACCGCCGGGCCGCTGTACCGCAACGTCAGCCTTGCCAGCGTGCCCATGATGCCAACGCCCTCACCGATCGTGCAGTGCTCGACCTCCGCAACTGCGGTGTCGGCAGCGATTGCACCCCCTGATCTCAGCGCGTCAGTTACGAACTCTGGCGTTGCGTCGGTCGTTCTGATTGGAATGGCTCCCATCGCAGACCCCCATCTGTCG